>JBNJEM010000212.1:0-11132 GCA_051745935.1 Planctomycetota bacterium
CCTGAATTCAACCTCGACCAGTATTTGGGCCACAATCTGGGGATCTTCTCCAGTGGCACGCGGCGGGCGTTCACGATCCACGTCAGCCCCCGGGCGGCTCCGTGGGTTTTGGAGGATCCGTGGCATCCCGATCAACAGGTGAAAAGACGGGCGGACGGTAGCATTGAACTGACGGTAGAGGCGACCCACGAGTTGGAGATCATTCCAAAGGTCTTGGCCCTCGGGAGTGAAGCCGAACTGATTGCTCCCGCCTCCTGCCGCAAAACCATCGCCGATTTGATCGGCCGGATGGCAGGAATGTATGCCGAGTAGGAGCGGCCAGCTGAAGAACTCGGGATGGAGCCGTTCACCGGTGCCGCTGCACGGCCTGGACACGCAAGGCCCGCATGGATGCCACGGGCTTGTCCCGTGGTGGATCACGCTCGCCACTACGAACCGGTCAGATACACCCCTCCTGGCCTATCGGTAGCGTGGAACGTAACGGACCACGGGACAAGCCCGTGGCATTTGCGCCTTGAAAAGCGCTACTTCAAGATGTGCAACGGAAGTGCGACCGTCCGCGGATATCAGGCTCTTGCCCGTGAACGGTTACTTCGAATTTTGCTCCAGATAGCCGAATAGACACGTTTTGACTAGCCTGCTGGGACCAGTTGGGTAACGGTCCCGCTGTCATCAACCTGAAACACGGCTTTGGCGTGTGGATCGGTGACAATCAGCTTGTCCCCTGTCCAGGTCACTCCGATGGGGCTCACCAACGGATCTCCTTCGACCCAGGGAACCGGTTTCCGGCCTGGAGATATTTTCCAAATCGTCTTGGCATAGTTATCGGCGACGAATACGGTGTTGGAGTCGTCGATGGCCACTTCCTGTGGAAACTGAAAGGGGCCGTCGGTAACCACGGCGTTGGTTTCGCCGTCCGGAGTGATTTTTCGTAGCTTCGGCTTTCGCCCCGAGGTAACCCACAGATTACCGTCATCGTCCCCACACATGCCGATCACGCCCTGCACGGCGGCAAATCGTTCTGGCACGCCGCCGTCCGCCGGGACTTTCCAGATACAGTGCAGCTCGCGGTCCGTGACCATCAGGTCCCCGCCCGGCATCACCACGATGGCGCGTGGGATTCCGATTTTTCCGTCCGTCAGCGGCACGGGGTTCCCCGCGTCATCAAAACGATAGACCTCGCGGGTGGCACTATCGCCCACCAACAAGTTGCCATCCGGATCGAGCGCCAGACATTGCGGGCGATTCAGGGGCGTTCGATAGTCTTTTGATGCTTCAAAGTACTTTTCCAATTCGCCGTTTTCGAACGCCCAGATGGCGGGCGCGTGGCTATCAGCGACGAAAACCACGCCGTTCTCGGCCATTGTCGCGGAGAATGGGTATTGCATTCGCTGAGCTTGCCCGCGGGGCAATGCCACGTTGCTTCCAACGGCAACCCCGCACATCCAGATCAGTACCCGGGACATCTGATTTTTCATGGCTCTTTCCAACATCGTTCCACCTGCCGGTTCATACCGTTTTCGAGCACACGCGACACAATCGGTTCAACAGTCATGACGTGGCCGCCGCCGACCATTTATACCGGAAATCCGGGAACGTTGCTATTGTTCCCAACCACTTCAAGTATACCAGCTTGTCGATCCAGTTCCCAATCCTGGTGAAGTCAAGGAAGGCATAACAAGACCACCCAGGTTTTTTCTCCCCCAGGGACTTTTGGGAGCGGGAACCAAATTGTATTGCGGGCCGTGCAGCTCGTCGTCCCCCATCGTGAAACTTGCGTACTTGCGGGGTAAAAATGAGGTATCTTTTTAGCCGTATGCAGTTCAAGAATCGCCCGAGACCCCCATGGTGAGCTTGTCTCATGGGTGAACAAGACTTGTCAGCTACTGCCATGTTCAACAATTCTCCGTCTCCCGCCTCGAAGAATAAGGGGCCACTTCCGAGAACGTTACTTCAGACGGCTGAAGTGTTACAGTAATCTTGCGGAAGCAGGTCGAGACTTTCACGGCGTCAGCCAGTCCGCCAGCTGCAGGCCGGGGATTCTCTCAAAGTCCCTCGTATTGTGAGTGACCACGGTCAAGTCGTACAACAAGGCGACGGACGCAATCAGCAGGTCCAGGGCAGCCACGCCGATCCCTTGTCGTCGAAGTTCTCCCCGGAGTCGGCCGCATTCCCTGGCCCAATCGTTGTCGAACTCGATCGCGGCGACCTCGTGAAGCAGCATCTTGTCCACAGCCGCCAAAGCGGCGGTGGGATCAGGTCGCCGCAACGCCCAATCGTACAACTCAGCGAGGGCAACGCTGGATGTGTACAACCGTCCGGCGTGTTGCACGAAACGGTGTTGCAGTCCGGAAGGACGCCGCAAATGCGCGGAAAGGATGTTGGTGTCGAGCAAATAGCTCATTCCGCGACCTCCCGAAATGCGGACCGTTGACGTTCTTGGTAGATTTCCTCCAGTATACGGTCATCCTCGGAGGTCCACGAGTCGGCCAACATCCCCCCCGCCGTTTCACTGCTCCCCGGCTTCCAGCCAAGCGGTGGCCCCGGCAACCGCTTGGTCCGCAGAATCACTTCGACCACCCGATTCTCCTCGATCCCCGGGTCGCGATCCAGTTCGATGGTTCGGCCGCGAACCATTCCGTGCAAGACAATGTTCATGCTCTCCTACCTCCCGTAGTGCCTGAGTGTCGGGCCCCGTAAACGCTACGTTCGGGTGCTGTAGCCTCATGTTCAATTATCGCCCTTGGAGCCAAAGACGGCAACGTGGCATCCGCCGAGTCGTGCACCGCAGGGATCAAAGGGGTCGGGGCTCTTTGATGTGGTCTTTCGGGAAGCTCTGGTAACGCTGCTGGTAGACATGCCCCATTCCCCTGGCGTGATAGTGAGCATGATACCGCATCGGGTAAGTGCCGCCTATCCATCCCATGAAGCGGCTCATTTCGCCGTGGACCAGCGTAGGAAAAACAAGGTGGTCGTGATTGGGCATCGGTTGGAAAGAAACAGTTCAATTTCGTGAATTTGAAGTGCTTCATCAAGGATTCGCTCAAAGGCTTCAAAATCCTCAACAAAGAGGCCCGACCTCTTTGATGGCTCGCGAAAAGATCGCTTGCAGGGGTAAAAAGAAGCTATCCTTTCCGGGAGTCGGAAACGGCTTTACTGTATTGGTACGCCAGGGCTGCAAAAAGGCAGGCTCTTCCGTTTCTAGGTGCAAATGCCACGGGCTCGTCCCGTGGTCCGTTACGTTCCACGCTACGGACGGGCAGGACTGGGATGTCTGGCCGGTGTGTAGCGGCGAGCGTGAACCACCACGGGACCAGCCCGTGGCATCCATGCGGGCTTTGCGTGTCCAGCCCGTGTAGCGGCACGCGCGAACGGTCACGGACTGTTTAAGCCCCGGGCGTTGGTATTTGGGAATGGCTTAGAAGTAACTGCGTCGTTTTTCGGAGGATGGGACTGGCTGAGCGAGCGGCAAGACGCGTTCCCTCTCCAAAAAACGGGAATCGCGAGCGCAGCCAGTGTGCCGGAGGATTCGGAGACACGTTGAATGGCGAAAAGAATGCTTGGAAGCCACCACGTTATTCGGCCCACCTATTCAGTGGGCGACGCGATTCTTCGGGCCATCGACGCGGGCTGTATCCTGGCGGCTCTGTGGGGCTCCGTCCACGCAACCCATTCCTTGCCGGACGAATTGTTCTGGTTAATCGGCGCCATGGGAGTGGCCACGTTTTACGTGGTCGGCGCGTTTTGCGGAATGTACCGGAATTGGCGCGGGGCGGGCTTGGAACGCGAAATCATTTGCTGCCTGTCAAGCTGGTGCTTCGCGTTCATCGCGCTGCTATTGATGGGCTACGCCACGTCTCTGCCGGATCAGGTCGCGCGAACCACCGTTGCCTTATGGTTCGTGACCACGGCGGTTTTAACCACTTCTAATCGCACCCTCATTCGGGCCATTCAGCGAGCGCTGCGGACCCACGGATTGAACTGCCACAAGTACGCCATCGTGGGAGTTACCGAACTGGCCTTTCAGCTTGTCAAGAACATCGACAACAGTCCCGAAATGGGGCTGAGCTTGCACGGGTTCTACGACGATCGCCCCGCCGCTCGAACGCCGCGAGTTCCCGATCAAATGGGGCGATGCATTGGCAATTTACAACACTTGGTCCAAGCCGCTCGCAACCGCGAAGTGGATCTGATCTATATCACGTTTCCGATGCGAGCGGAAGAACGGATCCGAAACGTGTTGGACCGGCTGGCGGATTCCACGGCAACCGTCTACCTGGTTCCCGACTTCTTCGTTTTTGAACTGCTCCACTCCCGGTGGAGCAATATCGGCGGGCTGCCGACGGTGAGTGTTTTTGAACAGCCGTTCTACGGGGTGGACGGCCTGGTGAAACGCATCATGGACGTGGTGTTGGCCACGGTGGCGTTGTTACTTTTCGCCTTTCCCATGATCCTCATTGGGATGCTCATCAAGCTAACCACATCGGGGCCCGTGTTCTTCCGTCAACGCCGTTACGGACTGGATGGGCGTGAGTTTTTTGTTTGGAAGTTTCGGTCGATGACCGTTGAGGAAAAGGAGGAGGACATCGTCCAAGCGAAGAAGACGGACCCCCGAGTCACGCGAATCGGAGCGATATTGCGCGAGACGTCCCTTGACGAACTGCCGCAACTCTTCAACGTACTCGGCGGCACCATGTCGCTGGTCGGTCCCAGACCGCACGCCACGTGTCACAACGAGCTTTTTCGCGCCATGGTCAAAGGCTACATGCTGCGCCACAAAGTGCGTCCGGGAATCACGGGATTAGCTCAAGTCAACGGCTGCCGCGGCGAAACCGATACGCTGGAAAAAATGCGGCAGCGCGTCGCCCATGACCATCGCTACATCCGCGAATGGTCCCTCTGGCTCGACGTGCGCATCCTCTTGCGAACCATTCCCATCGTGCTGTCGCGCGAAAACGCCTACTGAAGTGGAAAGCATGCGTCACAGCGACTCTGACAGCCCGCCGTGTTTCGCTGGATCGCCGGATTCACGCGGATCGGGGTGGCATGCCCGACGTGAGCCAATCACCGCACCAACCGTATGCCGTCCTTGATCAGTTTCATGCAGCGTTGCCGGGACGGCGCGATGTCGCGTTGGCAACGACAGAAATTGCTCGTCACCGAGCCATCCGAGCGCTCATGGTGATGACAGGCGGGGCATTCCCATACCCTTTGCATGGTGTATTTCAGTCGTTCGTACGGTCCTTTCATCCTCTTATTCCTGTCGCAAAAGGAATGTCGCGCCACGAGTCCGACCAAGGTCCAACCAAGGAAAGTACCGACCGGGTAGGATAACTTCCCGATCGGGTGATTGTCTAGTTCGACAGCGCCACTTTGATTCGACGGATGAACGCAAAGCGTTACGACAGAAAGCTTTAGCCCCACCGGCACGGGGCCGGCGCGGAAGTGACGATGTGCGGCTCGATGTGCAGCTAGCCGATTGGCTCCAGGACGTCACGCAGCGTTTGATCGTCACGCACTGACCTTTTCCATGGCATCCATGTCATGACCACTGGACCACCTCGCCGCTGAAACAGGGGGTGATCCCTGTCCCCGTCCGCAACAACAGAGCCCCGGCGGCGTTGATTCCCAGGCATTGGCCAGTTGTCTTTCGTGAGCCGGACACGAGTTGAATCGTTTTCCCGGCCAGCAGGCAGAATCGATCCCAACGTTGTTGTAACAGCTGGGGATCATGCTGCAATAGCACCAAATGTGCCGATAGTTGACGAAGAATCTCGATCAATACGCTACTCAGTCCGAACGGGTAACCGGCAACCTCGGCCAATGATGTGGCCCACGAACGAACGGACGCTGGAGCGTGATCCAACCTGTTGTTCACGTTCACGCCGACCCCCAGCACGGTGCGGCGACCTGTCCGAGGCGGGTTTTCAACCAGTATGCCACAGATCTTGCGCCCCTGTACATATACATCGTTTGGCCATTTCAATGCGACGTTGACCCCGGGGCAGAGCTGGTGGAGAGCTTCGCAGACAGCCATGCCGGTGGTCAAGGCAATGCGTAACCAACTGGCGCCGTCCGTCGACTCCGGACGCTCCAGGATCAATGAGAAGGTCAGAGCGCCCGGGGCGGACCACCATTGATTCCCGCTCCGCCCACGCCCCGCCGTTTGTTCGTCCGCCAACACAAGCAATGGGAGGTTCAGGCGCCGAGCGGTCGCTAGTTGGAGCGCCTGGCTGTTGGTGGAGGGCAACATCGAATAATGCTCCACTTGACGAACGAATGTCGAGCGTTCTAGTTGCCGCGCGTCACGCGTGTTGATACGATAAAACTCATTGTCGGTATTCACGATCCTGTCGCTTCCTAGGAAGGGCTCAGAAACAACTTCGGCATTTTTCGGCGGGGTGGCACTTTCCTGAGCGAGCGGCAAGACGCGTTCGCTGTCCGGAAAACGCGGATCGCGAGCGGAGCGTGCCAGCGCATCCGCGCCATGTCGCATGAGGCGAAGTTATATTTCAGGCGGTTGGATTTTTCCGGGTGGAACGGTGCCCGACGCAAGCCGTCCTCCCGTTGGTCGGACTCGCGGCGGAGAAAGTCATTCGCGACCGGTATATAGTGTGCCTACTCTTTGCTAAACATCAAGACTATACAACGCCAAGAAACTCGATGAGAGGGCCTGTCCGCACTCTGTGGCGGCCAAACACTGTAGTAGCCAAACAGAAATGGGCGATTATTGGCGGCGAGCGTTAGGGGATTGTTGTCGTCGAGGACCGCCATGACGGAGGGGAGCATGCCGTACGGAGCGAAATTCCATGGTGCGTTGTTGGTGTTCGGGCTTGCATATCCCACGGTGTTAACCATGGTGTATTTCGTGGCGCTGGCGGATTTTCCAGCTTTCGTCCAGCAGGCCGCGTATGCCGGCGGCAAGGTATTTCAGTTTGGGTTCCCTGCCGTATATGTGGTATGCCTGGGCCATGGTAAACCGCGATGGAGTCGGCCCAGTGCCCAAGGGGTGGCGGTCGGCCTGGGATTCGGTATCGTGGTCCTAGTCGCGATGCTGTTGCTGTATTATTGCTGGCTTAAGTCCAGCATGCATGCCCAGGTTCTGCAGCCGCGGGTGGTTCGGAAAATCAAGGATCTTGGCCTCGATACCTGGGGAAAATACGCGGCTACGGGCGTGTTCTATGCGTTGATACATTCGCTGTTGGAAGAATATTATTGGCGCTGGTTCGTCTTCGGGCAGTTGCGCGGCCGCGCCGGCGTTCCTGTATCCATCGTGATCTCGAGTTTGGGGTTCATGGCCCACCATGTCGTTCTACTGGCCACGTTCTTGGGATGGAATTCACTGCTGGCGTATGGGATGGCAGGGGGGGTGGGCATTGGCGGCGCGGTTTGGGCCTGGATCTACGCCCGGAGTGGAACTCTGCTCGCCCCTTGGCTAAGCCACGCCGTGGTGGATGCGGCGATCTTCTGGATTGGGTTCGATCTGGGACGAGACGCCATCTGGTGAGATACGGGGGCGTTGGCGTTTGCAACGAACCGACGCACCCATCCGCAAATTGCGGAATGGGTAACACGTTAGCCGTCTGAAGCGGAATACTAGCTTCGGAGTGTGACAGTCGGTGGCCGAGGCAGCCGCGGCACGTCGAAATCGCTCAACGATCGTGAGACGGCCCCGGCCGCCAGCGTGACGTCATTCGTTGATTTAGAGCACATCGACGCTCTTGACGAGATTGCCTCCAGCTCGTTGAGCGGCGAACAGGCAGCGGTCGGCGGCGTGGATGAGATCTTGCGATTGAGAGGAGCGAGTGGGCATGGCCAAGGCGGCAATTCCGGCACTGAACGAGAGTACGGTGTCGATCTCCCCTTGTTCCCGGAGCCAGGTGGGCACGGCGTGGTTGAACGACCGGGCTAAACTCACGGCCTGTTGGCGTTCGCATCCCGGCAACACGACCCAAACACGCGAATTATTAGCCGTTACGCACTCGCAAGGCGTGTCCGCTAGTGATTGAACAGCTTGTTTCATCCGGACACTAACTCGCCTCATCCGTTCGGCGCCATGGATGAGGGGCAGGTTGTCGTACTTGTCGATTTCCAGCAGAATCACACTCAGTTCGTGGTGGCGGGTACGGCAAACGGAAAGTGCCGCCCTGATGCGCCCCTCTAGATCGGGCTGCGAGACGTCTTGCCCGGGGTCCGTGGCATGGGTCGTGGCGGGATCTTCGGAATGAGCGGGGCCCAGTTCGGCGGCGGAACGCTCGCTCGATTCCCCCGGCCTTCTCGGCAAGCGCGCGTGCGTCAAATCAAGGAAGCATTGAGCATACTGAGCCAAGTCGTCATACAGCTTCTCTTGCTCGGTTCCCATCGAAGGCGTCCGGCGGCTGCCAATCATCTCGGGCAAGGCCTCCATCGCCGCCTCGGACATCTGTTGATGGGCTCGGAAGATCAGATCGTGGAATGTTTCCCGTTGCTCGAAACGGACGGAAAACATGTCCGCCATGACGCGGACCTGTTCCTGCAATTGGTCCAGCAATCCATCGATGTGGTCGACCTCGATATTCCGGTACCGCGTTGCCGCGTCAACGAGTTCGGCCATCAGATCGTGCCGATCGTTCACGATGATCGATGCAAGGAGTGTTGCCAGATGCAGGGTTTGTGGCAGTGCGGCCGTCCCGGCATCCAGCCGCTCGATGTGTTCGATATCGAGAGGCGTGGCCACGGCCTCGACAATTTGACTTGGCAGTTGCCAACGATCAAGGAGTCGCGCGCTCAGGACCGCGTGGTCAAATCCAAGTGTCGTGGTCTCCAGCTGCATGAGGTTTCCACGGCGTTCGTGAACGCGGGCGAGAAAGTTGACATACGAGTCGCCTAGCTCCTTTACAAGCACTAGAATACCGATTTCCTGCAACAAGCCGGCTGTGAAAGCCTCGTCTCCCGGCGAATTCCAAAATGTCTTGCTGAGTTCACGGGCGGCCACGGCTTTGAGCAGCGTGAATTTCCAGAATCGCTCCAGTGTGTCAGCCTCGATGCCGGTATACAACGCCTTCGGCAAACTGAACCCCAGAACCAATAGCTTTAGTGGTTTAACGCCTAGCAAGGCCAACGCCTGGGTTAGACTCGTCACCTCGCGATTCAGACCAAATAGCGAGCTATTGACCACCCGCAGCAGCTTAGCCGTTAAGGCCGGGTCACGCTCCACGCATTCACGCAGCGCGACCGGATCCGTATCGGCTTGTTCCGTCAGCTCTAGAACTTCCACGGCGACGGCGGGAAGTGAATAACAACAGCTGGCTCGCTCAACAAACTGCTGCAACACGCTGCCGTTGACTGCCTGCGTGGTCATCGGTCAAAGATTCCTGGTTGCGGCGTACGAACGTTTCGGCGTCAGAAGACAATAAAGAAATGCGTATAGAAAACCTAGCTTACAAACAGGCAATGCGTTGATTTTGGCCGAGAGATTCTTCAGCCCCGTTCTGCTTGCCGATCCCTGCCGGTTCGGCACGAAGCTGACTCGCCCAGTCCAAGCGGCACGGCCCGGCGCCGCGCGAGCCAAGGCCTGGAGGCTCGTACCGCCTGTTCTCCGACTCTTGGCCGGTGTCAAGTTTTCGAGGTATCCGGTTTGATGGCTGATGTTTAGATGCCCCTTCACGGGCAACAGACTGATATCCGCGGACGGTCGCACTTCGCTCGCACATCTTGAAGAAAGACGTTTCAAGACGCGAATGCCACGGGCTGGTATCGTGGCCCGTTACATCCCACGCTCCCGACGACGAAAAGTGGTGTATCCGGCCGCTTTGCAGCGGCGAGGGGGGAACCATCCCGGGAGAAGCCCCTGGCAGCCATGCGGGCTCCGGTACCCTCCCCGGTCGATCGTCGGCGTCGTCCCCCCGAATCATGCATGAATCACGGACGCGAGATTTGACAGCTGGAGAAAGTCGACCTAGTGTTGTTTCGTACAAGCAGGGGTAGGCGCGTGCGGATACTATCCCTCTTTTTCCATTTCTTCTTTGCCAAGGTTCGCTTATGTTCCAGGACGTTGTGGCTCAACTTGACCCCACGGAACAGGGAGCGGAAAAACGCGGTTCGATCCTTATCGTCGACGACGACCAAGATCAAGTCGACGTCCTTGCCCACCGGCTCAAGAAACAAGGCTTTTCGACCGTTTTGGCCCACCAAGGACGGGTGGGATTGGAGAAGGCCCGTCAACATCGTCCCGACGTGGTCTTGCTCGATTTGCGACTGCCCGACCTTGACGGCTTCGCGGTTTGTGAGCAGTTGGTCGACGCACCCGAAACCTGCCATATTCCAGTCATCATTGTGAGCGGCGTGGACCAGGACAATATCGTTCGTTCGTCGCGGACGGCGGGATGCGAGTTCTTCGTTCGCAAACCCTACGACCCGAACGTCTTGCTCACCTTGATCCAACACGCGATGCAACGCTCGCGCGGTTGGGATTTCTAGTGATCCTTGGGGGCATGCCCGAACGCGACCTAAAAACGCGGCAAGAGACAGAGGCCGAGCCCTTGCTACCACGTTGCCCATCGTGGTAAACTGACCAGCATGTCGGCTCGACCGTGAAAGGCCCCGGACCACGCGTGGCGCGGGAGCCTTTCACGGTCGAGCCGTTGCCAGGCGTGACGCGATCGTCGAAAACGGATTGCGCTGCCTAAGCGGAAAGTAGCGTTTTTAGTGTGACGTGGCTACGTGACGTGGCTACTGGGGTTTGGTTAGTTGGGTTGTTCTTGGACAGTGGAGAGCGGTAGTGGGGACGAAAAAAACAGGTAAAGGTCGGCGGAAACTGGGCCGCAAAAAGCGGCGAATGCGGTCAAAGATTCGGCATCGGAAAAAGTAAATCGGCACCTCATCCCGATGTGCGGATTGGTCCCCGGACGATGGGCTATTGCCTCTGCGCGGAATGGAGGCTGGATGGGGGCGGGTGAAAACCTCGAAATTCAGGCAGGTTGGGGCATAAGGAGGCCGGCGGCTTCCGTTTCGCGGCTTTTCTTTCCCGAGTGCTCCCCGAGAGACACCCCGATACTGGGCTGATGAAAAACCCGAAAATCGGACAAAATAGAACAAGTGGGTTGTCCCGAGTTTGTCGCGCGTGCTTGATTGAAGAGTGGAAGATTTCGCGA
>JBNJEM010000213.1:0-11125 GCA_051745935.1 Planctomycetota bacterium
TCGGGCAATTGAACCCCCGGATCGAGCACGACCACCCCGTCACGCACCCTGCCACGGTAGTTCATCGTATATCTCCACTGAGAATTCGATCATTCCCCACCTGGTTAAGTGTAGCGTTTGCCCCGTTGGCTGTCCATTTCCGCGCATCAACGGCGTCACGGACTTCGACGACACCCAGGCCGCCCTGACAACAATCCTGGCCGGGCGTCAATCGTCGCTACGCGACCAATTCGCTTGCCCCATTCTTCCTTGCTCCACAAACCGGGTATTGATCGGTGTCTTGTTCTTCTTGGGCTTCACAGAAGCTGCCAGTCTTCGATGTGCAGGCGAGGCTGCTCCAGGGCGCTCTCGGGCTCCAGCACCGGGGGCCCGTGCTTGACCGCCTGATGCCACCGTCGTTTTACGCTTTCCCGCAACTCGATGACGTCGTCGTCAATGAACAGGTGCTTCATCGCGCACACCCCCCCTCGAGTCCAGGCGCCATGGCTCACCACGGCGCGGGCAATCTATACCCTCACGCCGCGCTCACCAACCGGGCCTGCCCCCGGCCGTCAGGGGCCGATCACCACCTCATCAAGCTCGAACCAATGCCCCTCCTTCACATCCCCGCGCGGCGTGCCGTGGAAGCGCAGGCCCTCGATCCGTGTGACATCCGGGGTAGCGCTCGCGAATGAGCCGCGCGTCGAACTCCAGCTCATGCCACTGCTCGTCATCCATCAGCACGTGGTCGGTCACCACTTCGGCCTCGGCGGGCCGGGCGGCGGGGCTGGCCGCCACGCAGACGCGGCGGGTTGAGTCCCCGGGGACCTCGAAGGCCCGCAGGTATAGCGCGACAGGCGTCCCCGAGCCGATGCGGTAGCGGATGCGGATGGTCGTGTCCCGGTCAATGTCCCAGCGGGGCGGATGGGTCCAGCAGGGCAAGCGCCCGCCGTCGGAGGGCGCGTGGACACGAAGCACGCCTCGAGCAGCCGATAGTCCAGGTGCTCCGGGTCGCGCAACTGCACTGTGATAAGCTCCGAACCGGCGGCGTCCGGGTGTCCCTCGACGAACTGAGGCCACTGCTGCGGCGTCCACGCCTCCTCGACCGTGGGCTCAACAGGGTCCTCGCCCTCCGGCCGGATCAGCAAAAGAGTCGCAAGAGAAGGAAAAAAGGTAAGACGGCGGCCAAAGGCAAGAAGGGCAAGGAGCCCCCCCATTGGGGTCACTTCAGCGTGGGAGAGGGATGGGCCAGCGCCCCCCCCTATGAGCCGCCAAGATCCGGCCGTTGCAAACCAAGCAGGAAAACGGTACGTTCCAAATACACAGGCGTCGTTTTTTGGGAACAGCCCATCCCGACCGGTTCGCATGCCTCAAGGGCATGTTGCTCGTAGTGTGCCCGCAAGGGCATACTTCGAACGATGCGCTCCTTTTGCCGTTATACCGGTCGCGAATGACGTTCTCCGCCGCGAGTCCGACCAACGGGAGGACGGCTTGCGTCGGGCAGCTTTCCACGCGGAAAAATCCAGCCGCCTGAAATATACTTCACCATTCGTCATTTCGTCATTCATCGTTGTTTTAAGGGGCAAGTTAATGCGTTCATCGGCAACCGCCGCCGTGCTTTTCGCCGTTTTCGCGCAGTATTTCGCCTCCGCCAGCGAAGCCTTCGGCGCTGGCATAACGTTGGCCATGGACGGCAAGCCCGCCGCTGTCGTCGTCATCCCCGACGACGCGGGCAGGCGCTCGGTGGAACGTGGCGCCGCCGAACTCTTGATGTCGCTTGTCCGCCAGATGTCGGGCGCGGAACTGCCGATAAAGCACGAGCGCGAACTGGACGAAAACGGGAACTTGGTCCTCGTCGGCGACACGAAGATGGCAGGCGAACTGGGCGTCACCGCCGAGGGGCTGGGCATCGGCGGCATGAGGGCGAAGACGACGGGCAACGCCCTCGTCCTGCTGGGCGGGCCGGAGGGCGGCCCCGCCCATTCCGACCCCAACGGCGTGCGCTACGCCGTCATCGAGGTCCTCGAACTGCTCGGCTGCCGATACTTGTGGCCGGGCGAACTGGGCAAGGTGGTGCCCCAGCGCCCGACGGTGGAAGTGCCCGCCCTCGACATCGCCTACACCCCCGTGGTCCAGCGCCGCGGCATGAGGTGGAGCCGGCTTCGCTCGCGCGGCCAATCCGCCTTGGGGCGGCTGGACGTGCCCGAAGACGCCTTCCGCGAGGCGCTGGAGGAGGCCACGGCCACCGAAAGCCCCGTCTCTTGGTCGGCTTGGCAGCGGCTGGGCGGCAACGTGCCCCGCTTCGGCCACGGCGGCGCCGGGCTGCGCGACGCGGAGCGGCACTTGGAGGAAAACCCCGAATGGTTCGCCCTGCAAGCCGACGGAACGCGCGACCAAGGAGGCATCGCCCGGTGGCGGCTGTGTAAGTCCAACCCCGAACTCATCGCGCATGTGGCCAACGACATCATCCAGCGCCGCAACGAAACCCCCGACCTCATGCTCGTCTCCCTGTGCCCCAACGACGGCGGGTACGCGACCTGGTGCATGTGTGAATCCTGCAAGGCCCTCGACCCGCCCCACGGGCCGCAGATCAACATGCTCGTCTTCGAGCGCGCGGGCAGTTCGCGCCGCACCTCCATCGAGTACGTCTCCCTCACCGACAGGATGGTTTATTACTGGAACAGCATCGCCGAACGGGTAACGCAGGTCCACCCCGACCTCTTGTTCGGCGTGAGCGCGTACAGCCGTTTCACCCATCCGCCGGTCAAGCACAAATTGCACCCAAATTTGGTCGTGCGCTACGTGCCGCCCGACCCCGACCGCTGGGACGGCTGGGTCGAGGCCGGCGCGAAGCGCATCTACTACCGGCCCAACATCCTGCTCATGAACCGCCGCCACGGAAAGTTCCAGTCCATTGTCCGCCGCATGGCCCGCAACATGAGTTACTTTGCCGAAAACGGCATGTACATGACTGACTTCGACTCCATCAACCACTTCTGGTCCACCTTCGGCATCAACTACTACGCCACGGCTCGGCTGAACTGGAACCCGCACCTGCCCGCCGACGAGATCATCGCGGACTACGCCAAGCACGGCTTCGGCGCGGGAGCGGAGCACATCGAGCGGTTCTTCCACCGCCTCGAAGACCTCACCGAGGAGGGCGTCGCCTCGCCCACGGGCCGCGGCGGACTGCCGGAGCGCGACTTTACGCCCGAAGAGATCGCCGAACTGCGCGACATGCTCAATGCCGCCGAGGCGGCCGCCGCAGGCGACGAGCAAGCCGTCGACCGCATCGCGTTCCTGCGCATCGGCCTCAACCTCACCGACCTCTACGCCACATTGGACGACAAAGCCCGCCGCGCCCAAAAAGGCGAAAACGTGGACATAGACCGCGCCCGGCTGCTGGTGGACCTGAACTGCCTGATGCTGCGCGACATCATGCACAACCACAACCAAGCGATCAACGTCCCTGCCTTGGTGTCCGGCACGGGCACCTTTGCTAAATGGCGCCCCATCCGCGGCAGGCGCGTCATGCCCTCGGACGAGGCGCTCTTGGAGCGGCTGGACGACCCGCGCCACGGCCTCACCGGGCGCGAGGACTCCGTCGAGGACATGCTCAAGGCGTTCGGGATGGAGAAGTGAACGGAAACGGTTCCACATAAAGACACGCGCCGTTTTGAGCGACCGGGGGCGCCGCTACGAAAGGGGAAGAAAAGGCGGACGTGGCCGTTCAGGAGTGCCGCTACACGGCCTGGACACAAGAGCCCTCATGGATGCCAGGGGACAAGCCCGTGCCATTTGCGCCTTGAAAGGCCTTCCTTCGAGATGTGCAACGGAAGCGCGAAGGTTGGTGGATATATTTCAGGCGGTTGGATTTTTCCGGGTGGAACGGTGCCCGACGCAAGCCGTCCTCCCGTTGGTCGGACTCGCAGCGGAGAAAGTCATCCGCGACCGGTATATCAATCTCTTGTCCATGAACGGTTACGGGCGGACGGCGTGACGAACCGGGATCAGTCTGCCGCCACCCGTTCGGGCGTTGCGTCCAGTTTAGCCCGGCGTTGGATTATTTCTAACGTTGCATACATTCCTTGGTCGGACGGACTTCCTGGTCCGTCCCTCCCCGCCTCGAGCATCGGTTTTCGTAGCGCGGATAAACCTCACCACTGGTGACGCACGGACACATTCGATTCATGCTGCTTTGTGCCGGTATACAGGAACGGATTGCAAAAGCGCCCTACATTTTTCGCAACAATGGGGTTATTCTTTGAACAAGGACGACCTGGGAATAATCTCTCCGGAGTGAAGCTCGATCGTGTGTGGGGGTCGGACAGCGGCGTCATTTTTTCTGTAACGTATGATTTTTGAGAGGGTCGAACGATGCGACGGCGGCATTGGATCGGTTTGTCACTCATTTCAGTTTTTGGGATATGTGTCACACTGCAGCCGGTGCTCGCGGACGAAGCCACGTGGAAGGTGGGCGTGGCTTCCGCGAGAATCACCCCAGAAGAACCGCTGTGGATGGCCGGTTATGGAGCGCGTGACCGACCCGCACAGGGAACACTACATGACCTCTGGGTCAAGGTCCTGGCGCTGGAAGCCAGCGACGGGCGTCGCGCGGTGGTGCTCACAAGCGACTTGTTGGGATTGCCCAAGGAGATGTACGAGTCGATTTGCGCCGAACTGAAACGCCGGTGTGATCTGGATCGCTCGCAGGTGATGCTGACAGCGTCTCATACCCACAGCGGCCCGGTGCTCGAGGGGGCGTTGTACGACATCTATCCATTGGACGCTAATCAAAAGGCTCGGATCGAAGCGTATTCCAAGCGGCTCGAGAAAACAATTGTGAAGACCATTGCCGAGGCGCTCAGCGAACGGATACCGGCTACTCTATGGGCTGGCGCAGGCACGACCGACTTTGCCGTCAATCGACGGAACAACCCGCAGCGCCGAGTGCGCGAGCTGCGAGGGGAAGGCAGGCCGCTTGAGGGGCCAGTGGATCATAATGTTCCGGTGCTTGCCGTGCGTGGTACCGACGAGACGCTGCTCGCCGTGGTGTTCGGCTACGCCTGCCATGCGACAACGTTGAGCTTCTATCGATGGTGCGGCGACTACCCGGGATTCGCTCAAATTGCCATGGAAGAGGATTCTCCCGGTACCACGGCCATGTTTCATGCCGGTTGCGGCGCCGACCAAAACCCGCTGCCCCGCCGTTCCGTGGCGCTGTGCGGAAAATACGGATTCACGCTGGCGGACGCCGTGCAGCAAGTGTTGCAAAACCCCATGAGACGGATTACTCCGCGCATCAAAACGGAAATGGAGTTCGTGGAACTGGAGTATGAGAAGCCGCTCGACCGTGCCGATCTGCGGGCGGATCTGGAAAA
The DNA here is from genome assembly GCA_051745935.1 of Planctomycetota bacterium. Classification (GTDB taxonomy): domain Bacteria; phylum Planctomycetota; class Planctomycetia; order Pirellulales; family Pirellulaceae; genus JBNJEM01. The sequence continues at coordinate 5,361 of JBNJEM010000213.1, forward strand.
GAACGTCTACTACCAGCGCCGCGCGAAACGCTTGCTGAAGCAGCTGGAGAAGGGGCAGGCCTTTGCATCGTCATATTCCTACCCCGTGCAAGCATGGAAGTTGGGCGACAAGCAACTCTGGATCGCCCTGGGCGGCGAAGTAGTGGTTGATTATTCCCTCTCGTTCAAAGCGAAGCATGGTCCCGAAACCTGGGTGACCGGCTATGCCAACGATGTGATGGCTTATATTCCCTCGCGCCGCGTCTGGGAAGAAGGGGGCTACGAGGCAGGCGCCTTTTACGTATACGGACTGCCCACCGACCGCTGGGCTCCGGATATTGAAAAGCAAATCCGAGCCACGGTCGAGCGTCTGATCGACAAAGTCTCCAACCGTTGAATCGACGATCATCCACCGGCTCTGGCGGTGAGAACCGTGGAGGATGCGGCGATTCAGGTTTCCGGTCTTCTGGAAGATATATAAACCCTTATATATTAGGGACTTAGGGAGCACGCGACGTTGGTACTTATGGGCTTTTCGAGAGGTATCATCGTGTGGTACTTAGTCCGCAGGAGGTCTGCCGGATAGAGGCGGCCACGGAGGCCTGAGAACGCCTTAGCAACGCGATCGACCATACCGCTGAGCAACCCGTCTCCCGCGTCTCCTGGTCCTGTGTGAGCCTCTCAGTGCTCAGCTCACAGCCCTTCCTCTCCGCCAACAACTGGCGATTAGTCCCATCCCCAAAAAAAGGCCGCCCATGTACGGTGATCGCGTTGCAGCCATCAACCGCCGGGGATTAAAAGTCCTATCAGTTAAATCTCCAAAAGAGGTTTTTGTGCACGGAAAGAAGGTATACGATGCTATCTCAAGAACCAATCCGAAGTCATCACCGAGGTGCTGACCAAAGTGTTCAAGAACGCGAGTACGTGAATCGATGGGACGACACAGAAGTGAACCAATACATTTTTGGCTGAGAGAACATGGGGCAATTTTGCTGAGCGCTATAGAGCAGTGGCGGGACCGTGGCGAGCCGTCGGGTGCGGTGCGGCCGCTTGCGGGTGGTTTCACGAGGGCTGGGCGGCAGTACAAGTCGATTTTCAATCTTTCCACAAGGAACATACGGATGTCAAAACTACATCCATTAGCGTCGCTGTTCGTTGTACTTGCCGTTGGCGTGATGTTGGTGGGTTTTTCCAACCAGCAGCCGGCCGTGGGGTCCGACACCGGGCAAGAGGCGGACGAAGCGGAACGGCGGCAACGCGAAACAGCGAAGGCCCTGGACCAGCGGGAGGAGATCACCAACTCGATTGGCATGGCGTTGAAACTGATCCCGGCGGGTGAGTTCATGATGGGCTCGCCGGAGGATGAAGAGGACCGCAACGAAGACGAAGGTCCTCAACATCGGGTGCGGATCACCCAGCCGTTCTACCTGGGCGAGACGGAAGTGACCCAGGGTCAGTGGGAGGCGGTGATGGAGAGTCAGCCGTGGGACGGTGAACGTTATGCCGAGGAAGGCAGTGATTACGCGGCGAGCTGGATCAGTTGGGAGGATGCGGTGGCGTTCTGTGAGCGTTTGAGTGAGAAAGAGGGACGCACGTATCGCTTACCGACGGAGGCGGAGTGGGAGTATGCGTGTCGGGCCGGGACGGACACGGCGTACAGTTTTGGGGACGATCCGTCGGAGCTGGGTGAGTACGCGTGGTTTGTGGATAATGCGATGAACGTGGGTGAGCAGTATGCCCACGAGGTGGGTCGGAAGCGGGCGAACTACTTCGGTCTTTACGACATGCACGGCAATGTGTGGGAGTGGTGCGCGGACTGGTACGACTCGGATTATTATGGTGACTCACCGACCGAGGATCCGTCGGGCCCCACTTCGGGCTCGGACCGGGTGTACCGGGGTGGCGGCTGGGCCTTCGCTGCCTGGCGCTGCCGGTCGTCGTACCGTTTCGGGCTCTTCCCGGCGTCCCGCAGCAGCCTCTACCTGGGCTTTCGTGTGGCCCGAGGTCCGGTGGAGTGAGAGCAGGCGAGAGGGGAGCGGAGGTTGGTCACACCGCCCCCACGCGTGCGGAAGCCTTCCGGTCCAGGAACAGGGGCATATCAAATAATGCACACCGCCCCCACGCGTGCGGAAGCCTTACGTCAGATCCTTAACCCGAGTTAAGAGTTCCAAACCGCTCCCACGCGTACGGGAGCCCTCGGGGGGATGTGGAAACTTCACTCAGCCCCAGCAAGAGGGGAGGACAATTTGCCCTCCCTGCCATCGGGTGACTGGCCTGAGAATGCCACGCAATGGCCCTAGAACGCGAGAAGGCGGACAGCCGATGCAACCCAGTCGCCCGCCTTGCGTTGCGTGGGGGATTCGGTGCGTGGTGAAGGCCCAGTGAACAACTCACCACCGTGGCCCCAGATCCTCTTGTAGCGGGCGAGAAGTCGGCTGCTCGTCCCGAAAGGTGTCCTGGATTCCGTCCTTGAACTTCCGGTATCGGGTTTCCCATGCCGCTAACATAATAACGTTCGCTAGCAATAGTAATGTAGCCACCATCAGCGTGATAATCAGTACCTCCAGCCGAGTGCGAATATCTCGCAAGATCCGTGCATCCGATCTTTCCATAGTCCGCCTCCCGTCATTTCTCATTAGAAAGCCACCGGCGCGGAAACGGTCGAGATCCGACCGCAGGCTCTTCGAGCGAATCGGTTCCTTGCGATTAGTCAGTCCACTACCCATCCAGCATCGACCAGCGCCGCGATGGAGTCGTACTCGTGGCGGGGCGCCCGGGCCAGCACGCTCCCCGTGCGGTCGTTCAACGCATCATGCAGCACCACCTCGAAAACGACCGGGACCACCTCCACGTCTCGGTCGTAACCAGCCGGTCACAGTCGCACCACCCCCAAATTGCGGCCGGTCGCCGCTACCGCGAACCGCATTTCGCCTGACCGGGCAGTAGTCCTTGAATGGCCACTGGTCGGGATTCTGTAGGAAAGTCACCTGCGCGTTCTCAGTTGCGATCATGACTCACCTCACGCACAATTGCGAGTCGTGTCATCGCGTCACCTCGTCATACTGAGAGTAGTCGCGGGTCCGTGTCAAAACCTCCTGGCGATGGACCGGCATATCCACCGGCGCAATCACGCCGAGCCTGACAACCGACCCATTGATTTCCAGAACTTCGATAAACACCCGATCGTCAATGACAATGGACTGTTTCGGTTTGCGGTTGAACACTAGCATCGCGCACCACCTTCCTCCGCGTATAGTCGATGTCCCTGCTTGAACTTTTAGCGTTTGGCATTGTCCGAAACAGGAGGGGGGCGTGTCAATGCTGTACGCCTGGAAGGGCTATCCAGTTATCCACTTGCCTCCACCGACCACTAAATCTTGTGGTCGCGAGGTCATTCACTTCTTTCGCCCGCAGTCCGTCGTGTGCGGCGTGAGCAATGCCTGCAGGACGGGGTACGCCCCCAACCTTCACGGCCATGAGCAGGTGCCTGGTCGTGATGCACGTGACGCCTACGCCCACGAACACGTTCCGGCGATCTGCAGTTGTCTGCGGGAGGCCTTTCCAGCGACGAACCACTACATGATGCTGTCGGTGGACCGAAGTGGATAGCCCTGACACGCGGACAATATCCGGTAACCTATCGCATTAGAACCAGCAACCGAAACCCATCGCTCGGGTGGATTCTAGCGTGGAGTATCGGAAATACCCCGCGCTGGAACTCGGCTAGCGTGGAGTAATTCCGATACTCCCCGCTGGCCGAAGCGAAACGCGCAGAAAACCCGCATTTCCCCACATAGTTGACATCAAAGCCAGCGAGGAGTAATTTCAATACTCCTCGCAACACGCAGGGTATCGGAATTCCCACGCGCACTGCGCAGGATAAGAATATTGTTACGTTGCTAATCAGGAGATGAAACATTGGAAACGACCGGTTGTCCCCATTGCGGCCAACGCCTTACCGTTACGCCCGATCTCGCCGGTCAAAACGTGCGTTGCCCGGCATGCCAGCGGGAATTCGTTTTGCCGCCGCCGGCGCCAAGTCCTCAAGAACCGCCACCCTTTATCCAAACACATCCACCTGCTTCGCATTCCGCACGCACGCCACGGATGTCTTCCGAGACAGACTCGTGGGGTGCCACAAGTTCCGTGTGTGCCGCGATCGCTGGCGGACTATTCTTAATTGGCTTGTGTTTCGTGCCTTTCGCTTGCGTTTCAATACCCGTGGCCCTCGGCGGAATCGTTGCTGCCCTTTACTCGAAAAACCCTAAAATCAAAACTGTTGGCCTTGTCACGAATATCCTTGTGTTGGGTATCGCCTTGTTGCTTGCCCTAATTACGATGATTCGCCTGGCACTTGTATTCGACCGCTTTGATTCATATTGACACGCACGAGAAACAATACGAAATGGATAATGAACACGAAAACGAGTTGGGCTACCAATTGAAATGTCGTCTCGCGCAATTTCTCGCTGATGCGGGATTCAAGGTCATTCCACCTGGAACGCTCGGCGCTGGAATGGGCTATCGACAATCTGACGATGTCGCTCACAAGTACGATTCGGAAAGCGGAGTACTTACTGTCACCGGAATTACCACAATAGAAGTGTGCCGTGCCTACAAAGACGATGACGACCCCATAACGGAAAACGACGCAACGTAACAAAACGGTCAACCGGAGTTGGCTTGCCTTTCGGTTTTTCAACGTCGTTTCCTTCGTTTACAATTCTCGGTGTGCCAACGTCAACCCCGTTGGTCCGCCAACTCGGTTACCTCAACCGTTATGCTCGGAAGGCCAGCACAGCGTGCTGCTGGCCATACCTTTTGGGCCCAGACGAAAGGAGCACACACTATGACACGACAGACAGTGATCGCGTCGCTGTTCGGATTTCTTGTACTTTCTGCAGTTACTGCCCGAGGTGACGAATCGGCTAGACTTATGAAATACTACGGATGGTTCGTCGGTGATTGGACTGTCACCGAAGCAGGTGACCCAAGTGCGGTCGGAACGCTTTCGGTGAAGGTTACACCAGGCGAGCGATGTCAGTACGTGGTCTTCCAGCTTGGAACGAACAAGGGCGTTGGGCTTTGGGGCTACGATGGCGCTGCCGGTACGTGGATCGGCACTGGCTTCGCTTCGGACGGCACACATTGGAAAGACGTCCTTGCAAAAGCAACTGCCGACCGGATAAAGCCAGGGGATTCATGGGAATCGCGCGGAACCTCCGTGACGGTCGATGGGACGAAGGGCTCGAAAACGTCCAATTGGACGATTGTCGACGAAAACACATGTGTCGTGAAAATGACGCAGAGGATGGTTGAAAGAGCGAAAGCAGACACGCTGATTTTTCTCGCTCATCTTTCTGATTTTCGCCGTGCACTTGCGAGCTTGGCCAAGCGTTTGTAAAGCGTGATGGCCGCCGGAAGACGCGATGTCAGGCGACGAGGCGGCAAGGTGGGGGGACAGCGAGCCAGAGGATGGATCGGAAGAGCACGGGGGAGGCAGTACGCGCGATCGGAATCACCAGCAGCGCGCACCGCGATGGGAGACTGGCGGCCCAGTCAAAACAAATGACGTGTGTCCGTCAGCGTCCTCGAGACAGCAACCCGAGCGAAAGCAGACACGCTGATTTTTCTCGCTGATCTTTCTGATTTTCGCCGTGCACTTGCGAGCTTGGCCAAGCGTTTGTAAAGCGTGATGGCCGCCGGAAGACGCGATGTCAGGCGACGAGGCGGCAAGGTGGGGGGACAGCGAGCCAGAGGATGGATCGGAAGAGCACGGGGGAGGC
>JBNJEM010000214.1:0-11027 GCA_051745935.1 Planctomycetota bacterium
GTATATTTCAGGCGGTTGGATTTTTCCGGGTGGAAAGCTGCCCGACGCAAGCCGTCCTCCCGTTGGTCGGACTCGCGGCGGAGAAACTCATCCGCGACCGGCATAATTTGGAGTATGGGGCCCTCGGCGCGTTTCGGAATTTCGATCCTTTGACAGCCGGTGACCAAACCAGGCTCCCGCTCTCTAAACTCCTTGGATGACAGGGAATTTGAAGGGTTTCGTCGTGGCTTGTTAGCCGTACAGCGCCATGTCGCTACCTCCCTCATCCGCCATCACACCGCTTTGCGTTTATTGGCCCAGCCAAGGCGACGCCGTCCCTTTAGAACCGCGCTTGGCGGTTCAGCAAGTATTCGAGCAAGGCCTTGTCGAACGGCATGCTGGTATCCAATGGTACGTAATCAATGCCGCTCTGGAAACATTTCCGCCGGTAGGTCTCCCGAAACGCCTCGACTTCTTTCATATAGTCCCCTCGAAACTGGTCAGCATCCACTTGCACCCGGTTTTCCGTTTCGGGGTCTTCCAGCTCAAGCATTCCTTGAAACGGGAAATGGACTTCGGCTTCGTCCAGCACGTGGAACACGATCACGTCGTGGCCGCCGTGTCGCAGTCCACGCAGCGAGTGAATGACGGGTTCGCTGTCGACCAGCAGGTCCGAGAAGATCATGACCAGGCTGCGGTGACGAAGCATGGCGGCGATTTGAACCAGACTGTGGGCAATATCCGTCTCGCCTGCCGGCCGCAACCGGGAAAGATGGGAAAGTATATTGTTCAAGTGCGACCGTTTCGAGCGGGGGGCGACGCTCTGACGCACGCGCTGGTCGAAGGTGATCAACCCGATCGGATCCTGCTGGTGGACCATCAAGTAGGATAACGCGGCCGCGAGGCAGATCGCATAGTCGAATTTGGAGAGGTCTTGGCGGTAGGTGTACCCCATTGATTCACTCAGATCCATGACCAGATAGCCGGTGATGTTGGTTTCCGCCTCGTACTTCTTGACATAGAACTTGTCGGTTTTAGCGAATACGAGCCAGTCGATATTCTTGGGATCATCCCCCGCCGTGTACTTGCGATGCTCACTGAACTCGACCGAAAAGCCGTGAAACGGACTGGCATGCAGGCCCTGCAGGAAGCCACGCACCACGAACTGCGCGCGGAGATCCAGCCGCTTGATCTGATTGATGACTTCCGGTTTCAAGTACTTTTCGACCGAAGACATGAGCATTCCAGCCGCTGCGCGGGTTGTTTGGGAGTTGAGACGCACGGTCCGTCCCGCCGTGGGATCACGGCGCCATTGACGACATATAACGGCCCTCCGGTGCCGCCAACGGGACATCATCCCAGCTTCCGGGACACGCTCTGAATGTTTCAACGCTCACGAACTCAGTTCCTTCATCGCGCGGTATCACGGCATGCCGTGCGAGTCTTGCTTTTCAACCTCGCGTCTTCGGCGGCTCTGAAAACTTTGGGATCTCGGGTTCCGGGATTTCGCTCAGTAGACGCTCAATGACGTCTTCGGTGGTCATTCCTTCGGCCTGAGCTTGAAAATTGGTACTGACGCGATGTCGCAGCACGGGGATGGCGATGCGGCGCACATCGTCCACGGCGACCGAGAAACGTCCATCCATGGCGGCCAAGGCCTTGCCGCCGTTGATGAGAAACAATCCAGCTCGCGGACCGGCGCCCCAATCAACCAGTTCGCGGACGAATTCGGGCGCCGTTTCGTCTCGAGGACGCGTGGCCCGGACCAGCCTCGACACGTACTTGACGACAAACTCGCTCACCGCCACCGAGGTCACCAACCGCTGTAGATTGAGAATCGCCCGGGCCGAAAGGATTTTTCGCACTTCGGACTTCTCGTTGCGGCTGGCGACCGACAGGATCCGTTCTTCCTCTTCGGCCGTGGGATAGCCCACCTTGACGTTGAACATGAATCGGTCAAGCTGGGCTTCGGGCAGTGGATAGGTGCCCTCCTGCTCAATCGGGTTCTGCGTGGCGATGGTGAAAAAGGGAGCGGGTAGCTCGTAGGTCTCCCGTCCCACCGAAACCTGACGCTCTTGCATGGCCTGCAATAACGCCGCTTGCGTCTTGGGCGGTGTGCGGTTGATTTCGTCGGCCAACAGGACGTTGGTGAAAATGGGACCTTCCATGAACCGAAATGCACGTTTTCCGTGTTCTTGTTCCTCCAGCACGTTGGTGCCCGTGATGTCGGAGGGCATGAGGTCCGGCGTGAACTGAATTCGTTTGAAGCCCACGTCCAGAATGTCGGCCAGCGTACTGACCATGAGCGTCTTGGCGAGGCCGGGGACCCCCTCCAGTAGACAGTGCCCCCGGGTGAAAATGGCGGCAAATAGCTGCTCAATCACCGCCTCTTGGCCTACAATAACCTTTTGCAGCTCTTGCCGCATGACGTTTCGATGCTGGCTGAACTCCTGGAGGATTTCGCCTAGGTTCTTCTGCTTTGTCGACACGGCCGTCCTTCCTTCTCGATTCCGCTCGGCAAGCGGGACCTGCTTTACCCACACCGCCGGGCTCCAAAGAGGAGGCACGTCCCGGCCGTTTCTCGGGGCGGCAGGGCCGCCAACCGAATGCGAGCGCCCATTCGGTTGCCGTTGGTCCACTGTCGCTGGTCGCTATCTTTGTCAAAAAGTCAACGCTCTTGAAATTCACAGCCCGTAACAAAACGTGGTTCCCGCTCTCGAAAGTCCGTGGGTGAAAAAAAACTGAGTGGTTTCGCCATGGCTTCCGAGTGGTACAGTGTGGGGGCAGCGGAACACGTGTGGTTCGCTTGTATGGGGTACCCTTCCAGTCCAGTGCCAGCGGCCCCGTGGGCAGCGTGGTTTGCGTGCGCTGCCCCGGGCTGCCCAGACGCCATGATCCTGCCCCATCAGAAGTGTACATTGTAGTCCTGGCAGCGGACTCCAGCAATGCTGGGGGAATTGTGTTGCCGACCTAACTCTTTAATTCTAAAATATTTATGACAAGCGAGATGTCGCATTAGTGGGGATAAGGTTGATGACGTGGGGAATCCGAGTTCCGGTAATAACGGTCGTGCTCGTGGCAACGGTGGTGGTCCCTATCCGCGCCGAGGTCAATCATGAAGACGTGTTGCAGGCCATCGACCGGGGCGTCATGTTCCTGAAAACCCACCAGGATAGCTCGCGCGGGAATTGGCCGGAGCATAGTGCCCAACCGGGGGGCCTGACCGCGCTCTGCACCCTCGCGCTGCTCCACGCCGGGGTGGAGCCCGATGATCCCGCCGTGGAGAGGGCCCTCGACTACCTCCGCGCCTTTGATCAACCGAAGATGACCTATTCGGTGGCGCTTCGCACCATGGTGTTTTGCGTTGCCGAACCTCAAAAAGATATGCTTCTGATCCGCCAGAACACCAAGTGGTTGGAAGCGACTCAGATTACCGATACGTCGCGGCACAAGGGAGCCTGGGCGTATTCCGCTCGACGCGGCAACGGCGATAACTCGAATACCCAATTCGCCCTGCTGGCACTCAACGAGGCGGAACGCGTGGGGGTGAAGGTGTCCCCGAGCACCTGGCGGTTGGCTCGCGAGTATTGGGCGAACTCGCAGCGGGCCAATGGCGGGTGGGGGTACAAGCCGGATGACGCGCCCACCGGTAGTATGACATGCGCCGGCATCTGTTCCGCGGTTATCGCCTCGGGACGACTCAGTTCGGCGCGAGCGGAAGTCGTGGGCGGCGAGGTACGGTGTTGTGGCGACGCTGGGAAGTCCGATGTGGTGGAACGCGGCCTGGCGTGGTTGGCCAAACACTTCAGCGTTCGCCGGAACCCGGGAAAAGATAGTTGGTTGCTCTACTACCTCTACGGCGTCGAACGCGTGGGACGTTTAACCGGCCGCCGGTTTATCGGAGAACATGATTGGTACCGGGAAGGGACCGAGTTGCTGATCCGCAACCAGGATGAATTCAACGATTACTGGAAGGGAACCGGCGTCGGCGAGACCAACCCCCTGGTCGGAACCTCGTTCGCGCTGCTGTTCCTTTCCAAAGGTCGACGTCCCGTGGTCATGGCCAAGGCGAAACACTGCGATGGCGAGGATTGGGACCTGCATGCAGGCGGCGTGCCCAACCTGACTCGAGCTATCGAGAAAGAATGGCAGCGGGAACTGACCTGGCAGACGGTCGATTTGAGCGTCGCCACGGTTGAGGATCTATTGGCGACGCCCGTGCTGTTTTTCAGTGGTCAACAATCATTGCGGTTGACTGACCAGCAGAAAGATCGGTTGCGATCCTACATCGAGCAGGGTGGGTTTATCTTTGCGGAAGCGTGTGACGGTGAAGGGTGTGATGGAGCGGCTTTCGATCGGTCATTCCGGGAACTCATGCAAGAAATGTTTCCGCATTCACCCCTGCGGTTGCTGCCACCCGAACATCCCGTGTGGTTCGCGGAAGGCAAGGTCGACCCGGAATACATGCGACCCCTGTACGGCATCGATGCCTGTTGCCGTACCAGCGTCGTCTACTGCCCTCGAAACCTTTCCTGCCTTTGGGAGTTGAGTGCTCAAGGGCGCGAACGCGATATTCCCGAGGTGGCCCAGGAGAAAATCGATGCTTGCGTGCGGATGGGTCGGAATGTAGTGGCCTACGCGACCAATCGAGTGCTCAAGCAGAAACTGGAACGCCCCGAAGTCGTGGCCACGGAAACGAACGTGTCACCGGAGTCGCGCGGTGTATTGGTGATTCCGAAATTGGATCACCGGGGAGGCAGCGATGATGCCCCCAACGCACTGGCCAATTTGGTGCGGTATCTGCGGCAGGAGGTTGAGTTGCGGGCACTCACGCAACGGATGGTCGTGCCGGCCACGTCCGACTCGTTGTCGGAGTACCCCATTCTCTTCGTCCACGGTCGGCGCGGCTTTCGTTGGAATAGCAACGAACGCCAGGCGTTGGCCGAGTATATCGAAAACGGAGGATTCATTCTCGCCGACGCCATTTGTGCCAGCCCGGAATTCGCCGCCGCGTTTCGCGAGCAGCTGGAAGCGATTTTCCCCGGCCAGGAGCTGGAACGAATACCAACCCGTCACCCCATGTTTTCCGGGGAGTACGGCGGGTTCAATCTGACCCAAGTGACGCTGAACGACCCCCAATTGCGAGGAGAGGACGGCCGGCTCGACAGCCGGCGCGGACAGGTCTCGCCGTTACTGGAAGGTCTGCAGGTGGACGGGCGGTATGCCGTGATCTTCTCACCCTACGACCTGAGCTGCGCTCTGGAGACGGGCGCCTCCCTGGACTGTAAAGGCTACGTGAAAAGCGACGCCGCCCGCCTCGGAACGAATATCATTCTGTTCGCCCTCCAGCAATAGTCGCGGGCCGTAGCTCGGGTCTCCGATCCGAGACCGTGGCTCGGGACGCTGTCCCGGGCAGGAAGGGCCAACCAGCCGAACCAATTCGGACACCCGTGAAAAAGACAGACGGCTGGACTCCATGAACCGATCATTGAGTCTGAACGAAAAAGCAGGGAGCCACGGAGCGGCCCAACGGTTCGCGCAAAACCGAGAATCTCAGGGCAGCGATTCTTGATCTGAACACCGTGAGTTGGCGCGGGCCGTTGGCCCGCTCCCTGTCGCTTCATAACTCCATAATCAATTCCGAAACGGACTACTAGTCGGTCGAAAATGCCCTGGGGCTACGCTCGGTGGCTTTTGTACCGTAAGACACCTATTCTTCGAGGGGTTCTGAGTGGCAAGGCGCTCAACGGTTCAACAGTTCATGGATTGTTCGAATCACCACCTCTTCCGTCCCTTTCGCCAACGGTCCAGGCTGGTCGTAGTAGATCATGGACGCGTCGACTTCATAGCCGCCTTCCCGGCGCACCCGTTCCGAAGCAAGGTAGCCAAACAGGTCGTTGGCATAGGCGGAGACCCAAACCGGATTGGGCGCCAGTTCACGTCGCAGCCGGAGGGCATAGTCGACAACCACCTCGCCGCTGAGGAACACCATGGCGAGTTGATCCCCGAACCGCCATGTTTGTATCGGGGCAGGGTACGCAGCGGGGAGTTCTCCGGCGCGTTCGTAGCGGGCCAGCATGTCTTCCGCGTGACGCCGCGTTTGGATGCGATTGGATTCCAGCCGCTGCTTGAGTTCGTCCACACTGGGGCGATCGAACGGCAAGTCGGCGTGTCCGAAAGACGTTGAAAGCGGTTGCGTGATCGGCTGCATGGGCGATTTCGACAGCCGCTTGACTTCCTCGCTGATTTCTTTTCCCTGTTGCTTGGCGAATTCGCTCGCCCGATTTCGATCACGCGGCGGATTGGCGTCAGCCCCACAGCCGACAGTACACAACGCGCAAACGCCCGGGAATGCCTCTTCCAGGTACCTGGCGGCGTAACCGGCCCAGTCGCCGTTGATTCGGTTGTGGCTGCCGTCAAATGTCGTGCAATGACAGGCATAGTTGAAAACGAAACCTCGCACCGAGCCATCGGTCCCCACGATTTTGAGGATCGGGAGCGAATGGTCAACCGGCCCATCGGCGTTCACGCCAAAGCCGGCCCACGTGCCGTCTTTCAGCACTCGCCGGTTCTCGGCGAACGTGACCTTGCCTTGCGCATGGTACAGCTTGCCGGGTTCCAGTCGCTCGATGGCCTTGCCGACACAAGAGAGGATTTTGCCGACCACTTTGTCCGTGTACCGTTGGGAATTGGCTGTTTCTTCCCGCGTCAGGGGCTTGGAAAAGATATTGGTCAACCCCCCGGAAATATGCGGTGACGTGTGAGTATGGGTGAAGCAGATCACGAACCGCGAACGCGGGATGTCATACTGTTCGTCGACAGCCTTGGCGATCCGTTTCACCAGCGTCCCAGGAAAACCGATTGACTCGACGGATACCAACGCGTGTAGGTCTCCATGATCGGCTTTGATCGCCATGGCACGGGTCCAAAGCGGCTCGTCGATCCCAACGAACGGCTGGCTCCGATTGCCATAACCGGATAGCCGAAGCGGTTGATCAGGCGTAATGTCCACTCTGGCGAACCCGAATTCACGCGTACCCTCGGCCGCCTCGGCCCCCGCGGCGGCCCAAGAGAACGCCGTCAGCACCAAGACCGAAAACCCGACAACGGTATTCTGCCACCACATCATCAGGAACCTCCTATAGGTACCGCCGAATCTTGGATATGTAATTCATGCTTCAAAATTGACTACCCGTTCACGGGTATCGCTAGATGGTCTGGACACAGAGGGCCCGAACGGATGCCACGGGCTTGTCCCGTGGTGGTTCACGCTCGCCGCTACAAACCCTCAGACACACCACTGTTCCCTGGCGTAGCGTGGAACGTAACGGACCACGGGACAAGCCCGTGGCATTTGCACCTTGAAAAGTCTTCCTTTAAAACGTGCGACGGAAGCGCGAATGTTCGCGGATATGAGTCTCTTGTCCGTGAACGGTTACCAAATTGATTGATTTCGAGAGAAAAGAGCCGTGCATGGTTTTTCTCGCATTTTGATCCAACCAGTCATTTGAACCCATCGATAGACTCGATGCAAGTCACCGTGCAACTCAAACTGTAAGCTTCGCGTCTCGACTAGCTGGTAAAGCCCGGCTTTCGGCGCCTTTTCGGCCATGACTGCACCCGTCACGGGTTCAAATTCGATCCACCTGGACACGACCTGAAACCAGGGCTTTTCCAGCGTCTGGGTCGTTCGAAGGGCGCGAAACGCTTACACTTTGAGGTGTAAAAAGTTTCGCCGGCCAATCACCGACGCAGTGGTAAGCATCAGTCGAAGAATAACTGTCTGATTCAAGGAGTGCGAGTGATGTTCCCAGCTTGCTTCTGGGGGCACTTGATATCCGCCCGCCTCTCGACACGCCATACGGTATAGGGGGGGTGGCGCGCCGGGGTTGTCCGACGGGAATTCAAGCGAAATGGAAGGATTTGATATGCCCAGGCTGGCGAGCGAATCGTCACCGGAGAGATAGCGGCTGGGCACCGTCTCGCGGTTTGCCGGGGAGGCCTGGCCCGCGAGGACTAGCTGCCCAGAAAGGTGGCTCGCTAATCCGTGCACAATTGATCTGCCGCGATACCGATGCCAGACGCGTCGGCTCAATGCGAACCAACAGACGCCGCCGAATTCTTAGGGCCCAATCCCAGAGTCCTTTTTTTGGAGGCCATGGCCAACAACAGCGGAAGAAGCACCAGGTTGCCGAACAGCCCGCCCAACATGGCCAGGCTCACGAGGCAGCCAAAGTAAATGGTCGGGACGAACTGGCTGGTGCACAGCGCCAGGAATCCAACGATCAATGCGATCGTTGAATACACCACCGCTCGACCCACCGTTTGTTGGACCGTTTCCAATGATTCGGTCAGGCCACATCCGGCGTCTCGAGCCCGGCGAAACGCGGTAATGTAATGGATTGAACTGTCGACACTCAACCCCATTGAAACGGCGGCGATCATGGCGGCGCCCATGTTGACGCGAACCCCCAGCCACCCCATGCCTCCCAGCACCATGAGGATGGGCAGCACGTTGGGTACCATGGCGATGAGAGCGAGCGGGATGCCGCGAAAGGCGAGCGTCATCATGAAGCCGACTCCGAGGGCGGCGGCGGCAAAGCAGACCCATTGATCGCGGAGGATGCTGGTAATCAAGTTCGTCAGCAACACGTACGGCCCCGTGACCGTGGCGGCCGGTTCATCTCCGCCGCCGGGAAAATGTTCGTGGGCCACGGACCTGACCGTGTCGATCAGTTGGGATTTGGCGGCAGCCGGCAGCTGTTCCCGCGATCGCAGCATGATCCGCAGATAGTCTTGGGATCCTGGCTCTTCTTTTCGAGTGCGCAGCGACGCGATGAAATGTGGCATGGCCAATTCCATCCCGCGGGCCTTGATTTCGGGGGGAACATGTTTCAACAGCGGATTGACGCCCGCCGCTTCAATGCCGTCGACCAGACTCAGCACCTTGGTCAAGCCAATTTCTTTCCCACTGTTGTTGTCCCGAATGGAAATGCCGCGCAGGTCTTGTTCCAGTTCGTATACGCGCTGAACATAGCGCGTGTTGAGACGGGACGGGGCGGGGACCAAGATATCCCAGACACCCGCGCCCCCTAGGTTCTTTTCGATGAACGAGTAGGAACGCACGATCGGCGAGCCATGGCGGAAGTTCCTGGTGAAGTCGGTTTCGACCTTCAGTTGTGTGAGGCCCGTTGCTGATGCCGTTAGCAAGACGATGAGCAGGAGAATCAGTCGTCGCTTGTGATGTTGTGCCGAATGGACGAGACGGGTTAACCCTCCGCCCAAGCGGCTGTCACCCCACACCTGATGCGGATCGGCATCGAACCGCCCCCATAATGCTAGCGCGGGAACGAGCAACGCGGTGCTGACCAAGACCCACAGACTGCCAATCGATGTCATGATCCCAAAATCTTGCACCGGACCGACCTTGGCGATCGTAAGGGATAGAAACCCAACCGCGTCCGTCGAGCAGGCCCAGAAGATGGGAACGGCCAACGCGGTTCCGGTGGCGACCAGTGCTGCCCGCTGGGGCATTCCAAGGGCTCGTGCGTGACGAAAACGGATTACGACATGAATCACCGTGGCGATGCCGATCACGGTGACGATCGCGGTGAGCATCGAACTGACCATGCTCAGACGCAGGTTAAGCCAGAATAAGGTGGCCCGCGTCAGCACCAACGCCAGCTGGACGATGGCGAGAGGAATCAATACCCAGCGAAAACTGGCAAAGCAGATGACGATGGTCAGTCCGAGGAGAATACGCGTCAACCATCCCAATCGCTGGCCGTCCTTTTCCAGATAGCGAAACCCATCCGCCACCATCACCGGTTCACCCGCGATCATGCCTCCCGGTTGCCGTTCGATGATCTCGCGAATCCGATCGATCGTCTCGGCGTGATCGCTCGTTTGGCTCGCCGGGACGGCCGTGGACGTCGCTTCCGCTTGTGGTTTCAGCATGCAGACCAAACTGGCAATCTTGCCTTCCGCATCGTGCGTGTAGCCCTCGAACATCTCGCGATAGGCGGCGCCCAGCTCGCTGTCCCTCCGCACCACGGGTCGGGGATCCTCCTCGCCACCCATGAGATTCCGCAACGGATTGAGATGGTTAAGTGCCTGGTTTACGTCCGCCAGAGTCAGCACCTCGCGCACGCCGGGGATCGCGTTGAGCCGCCGTTCGACATGTTCCAGCCGTTCAATGCCCTCGCCGCTTTCAGCCAGCAACCGAGGATCCAGGTAGGTCGCCATGACGACGTCATGCCCACCGAACTCCCGCTTCAATCGCTGGTGGGCCCGCACGAGTGGATCGCCGGGGCGGAACATATTCTCCACCGACCGATCGAAACGAATTCCACCGGCGGGCTTCCAAGAGATGGCTGCCAGTACGCAGGCTAGCCCCAAGAGGGGCCAACGTGCCTTGACCAGCCATTGCGACAGAGACCTGCTCGTCACTTTTGTTCCCCGGATTCGGCGACTTTCGTACAAGGACTCTTCCCACTCCTAGTAGACTACGCAGTGCGCCCAAAGGGGGAAACCCGGCCAGTCGCGGCTTGCATCCCTGTTCGTGTCGAAGCAAGGACGAAAGGACCGAAAGGACTGAAGAGAGCAAAGCGAGGCAAGCAAGGTGGAAAACGCTTTGCAAGGTCACATGATCGAATTGCGGAACCTTGGCGAGCCAGGCTGAGTCGCGGCCGGCGAATACCCTGGAATTCGGGCGGACCCAAGTTGGCGCCGTGACGGCACGGCGTATACAGCGGGGCTCGGCACGACACGTCGTTGCGTGCGACCGTCTTTCGTCCGCGATTGTCCCCCGCGTTGCTGGCGATCTTTGCCCGGGAGGATCAAGTGCTTGGCGGGACGTCGCACTCTGGCATCTGGGCCGCCGGGCGGTGGCGTCTTCTTGGGTTTGGGGGATTTTGTGTGGGCGTGCCCTGGCCGCAGTGTATACGGTGCATTGGAGCGACATGCGGATGCGGGCTCCGGCCATGCCCACGGTCTATTTGCTGTTTGCCTTTGGGGTACGCGAAATCCGGGAACGAGTGAAGCGACGT
>JBNJEM010000215.1:0-10998 GCA_051745935.1 Planctomycetota bacterium
GTTCGCGCGCTGGGGGTGCTCGGGGGGCCCGAGGCCACGGCGGTCATTTGTCGGTTTTTGGGAAAGTCCCCCCCGTCGTCTGAATCGTTACGTCCGATGGTGTCGGCGGGGATACGATCCCTGGGACGTTTGAAAGACGAGCGCGGCTTCGATTACTTGGTACACCTTCTTGACGATCCGATGTGGGCTCGCCGGGCGGCCGAAGCCCTTGGGGACTTTGGCGACGCGCGGGCCGTCCCCCATTTGCTCTCCGCCTACGCGCGGTACGCCAAACGTTTGGACGGATCCGATCCGCCCGACGTGCCGTTGGATGACAAGATGTCATTTCCCAGTGAAGATCGGATGCTGGAAACCCCGTATTGCATTATTCTGGCTTTGAGTCGGTTCAACCTCGACGATCCTCGGACCATCGCGGCGCTGCGCGAGCTGGCGCCGTTGTTGCTTGCGAACCACCCCGGGGATCATGACACGTTTTTCTTGTACGAGCCGGAGCCGGCGCATCAATTGACGCGTTACTTGCTGGAAACGTGCGGCCTGCGCGAGGAGGCCCTGGAACATGCGTTCGGGTTATTGGAGCAGGAGGAAAACGAGGCGCCGGCCACGGGTAAGCGGCAGTGGCCGGTGTTTCCGCCGTATCGAGCGGCCTCGTGGTTGCCCACGCTGTGTACGGAGCCCGGGGATTTGCCGCGTTTGCTGGCATTGCTCGAACACGACGAGGGCTGGGTGCGATTGAACGCCGCCAAGGCGATTGCCTGGCTGGGTGATCGTCGGGCCATCGAGCCGGTGGCCCGGATTCTGGCCGAGACACCGCCGGAGGCTGAGTTTGGTTATAGCGGAACCTTTAAGGACGAAGAATACGCTGATCCGGCGCCTCGCTGGCGCGAAGGGCTAATCCGCGCCCTGGGATTGCTCGGGGCCCACGAGCATACCAAGTTGATCGCAGGCATCTTGGACGACGAGCGATCCGTGCTGGAAGTGCGGCGGGCCGCCGCGGACGCGCTGGTCGATTTGGGAAATGACCAGGCCCTGGCCGCATTGCGGCGGGCGGCGTCGGAGCATCCATTCTTCAGCATTCGCCACGTGGCTCGCGACGGGTTGCGGGCTGCGGGGGTTGCATGGAACGATAAGGACTCGAACGGTAAGGACTCGCGATCCACGAAACAGCCGCCCCCAGACCATGCGCGCACTCCAGCCGCGCCGGAACGCCCCGAAACGGCGGAGACAACCTCGGTACCGTCCGGAATGTCGCCCCATATACCGGTCGCGGATGACTTTCTCCGCCGCGAGTCCGACCAACGGGAGGACGGCTTGCGTCGGGCAGCTTTCCACCCGGAAGAATCCAACCGGCTGAAATATAACGGACCTCGTGCCATCGTGTTCCTGAAAGGGAGCAACAACATTCCGAACACGATCGGGACGGTGGAGCAGGCGGACCGGTGGCGCCAAACCTATGTCGTCACTGATTCGGGCCCCGCCTATCGTCCCGCTCGCAACCTCTATCTGCTAAGCCCTGTCCGGCCAGATGGCAAGGTTACCCCAGTGACGAACTTCCCGGACGGGTACGTGGCCGAACCGGAACTTTCATGGGCGGGGGACCACGTCTTGTTTTGCCGCCGTGGCGAAGAAGATCCGTGGTGGCACATCTGGCGGGTCGATTTGGATGGCGGCAACTTGAAACAGTTGACCGAAGGCCCTTACCATCACGTGGGCCCCATCCATGTGGCCGACGGTCGAATCGTTTGTGCCAGTTCGCGTTTGGGAATCCGAGACGAATACCACGGCTACCCCTGCACGGGGTTGGTTGTCATGAATCCGGACGGCACCGATATCCAACCCATTGCAACGAACATTGGCCGAGACAACGAACCGGCGTTGTTGCCGGATGGCCGCTTGGTTTTCAGCCGTTTAGAGGTATTCTACTCGCGGAACAAGACCGAGCTGACCCTGCACGCGGCCCATGTCGATGGTACGCAGGACGTGGTCCTGTACGGGCCGGAGAGACGCCGGTTTTGGCGCGACTTGGACCACGGCCCGCGCACGCCGGCTGATGGCCAGGAAGCCCCCCTGACGCACCGGGTTCTCCGCATGACGCAGCCACAACCGATGCCCAACGGCGACGGGGTGATTGCAGTGACTCAGGGAGGCCTGATCGTTGTGGGGCCGCGGCGCGACCGTGAAACCTTCGTGTCGCCCGCTAACAAGAAGCGGGCCTATACGACGCCTTTTCCACTGCCCGATGGCCGCGTGCTGTGCGCGTCGACCTTGAAGACGTCGGACCGCGAGGAGGTTGACCTGGGCATCTACATGTTGGATCCCGAGACGAAGTCGCTGGAGTTGATTTACAACGACCCGGACACGGCTGATTTTGAAGCTCGACCGGTTCTGGCCCGGAAGCCACCCCCTACCATGCCCAACGCGACCCGCCCCCAAGGCTATACGGGGCGTTTCCTCTGCTCATCGGTCCATGATACACAGGAAGCCGAGGTCGAATCGCGTGGGCGTCTGGTTCGTCTGATTGAAGGCGTGCCCATGGTGGCTCGGCACAGCACCCAGACCAACCCTTGGGAGGTCTGGAAAAATCACGGGGGAACACGGGCTCGCGTACTGGGGACCGTCCCGTTGGCCGCGGATGGTTCGTTTTTCGTCGAGGCCCCCGCTGATCGCCTCCTTCACTTTCAGGTGCTCGATAGCGACCGGCGAGTGGTCGGTAACCAGCTGACCTGGATCTACAGTCGCCCCGGCGAAACAAAGGCTTGCGTCGGCTGCCATGAACCCCCACACACCACGACCAGCGTGAATTCATCGCTGGCTTCCCAGTTCGATCCGGTGAAACTGGTTCCGCGCGAGCGGGAGTTCCGGTATCGGGCCAAAGCCTGGTTCAAGGGGCATTTGCCCGCGAAGATTGAAGAACGAACACGCACCGTGCGCGCGGTGAATCTTTTCGGACGGTGATGGATGGTCGCCTGATTTCGGTCCACGGTTTCAAATTCGCCCCGAGGCTTCAACAGTGCCATGACGGTGAGGTCCCCGTATTGATCCGCGTTGAAACACGGGCGGGCCACGGCGCCGGAAAACCGACCGACACGGTCATTGAAAGGATATCGGGGCCCATCATGAGTTCCTCGGCGGATCAATACGTGGTCGATTCGTTTGAACCCGCCTACGTTTCACTGGGCCGTGACGAGCTGAGCGGGCGGGTGACGGCGGCGCTGGAGGAGCTGGAACACTGTGGTGCTTGCCCTCGAACCTGCAACGTGAATCGGCGCGAAAACGAGATTGGAAGGTGCCATACCGGCCGTCTGGCTCGCGTGATCGGTGCGTTTCCGCACCTGGGCGAGGAAGATTGTCTTCGGGGCTGGGCCGGTTCCGGCACGATTTTCGTCAGCCGCTGCAACCTGAGTTGCGTGTTTTGCCAAAACCATGATACCAGCCAGCACGACGCGGGCCAGGAATTATCGGCCCGCCAGATCGCGGACCTCATGTTACAACTGCAGGGCCGGGGGTGTCACAACATCAATCTCGTTACTCCGGAACATGTCGTGCCGCAAATGCTGGAAGCTCTCGTCGAGGCCATTGCCGCTGGATTACGATTGCCAATCGTTTACAACACCAGCGGGTACGATTCCCTGCGGTCGCTCAAATGGCTCGATGGCATCGTTGATATCTACATGCCCGATTTCAAGTTCTGGAAGCCCGAGACGGCCGAGCGGCTCTGCGGCGCCGCGGACTATCCGGAACGCGCGCGGGAAGCGATCGCCGAGATGCATCGCCAGGTGGGGCCGCTCAAGTTCACTCGCGATTCGCTGGCCTGTCGCGGAGTCCTGGTCCGACACCTGGTCATGCCGAACCAGCTTGAAGAATCCGCCGCCATATTCCAATGGCTCGCTCGGCTTTCTCCCGATACATTCGTCAATATCATGGGACAGTATAGGCCTGATTACTTGGTGGGGACATCGGCGCCGAACGGCAGCCAAACGTATTCCGACATCAATCGCCGCCCCACGCGGCGGGAACTGCAACAAGCCCGCCAACTGGCGTGCGAAGCTGGTTTGTGGCGTTTCGATCCGTAGCGGTTTTCCAAGCGTTGGTTGTTGGAGGCTTGGGCTCGTCCTCATTGGAGAGCGCCACTTTTTTGCAATGCCAGTGTTTATCACTCAAAGTGTCAGCGTTTCGCGCCCTTCGAACGGCCCAGACGCGAAGCTTACAGTTTGAGTTATCAGTGTTCATTAACGGTTCCGTTACTCCCTCTTCGTGTACATGAAATATACCCTATTCAAGCCCCGAACCTGGACTTTTCCGCGATCAATTCATGCCGACACTGCTAGCGTCCCGCGAACTGGCGACCGAGGCCCGCCAACCCGCCGCAGCCTTTCCCATTGCACCCAGCCATTCTATTTTCCATTGCTGCGATCGGCTGCCCACGGTATAAACCCAACCTGGCGTGTATCGTGCATCTGAGTTGTGTCGTCGTGTCATGGTTGGCCGACGGCGGTATAACGGGAAAGGACGGTTTGGATATGTCATCAGCCACTCAACGCTACGTCGACATGTGGGTGTTGCTCGGAATGCATCCCACGAATCTGGAGATTCTGCAGCAGTTGAAATCGGCGGACGATCGCCAATTCGGCGCCAACATGGACGTATGTGGCACGATTTCCGAACGGGACCCGAAAACGGACTGCTGGGAGGAGGTCTGCATGGCGGGGCTCCGGAGTGATATCTGGAACCCAGACGAAGCGGAACTGAAGAAGACCGTGAAAGCCCTTCGCGCCCAGCGTCGCAAGCATTCTCCACGGAAAGCCAACAAATCGGCTGGGAGCTCGAATGGAAAGGATAGTCGAGCAGTGGACAAGCTAGAGGCAGCGGAATCAACGAAACTTTCTAGCGGCGACATCGAAAAACGCCGGCTGGTCACCAAGCTGTTTCGAACCACGGGCGAGAACATTCGTTGGACCGGTACCATCGAGGAGCTGACGACACGCGAGGTTCATAACTCAATCGGCTCCAAACATCCTTTGCTCTCCATGGTGGCGATTCTGCCGGGATATGAGTACCTGACGCTGGTCCAACAAAACCACCGCACTTTTCGGTTTCCGTCACTCTACACGCTTTGCTTCCACGATGAAGCCAACGAGCGGACATGGTACGTCAACATCAAACGGAAATGGTTTTCGTTGGGAGCCGACTACGTTGTCGAATCAGAAGGCCGCCAAATTGGCGAGATTGACGGCAAGTTGATCGGATTTGGTTACAATGCCTATGTCACGGTGACCGAACCCACACTGGCTGCTAACGGTCATTTCATGGATTTGCTGACGTTGTTCGCCACCAGTGTCGGATATCATCGTGCGATGCGCCGCAGTATACGGCGCCGGGTTGCCGCTACTCGGAGCGGACAGACCGACCGTCATGTGATCGAAGACGAAGAACTGTGGTTGCTGAAGAATCCTCGCCGCCACGCTGCCTAAACCAGACTTGTTCAACGCCATTCGACGTGAAGCCAGGCGGGAGGAACGGCTTAGGCGCGAAAAAGAAATGCAGCGTTCTGGCTACAATCATGGAGGTACTCAGGAATTACTGAACATACGGGTGAGCCGATAAGAATTGGTCGCTGAGCGGTGACTATCTATTATCCCGTTTTGTTCCGCGCTGTAAGAATGGATCGTCAAATGCCGCCGTCCCGTGATCCGTGATGATGGCACGGCCGGGGCGCCAGCAAAAGACGAGCGACTACGTGTCAAACAGATCTGCCTTTACGATGATGTTTCCCAAGTCGTTGTCACCCGGTTTCACGTCAACCTCCTTGGTGCCGCGTCGCCACGATTCAGACTGACCTTGGAAGGTTACTTCCGAGAGATAGCCCGCTTCTTCTTGCCAAAACATGAAATGCCGCGTTCCCACAGGCACGTTTTGGATCTCGAATTGCCCGTTCTTGTCCGTCACGGCGACGTAGGGATGCTCCAAAATGACCAACCAGGCGAGTTCCCACGGGTGAATCGTGCACGTGACCTTCGCCGGCATTCGTTCCGCCATCGGGAACTCTTGCACATGGCTGGTTTTCGGGGGAAGGGTGACGTTGATGGATCGGTTTCTGAATGGATCGATCTTGACCGCATCGCCCTTGGGATCCGCGTTACGAATCACGAGTTTTTGCGTGGTGCGCATCACCCGCACGTGAGGGTCGAATCGGCAGTATTTGCTTTTCAGCACGACTTTCTCGTCCGCGTTTTCCTGATAGCTATCGTGGATTTCAATGGTTTCCCCCCGCCCCGCGTACAGTCTAACAACCACGTTCTTGATACCATGGCTTTCGGAATCCACCAGCAACGTTTCGTCATACAGCGGGCATTGCCCACAGACGTCCTTGTCCTTCGTCACGGTGATTCGTTCTGGAACGGGTGGGGTCCCATCATAAACAATTCGACCACGCAGCGTGCCCCATTGGGCAGCCGTATCATGGCGAGCAATGACCGTTGGAACAGCGCACGCCGCCGTGACGCTACTGAGGAAACGTCGTCGTGAAAAGGATAAACCATTATGAGTCATCAGGCTCTCCGGTCAAATAGTGTCGTGGATGCAAGCAGTGAGTGGATGCAAGCAATGAAATGTCATTGCGATTGATCATTCCAGCCGTTGGATCCTTGCGATTGGCGAGCTCGCCAGGGCAATTCATCCGCTCATGGGTCGAAGTCGCGCTGCCCCCCTTTTCGATCGGCATATCAATTATTCAATTCGTGTCCTCTAGCGGTCACCAAACCGGCACCCCAGCGGCACGGAGCCGAGCGATTTTCGGCTTGAAACCCGTCCCGTTTTCAGGGGCCGACACTACTGACACTCAGTGCCAACAGCACAAACAGGCGCGCGATTCCTAGCGTTTCACGCATCAACCCCCCGGGTTGATTTCAAACCTGGCGCGCTTCCTACGAATCGGCGGACTGTTTTGTTCTTCGGCGGTTGAAGGCGATTCTGTTCGTCTTGTTGCCACTTAATGGGACGTGGAGAACGGGGATGACTTGAAATATATTTCAGGCGGTTAAATTCTTCCGGATGGAAAGCTGCCCGACGCAAGCCGTCCTCCCGTTGGTCGGACTCGCGGCGGAGAAAGTCATCCGCGACCGGTATAATCGGCGATCGGAGTTAACCCTAACGTTGCAAACAGTATATGTAGGACGGGTCTCCAGGCCCGTCTTTTCAAGTACGAAATCGTACTTGATCTGGTGTCCGCGGATCTCACGAAATGTGAGATCTTCAAACAACCGCAAAAAGACATTTATACGCTGTAAAAGACGGGCCTGGAGACCCGTCCTACGCCGTCTTTATGCAACAATAAGGTTAACCCTGTTGATCAGATTCTTGTTCCGAGCGATTTCGTGCCATCCAAGGAGCCTTGGAAGCGGAAGCCAGCTTGAGTTACCGGCTGTAAGACCTCCGCCTCGCACGCAAAACAGCTCCCACCCGGGCGGCACTAGCGAATCACGGCACCGTGGATACCATGAATGATCACCTGAAGTTCAGGCTCGCCCCTTTGGGGGAGCAAAACACCGGCAAAACGTGTGCTCATGGTACCGGCTTGCCTGGTAAACCGTTACGTTACTCGTCGCGTCACTTGGTGTTACGGTCAACACGCGCGAGACGCCAGCGGGGCAAGCCGGCGGCATCCAAGCGGTCAGCAGTGCTGGGCATTCGCAACGAACGTCATCATTTCCACGGCAGGCCTGGAGCGTTTCCGGGCTTTTTCAGCGGTTTCCTTTGTGGAGTTGAACGCTCAGGTAAAGAGGACGAAACAGGAGGTGGCCCGTGCGATCGCTTGACGAGTTAGTCCGTCCCCACGCATCCGCAATCAATGACATTCGGCAGTGGATCGACGCGGCGGCGAATGAGTGCACGATCCTGCCACCTTCAGAGGCGCGGGGCCGGGCATTGTTGGCGGTCCAGGTGCCGACCGATTCAACCTTGGGCGCGATCGCATACGAGACGGGCGGCATCTTGGTCGACCGCGGCTGGCTCCGTTATTTGGGGGGCGGACATTCGCGGCTGTCCCGCAATCTTGCCGGTTGGAATGCGGACCGGGGCGAGAATCTCTATTTGGTCGCGGACGATGCCGTGGGCGGTTTCTTTGCCATTGACGGCGGGGCCTTCGGCACGGATCGGGACATGTACTATTGGGCGCCCGATCGTTTGGCATGGGAACCGATCGGTTTCGAGTTTGATTTCTTCTTTCGGTGGTCGTTATCCTCCGCACTGGACGATTTTTACCAGCATCTGCGATGGCCGAATTGGGCAAGCGACGTCGCCGTCCACCTGTCGCCCGACCAGTGCTTTGGCTTCGAACCGCCTCTTTGGGCGGAGCCGGGTTCAGTAACATCCAGGAAACGCCACGTTCTCTCCGCGGCTGAGCTTTACGACCTGAAACTGGCCGCTCGAAAACGAGCCGAGAGCTGAACGGTGACAGCGGACTGATGACTCCTTGACTCGAACATGCTCCGATCTTGCAATCCGTGTTCCAATATATCCATTCTTATGGCTTTTGCGTCTGTGGAATTCCGCTGGGGTCAAGAACCACGTGCTTGACTGATTGGCGTCTGTATGTATACGTAACGTGCACGGACCCGTCAGATGCTTGGATGATGGCTGGATAGGAGTATTCTCCTTTTTGCTTTTCCAGTGTGAGGACCGTGTTCCATTCCTTTCCGTCTCGAGAAACGGCGACGTTGAGCATGTTGCGGCCGGAAGGGAAAGGCCCGCCGCGGGTGGTGTGGTTATACACGAGCAGTTGCCTGCCGTCGCGCAGCGTAACGGCGTCGGTGCCGGCGTTGGGATTGGGCAGCTCGGTGGCGGTCATCCGGCTCCACGTCCGTCCCCCATCGGCCGACCAGCTTTGCGTAATCACGTTTTGTCGGCTGCGGCATAGAATCTGCAACCGGCCATCCGGGTACGTTAGTATGCTCGGCTGAATGGCGCCGAATTCCTCGCCGTCATGGATGGGGCCAATCACCTCCCAAGTTTTCCCGAGGTTCGTCGTCCGCTCAAAATGCACTCGCCATCCCTCATGCTCCGTGCTGGAGGGACAGAGGATGGAACCATCCTCCAGCTGGATGGGCTTATTCTTGACCGGACCGATCAAGTGGCCGATTGTCTCGTTTTCTCCCAGACGCCGCGGCGCGGACCAACTCTTCCCGTCATCCGTGGAGGTCATGAGCATTCCCCACCACCGCCTCGGGCTGGGCCCCACCTTGTAAAACAACATCAGCGGACCGTCTTTTGGATTGAACAATACGGGATTCCAACAGGGATACCGCGTCTCCGCGGACTGTACCCCGTCAGCCACCTCTTCTGGCCGCGTCCATGCTCCATCCCGGTGGCGAGCCACCCAGATGCCGACGTCGGGATTCCTTTCGTGCTGGCCGCCAAACCAGGCCGCCACCAGGCCGGAGGGCGTTTCCACGATCGTGGAGGCATGGCACTGCGGCGTTGGTTTGTCATCGAGTGGGTAGATCAATTCATCGCTGACATATCCTCCCATGCCCGGTTGAGCCACTTCGGGCAATTCGTTCTTCGCCCTCCGAGCGTCCCGCGTAACACCCGCGTCATTACCTTCACTCGCCTGTTTTTCGAGTCCCGTCGGCGGTAGCTTGACCGGCCGCCCTCCTTGTTCCTTGCTCTGGTCAGCCGCCTCCATGAACGCCAGAATCTCCAATGTTTGCTCGGCGCTGACAGGCGGAACCCCTGTTTTGAAAAACTTGACGATTTCGACCAGTAGCGGTTCATACCCTTCAAACTCGCCAGCTTGTACAACCCCGCTGTCACCAAACACCGTGGCGCCATACGTGTGCGGTCCAGCCCGATGTCCACGAAACGTACCGATTCGGCCGTCTTCCCAGACGCCAACCGCCACGTCGGTGTGTTCGGTATGCACGCGAGTGACGGTCTTGCAACCGGACCCCATGATCGTAAAGAGCGTTTCCACCCCATGGATGCCATACCAGAAAAAATCAGGGTGATGAGGCTCTATCGCACAGGGACTATGAGCGTCGCAGCCCACGATTTGACCGACCTTGGGATCGTCCAACACGGCCTGGGTACCAGGCGCGAAGCGGAGCGATGAACTGGAGAAACAAGGCACATCGTGCTCTCGGGCAAGCCGGTAAATCTCTTTGGCCTCCGCCAGTGAACCGGCGACGGGCTTGTCAATGAACAGCGGTTTTCCCGCCTCGATCACCTCTTTGGCCTGCGCCAAATGAGCTCGCCCGTCGATGCTTAACACCATCACCACGTCGACCTTCTCAAGCAACTTGGCAATCGAATCAACCAATGGAATATCGAGTTCCTTGAAGGCCTCGATGCCTTTCTTGAGCAATTCCTGGCTTTGTGGGATGTCGGGACTGCCACCGGCGTATCCCGCCACGATCCGCATATCGGACAATTCCTCCTGGGCGTCACGGGTGTTCAGGATTCGAGCCCACGCGCGGGCGTGCGCGTCCAACCCGATGACGCCGGCTTTCACGGGCGGCTCGGGGCCATCAGCCCTGCCTTGCGAGGCACTGGCGAGCATCAGCAGCATGGCGGCCGGCAGTAGGGCGGAAAAGAAATATACCGGTCGCGGATGACTTTCTCCGCCGCGAGTCCGACCAACGGAAGGACGGCTTGCGTCGGGCAGCTTTCCACCCCGAAAAATCCAACCGCCTGAAATATAACGCATTGGTTTGGTCTCCCAGACTATATCCGCAAAATGTAAACGTTTGGCGCCCTTCAAACCGGGCCCAGACGCTGCAAAAGCCCTGGTTTCAGGTCGTGTCCAGGTGGATCGAATGTGAACCCCCGAGGGGTGCGGTCATGGCCGAAAAGGCCCCGAAAGCCGGACTTTACCAGCTAGTCGAGACGCGAAGCGTACAGTTTGACTATACCCTATTGTTGCATAAAGACGGCGTAGGACGGGTCTCCAGGCCCGTCTTTTACAGCGCATAAATGTCTTTTTGCGGTTGTTTGAAGATCTCACAT
>JBNJEM010000216.1:0-10993 GCA_051745935.1 Planctomycetota bacterium
CTTGACCAGGCTTTATAGCGATCCATCTGATTCACCATCCAGACAAGCTGGATGGGGTCTATTTCGCCGTATGTCTTGACCACCAAAGCGATTCGGCCCACGGACGACGGCTCAAGTGGCGTTGTCGAACTAAAAAGCCACGGAAATGGGAAGCGGAGGTTCACTCCGCGCTGTCACGTACGAAGTAAATTCGATCAACGAAAACTGCTTGCACTTCATCGGGGCGTTTCGGGGGCGCTACCCATACATACATGTTTGAATCAAGCTCGTGGCTTCCCAGATCGAACGCGTGGTACCCCGTGCCACTTGATTCTTCGACCGGGATGGTTTTGTAAGCCACGCTCCTACGTTCCTTCGCGTCGTGGATTCCCATTGTCATCGCCGGGCCGTCGCTGGCGGTCGCTTCCGCCCGGGCCACCACCACGCACCGCCAGCGGCTCGGGGTGGAGAACACACGCGATAGCCGCCGCTGGACGGCCCATTCGCGGTGCGAGCCCGGCATCCGCGCGGCCATGCCGTCCGAGGCCGCGGGGTCCTTGGCCAGTTCCGTCCACTCGCCAGGCCGCCCCAAGTGGAGCTGGTTGTCCTGGAAGTCGACCCAATCATTTTCGGGTAAGTCACGGCATTCGGCGGGGGGCGGCCCCGGCGGTCTCAGCCGAGCGCGCAAACGCGGCTCATACTCGTCAAACGAATGCCGCTCGCGATAGTTACCGACGTTATGTTTTCGAGCCAGACGGATGAACCGCTCCACCGCTTTCTCCGGATCCTCGGGGCCCAAGAACTCTTTATCTTCGATTCTGGCGGTCCTCCGCAAGGCGTAATAGCGTCCGAGCCAGACATGATCCAAGGAAAGCCGGTCGCGTTGCAACCGGCTCGAGAGTACCGGATCATCCGCAACGGCCGACTCCGCCTTCTCCATGGCTTTCGTGGCGGCGTTCAAGGCATCGAGATTCAGGTAAGAGCTGGTGTCACTCATGAAGCAGCGCAGGTAAACGCCGGATCGCTCGCCGGCATCGTGTATGATCCGCAGGTATTCTCGCAAATGGGGCGCGGCCGGACCGTAATACCCGTTCAAGAACTCGTTGATCAGTGCCTCTTCATCCTGACTCGGATCCCACATCAGATGAGCCAATAACCAGGCGCGCAAGCGAAGAAAATCACCAATTCGACTTTGCGAATCCCCTTGTTCGAACAAGCCGATGACACGATTCTTCGTGAAAAAACGGATATTAGGCGCCAATACCCGCATGTTGGGATGCGGCACGATATAGTTGCTGAAATTGGTGACGTAGTTCCAGACGAACAACTGGGGAGCTATCTCGCTCCATCCCTCAATGTCGCGGCGAAATGCCTCGTTTTGCTTCCCCGCCCCTAGCGGTTGAATAAAGGAGCACTCGATTGAGCAGAGTCGCACGATGACGTTCTCGCGGGGTTTGACGCGCGCGGGTGGCTTGCGAGTGTACTGATAGGCCAGCGTCTCGACCAGCACGTCCGGAAACTCCTTCTCAACCTCCTTGGCGATCGCGTTCACGAAACGAATCAGTGGACCGGCCGGAGATCCCTCTTCCGCCTCCACCGCGCGACAGGCGTCACACTGGCACCGCCCATGCCAATCATTCTGGCTAATCGATATCAACCCGGCATCGGGATGCGCCCGCAGGCGATCCAGCACGACTTTGATCATTTCCTCCCGCATCTCCTTGTTCGTCAGGCAGAGCTGCGATCGTTCGGCCGTCCGTTTTCCGTCAATTTCGCTGTACCAGTCGGGGTGGTCGTCAAAATACTTCGAAGGCGGCAAGAACGGAAAGAACGTGTGCACGAAACCGACGAACTGATAATGCCCGCCATATTCCGCCGGTACGCGGTGGTGATGCCCGTTGAGTTTGAAACGGGCGGCGGTCACCCCATCAAACGTGTCGGCGTAGAAGGCCGCTCGATATCGCAAAGGGGGAACATGCTCGACATCCAGCGAGTGCTTCACCTGCAAACGTGGCCGTTCGGGAACGTGCCGCTCGGTGGAGCTCCACCAGCGGCACCCCACCACGTCTTCAAGGAACGTGTAAACCGCATACAGGGTTCCCCGTGGCGGACGGCCGGCCAATACGAGTTTATTTCCAACGACTTTCATGATGATGCCGTCATGCCCTAGCTGTTCCAGTTTCCTTTCCGGAAGCAGGCCCCGAGCGGAAGGCCCGAGCACGATCTGGGGATCGCTGGCCGCCGTTTCGGTGTCCGACCTGATGGGAAACTTGGCTCCCGTCACTTGATTCAGGAAACTTCGTAGCTCGCTCGCCGCCGTCCGCACCGGAGCAGCGGCGTTATCCGGCACCGTGATCACGTATTCGGTCTCACCATGGTCCGCCAGCGAAAGGGTGTCGGCCGCTAGACCCTGGCCGGGGCAGTTCAGACACGCGAGCAGGCACAGGCACGGACCGACGCTCGCCCGTATCCGGCCCAGCAAACCATCCCCCTGGCCCGGTCTGCTGCGAGGGGGCGGCCCATCGCCTCTGGAGTCGCCATGGGAAACTCTGGGATCAGCGAATAGCCAGGGAGTGAGCCAGGCGTTGAGCACCGGAGTCTCTCCCGAAGCGTTTACTGCTCGGTCGTTTGAAATCACGGGTACACCTCTTACCGGGGTTGAAACACGGTATCTCTTTAGTCGTCTGACCCAGAACACCAAACTGGTTGCCGCCGACTGCCTGTAATGCCCGCCGTTTAACCGCAAGGCCAGAATCCGTTTGGCCCCGTGTTGGAGTCGGCATGGGGTTGTCCAGCACGCGGCGGCCCGCGCCCTCCACAGGACCCTTTTCAAACCGTCGTCGCCCCGAATAGCCTTAACTTCAGACGGCTAAAGTGTTACAAAAACGGGTATTCTTGGGCGGCGAAACGGGGAGCCTCCCCGTTTTGTTTCTACGCGAGCCCAAACGCGTTCTGCATTTGTTCGCGCACGGTCGTAAGTCGTTTGACGTCGCCGCCGCCCACTTCGGCCGTGGCCCAACCGGTGAACTCGATCTCGTCCAGCGCTTTCCGAACCTGGTCCCAGGGCAGGTCGCCTTGCCCAATATCGGTGAATTGGTCGTTCTCGCGGCTGAATCCTTTGACGTCCAACTTGACGCATCGCCGTCCGAACTCACGGATCCAATCGCCCGGTTGGCCGTATTTCCAATGATTCCCGATATCGTAATACATGCCCACCCAGGGGCTGTTGAAGCTGTCGATGAATTCCACGTACCGCGACGCACTCTGTTCGGGAGGCGCGTCTTCATCGTAGTGCATGCCGTTCCAGACGTTTTCCACCAGGATCATCTGTCCCAACGCGGCGGCCAGTGGCAGCAGCTTTTTGATTTCCGTCCGGCAACGGTCGTTAATTTCGCGAGCGGGGCCATCAGCACTTTTTCCGACCACAATCAACACGGCGCTGCCGCCCGCGGCGTGCGAAACACGAATACAGTGCTCGATGTTCGCCCGCCCCTTGGCTCGCACCGCCTCGTCGGGGCTCGTCAGGCGATCTTGCCAATGAGCATGGTTGATCGCATTGTGCACAAACACGCCCGCTTCGCCGACGGCCTCTCGAACCTCTTCCGGCGTGTATCCCCCGGCTTGATCGAAGTCGACCCCGTCAAACCCGGCCTCGGCCGCGCGACCGAGGCGATCAACAAGCGGTTCGTCATCGCTGGTCGGTTTAATCATGCCCAACTTGCACGAAAGCAGCAGGCGTTTGACCTCGGGCGGAGTGACCACCGTGGTGGTATCGGTCTCCCGAGCCGACACGTGGCCCGCCGCCATGCCGCTGGCCGTAACCGCCGCGGCCGTGCCGGTGGTCAGAAAGTGACGTCGCGTCAGAAAACTGGAGCTACTCTGCTTCATGGTCATGATTCTTCCTCGTTTTGAAGTCTCGAATTTCCACGCTTAGGGGCCCTCGGGCAGTTGTCCCGTCTCTCGCATCCACTTGCTCACCTCTCGCATGCGGCGACGGAACAGATAAGGGGCTTCGAAGGGAACCGGCCCCGCGTCTTCCGCCGCCGCTCGTACCGCCGCCGCCGGCTTGGGAAGTCCGTTGTCTCCGTAATGGCTGACCGTTTCAACCGCGAGACGCGCTCGCAGAATCAGGACCGAATAGTTTCGCCCGTTCACGAACAGATAGCCCAACGTGCGACCATAATCGTCCAGCATGTCCGCTCGCAACAACTCCACCTCCGTCGCCGCGGCAAAAGCCCCTTTCGCGAACCCCGTGGCCGCGCGGCCAAATGCCTGGCCATGGGGCAGATCATGGGACACATGCCGCAGTTCCGGGGCATCGATCCCCAGGATTCGCACAACCTCAACCTCCCCCTCGCTCCATTCAATGCGCACCGTATCACCGTCGTCCACCTCGAGGCGGTCCACTGGCACGGTCACCCGCTGTCCGGACACGCGGTATTGAGACTGCTCTTCATTTTGACACCCCGCCGAGACCGGCAAGGCATGGGCCAGGACTAAAAAGCCATAACACAACCAATCGGGTTTCCTTGCACCTCGGGAGTTTTTGGAGCGGGAACCACGTTTTGTTACAAGCTGTAAAACGGTGATTGCGAACTCGCAGCGGAGAAGCAAAACCATGAGAATCCACTCCAAGAGGAGTAACGGGCGCGGCCGCAATGGAAGCACTATCGAAAGCATAACGTCGCGATTGACCTGACGCAACCAACCGCCACCGGACTTCCCGGTGCCACCATGGGCCCGCGGATGGCGGACCGCACACGCCACGGTTATTGGTCATTGGTTATTCGTGCTTCGTCATTCCCTCGCGTGATCGGTTGTCGCGAAATCGCGCTCCGCCCTTCAGATTTCGAATGGCTTGCTCAATCGCAAGGTTCCGCTCGCTGGGTGGTACCAACCTTTCGGCGCGAAGTCGGACGTATGGAGATAGCATTCCACTTGCACCTTGTCGCTGCCGTCGACGAACGTCAGCAGGCGGCTCATGGGCGCGCGTCCGCCGTGGTATTTGGTCAAGGCGCAGCAATTGAGGAAGTTAACATCCCATTTTCGTTCCATGTGAGTGCGCCCGGAGACAACGGCGTCGGGAACCATGTGCGAGTGACCGCCGATCCACAGATCCATGGCGCCGGGATTCGCAGCCAGATACTTTTCAAATAGCTGGGCATCGGGGCGTGCGTCGATGGGAGACTGACTTTCGTCGACCAGCCAGTAAAGATAGCCCGCGCCCCGATTATGGATTCCATCGTCCGGAAAATAGCCATGGGTATGACTTTGCCATTGGTCCGTTTCGTCATCGCGGCGAAAGCCCTCCCATGGTCCCGACGTGGCGGTGGTCTCCTTGAGCATATGGTGGTGCGCCGACACGATAATCGCATCGGGGTTTTGTTCCACCAGATCGCGCCACCAATTAAACGTTTCCAAAGTGACCGCGCCTGGTGGGCGTCCACCATGTCCCTTACCGTCGGCAATTCGCCCAACGGGCGGCGCATAATCGTTGCGATCGCTCATCATGGCGAACAATAGATTGCCAATTCGAAAACAATACCGCTGCCAATCGCCTTGCACCGGATACGGGCGTCGCCCCGGATGGACTTTGGAAGCCGCCGGATTCTCTCCCATCGGGTCAATCCAATGTTGGAACCAGGCATTTTGGGGACTGGCATCGTGATTGCCACCCAGGCAATAGAACTGTTCGCGGCCGTGTTTCCTGAGCGCGCCGAACTGTCGCACGACCTCCCGGCCTTCGTCCGCTGGCGGAATCCCTTGATGGCCTGAAAAATCGCCGAGGCAAAGTGCGACGTCCCAGTGAAACCCGTCCGCGGATTCGGACTGCCGGATGGCGTCGGCGAGTGATTCGCGAGGTGTCCGGCCACGTCCGCGCCGGATATCGTTTCCGACATGCGGACAGCCCGTCGCCCACAGCCTCAATCGTTTCTCGCCCGCCGTTGCATACGCCTTTCGGGAGATTCGTGCCATCAAGAGCTGCAACGAACTCGCCGCCATGAAACCACGCCGCGAGATTGGATTCCGGGTTTTCATGATATGCCTCCGGAGGCCCGTGTGTAATGGATAACCACGAGTTCAGTATACCCTATGATCGCGGACTTCTTTGGAATGTTCGTCGCTGTTCACGGGTGCCGCTACACGGCCCGGACACGCAAGGCCCGCATGGATGGCACGGGCTTGTCCCGTGATGGTTCACGCTCGCCGCTACAAACCGGCCGGACGCACCACGCCTCGCCGCCGTGGCATGGAACGTAACGGACCACGGGACAAGCCGCGTGGCATCACACTCTTTTTGCAATGCCGGGGCATACTAGTCCGACAGCGCCACTTTGGTTCGACCAATGAACGCAGGGCATTACGATACCCTATTGTTGCATAAAGACGGCGTAGGACGGGTCTCCAGGCCCGTCTTTTACAGCGCATAAATGTCTTTTTGCGGTTGTTCGAAGATCTCACATTTCGTGAGATCCGCGGACACCAGATCAAGTACGATTTCGTACTTGAAAAGACGGGCCTGGAGACCCGTCCTACATATACTGTTTGCAACGTTAGGGGATAGAAAGCTTTAGCCCTACCGGCACGGGGCCGGTGGTGAAATATCGAAGTGGCGCTGCCCCACTACGTCCCCTCAGTCAATGGGTATCAGTTCTCCCAATTCGACCGAGCGGGCGGCGGCCAGGCACATGGCCACCGACCACCTGCCATCTTCGCCGGTACAGGGCAATCCGCTGTTGTTGGCGATGGCCGAAACGATCCTGGCCACGTGTTCTTCCAGTTCGTACAATTCACCCGACGCTTTTGCAACGGGAACGTCTTCCACCTCATCACCCTTGGAGGCTCGCAGCGAATGGGTTGCACTTCGCGTTCGATCCATCGCGCCGCTCCAACTCGCCCAGATTGCTCCTTCGGTCCCGGTGAGTTTCACGGTCTGATGGTGCTCGAACGCGCTGAGCGTTTGGGACACAACGGCATATGCCCCGCCGTGGAACTTCATAATCGCGCTGAAATTGTCCTGTAGTTCCGGATGCCCTGATTGCCGCGAATTGGCGGCGGCGTACACCGTATCGGGCTGACCGACGGAACCGAGGTACCACCGCGCGAGATCGAAGAAGTGAATCGGCTCTTCCAAGATCCAGTTGCCCACGCGGTCAATATCAAATCGCCAGCCGTCGGAGCCCAAGCGATAGGGGTTGCGGGACAGTTCGACCAGGACATACTGTGGTTGTCCCACGTACCCGTTCGCGACGAGCGTTTTCACTTGTCCCCACAACGAGGACAGGCGAAATTCATGGTTGATCGCCAATCGCCGGTCATGTTCTCGCGCCAGTCGGATTAAATCCTCGCACTGGTCGATTCTCAGGCACATCGGTTTCTCGAGAAACACGTGTTTACCTGAAGTCATCGCAGCCGCCGCAACCTCATAATGCAGGAAGCTCGGCAGAACAATGTCGATGATATCCAGATCCTCGCGAGCCACGAGAGCACGGTAATCTTCCACGATATCGGCGTCTGGGAACTTCTCGCCAGCCGCGGATCGGCCTTCCGGCGACTGTTCAGCGATTGCCGCCAGACAAGCCTGGTCCGTCCTTCGAATTGCTTCCGCGTGACAACGCCCCCAGGCGCCGTAACCGACAAGGCCAAAACGAATGGGCATATTTCCCTCCTACCGCAAGAATTGGACATGATACCACGACATGATCATGGTCAGGAAACTCGTGAACTTAGCAGCGAACGTAACCATCCCCAGGACACGCCTGGGGCATTTACCAAACCAGCACACTTTTCCATTTCCGGCGGATCCCAAATGCCTGGCGGCGCGAACGGATCAAAGGGGGCCACGGGAACAATCAGCGTAGCGGGGTCGCGGTGGGATCGCGCTTCTTCGATTGGATCCAACATGGCTTCGGCCCCGTGATTGGCCACGCCGTCCTCGCCCGTTACGCTTTTCCACGAACACGCGGGGGGCCGAAACGGTCCGGACGCCCCAATATTCAGGAACCGGTCAGTCATGCTTCCACTCCCATGGAAACATGTTTTGTTTCGAGAAACGCCTCGATCCCTTCCACGCCGAGTTCCCGGCCCCAGCCACTTTGTTTTAGTCCACCGAACGGGCAATTGCTGGTGGAGGGTACGCCGTCGTTAATCCCGATCGTGCCGGCTTCAAGCTGTTCGGCCAGCCGCCAGCCGCGGGACAGGTTGCTGGTAAATGCATAGGCGGACAAACCATAACGGGTGGCATTCGCCCACTTAACCGCCTGCTCCTCGCCGTCGAAGGGCATCACGGGGATAACCGGGGCGAATGTTTCGTCCAGCATGCAAGGAGAGTCTTCGGGAACATCGGCCAGTACCGTTGGTTCCAGAAAAAAGCCGTGATTCCCGGTCGTGGCCCCGCCGCACAGCACCCGCGCGCCGCGATTACACGCCTGCTCGATGTGCATGAGGGCCTTGTCGAGCGCCGCGCGATCGATGAGCGGACCGATATCGGTATCCTCGTCCAGGCCGTTGCCCACCTTGAGTTTGCTCGTTTCAGCGCAGAATGCGTCCAGGAACTGGTCATGGATTCCGCGTTGTACATAGAGCCGATTCGCGGCGATGCAGGACTGGCCCGTGTTACGCATCTTGGCGGCCAACGCCCCCTGGACGGCCACATCGAGGTCGGCGTCATCAAAGACCAGCACGGGCGCGTGTCCCCCCAGCTCCAATGAGAGTTTGGTTACGTTGCGGGCGGCGGCCACGATCAGCTGTTTACCCACGACCGTGGACCCCGTAAAACTGATTTTTCGGCAGATCGGGTTCTCGAGCAGTTCGGCGCCAATGTCCCGAGAGTTCCCCAGAACCAGCTGGAACACGCCCTTTGGCAGATCGGCCTCTTCAATGACTTCCGCCAAAGCCACGCAGCAAAGGGGCGTGGCGGTGGCCGGTTTGAGCACCACCGGACAACCGGCCGCCAAAGCGGGCGCCATCTTGCGAACAGCCAATATCAACGGGAAATTCCAGGGGGTGATGAGCCCCGCGACGCCAATCGGACTCTTGATCACCACATGTCGCTTTCCATCAGCCTGGTGCGGCACAACGCGACCATACGTCCGCCGCGCTTCCTCGGCGAACCATTCGAGATGGTCAATCGTCCCGTTCACCTCCCCCATGCTCTCGCGCAACGGCTTCCCGTTTTCCAGCGTGATTAGCCGTGCCAGCTCCTCGCGGCGCCGGTCCAGGCCCGCCGCAATCCGCCGGAGAAACCCGCCTCGCTGCTTGCCCGTCAGCCGCCGCCATGCCCCCCAGGCCGCCTCGCTGTCCGCAAGCACCTGACGCATGCCGTCGCGCTCAATCGTGGCGACTTGACCGATCACTTCACCGGTGGCCGGATTGGTTACATCGAGTGGCTCGTTGGGAGCCCTCCAACCGTCGGCCAAATACAGATTTCGAACGTCCATGGTTCACATCCAATCGGGTTTTGACTTGAAATGAGCATGAAATGCGCAACCTCCGAGCCCCTAAGAATCCGTAAAGAAACAACTGTCTGATTCAAGGACTTCGAGTGATGTCCCCAGCTCGGGCCAGCGGAGACTCGGGTTGTTCGCTCCATCAGGGCGAGTACCCGCGCTGCATGAGATGCCCCGGGCTGGTCCCGGGGAGTTTCACGTTTTTCGCTAATGGGTGGCCCTCTCATTGTTTTCCCGTTTCGGTCCGAGGCGGCCCCACGCTACGATCCCTTGCCGATCTGGTCGCCCCCCGGCACCTTTTTCCAGTCTTCCAGGAACATCTCGATACCCTTGTCGGTCAACGGATGGTCGTACAGCATCTTGAGTTGGTCGAACCGCATCGTGCAGATATCAGCACCGGCTAGTGCCGCTTCAAGAACGTGGGTGGGATGCCGCACGGCCGCTACGATGATCTCCGTCTCGAAATCGTAATTATCGTAGATCTGCTTAATCTGCCGCACCAGATCCATCCCGAAGTGGCCCACGTTATCCAGGCGTCCAACAAATGGACTGATGTAACTCGCGCCAGCCTTGGCCGCGACCAACGCCTGAAGCGGCGAAAACGTCACGGTGACGTTCGTGCGGATCCCTTCCGCATGCAGCCGTTTGACCGCTTTCATGCCCTCTCTCAGAATCGGTACCTTGACCACGGCGTTGTCCGCAATACGAGCCAACTGCCTGGCCTCGCTGACGATCCTATCCGCATCCATTCCCAACACCTCCAGGCTCACCGGCCCGTCCACCAGTGCACAGATCTCCTGGTACAGTTCCACCGGAGACCTGCCAGCCTTGGACACGTGCGTTGGATTGGTCGTCACACCGTCCAGTATCCCCCAAGAAGCCGCTTCGCGGATTTGTTCCACGTCAGCCGTATCAATGAATAGCTTCATCCGTATCCCTCCCTTGCGTGGCCGAGATGGAAACAAGCCTCCGAACCCCCCTCGACTCAATGGGCCGGCCAGAGGCGTACTGTCACGCAGAACACCTTAGAACCATCACCTTATCAGGGTTATCGACCGCGTCAAGAAGTGCAACCTGGCACTTCGGCATGGCTCCGCTCTCCCCGCCAAGACCGGCCATCGGGCCCTCGTCCGCTCCCCGCTCCCCGCCGCCCTCGACCACCCGCATTCAGGGGCCTTCACCAAATGGACCGCTGGCAAGTGAGTTGTTGCTGAGTCGCAAAGCCGAGCTGAATCAGCGAGCGCGACTATGCAACACTCAGACGGCCGAAATCCGGACATCGAAGGTCCGAACTAAAACCGCTTTATGTTTTGGAAAACGCTCGACGCGGCAAACGCAATCGCCCACGTCGTCCGTGGCGGTGGGCCCTAAGGATCTGTTAAGAAATAACTGTCTGATTTAAGGAGTTGTGAGTGATGTTCCCAGCTCGGGCCAACGGAGACTCAGCTTGCTCGCTCCATCACGGCGGTTACCCGCGCTGCATGAGATGCCCCGGGCTGGTCCCGGGGAGTTTCACGTTTTTCGCTAATGGGTGGCCCCCTCATTGTTTTCCCGTTTCGGTCCGT
>JBNJEM010000217.1:0-10983 GCA_051745935.1 Planctomycetota bacterium
TGTGAGATCTTCAAACAACCGCAAAAAGACATTTATGCGCTGTAAAAGACGGGCCTGGAGACCCGTCCTACGCCGTCTTTATGCAACAATAGGGTTTATACTGTGCTCGAGTAACCGTGACACAAGGTGTGAGGGGATGCCGTCCATCACGTCGCGGGCGTTTATACCGGTCACGGATGACTTTCTCCGCCGCGAGTCCGACCAACGGGAGGACGGCTTGCGTCGGGCAGTTTTCCATCCGGAAAAATCCAACCGCCTGAAATATAAGCCGGAAATGCTTGACCACACTCCTGTCCGGTGTGGTGGTGTGCGGTATGGGCGGAACCAGCCAGAGCGTCCACGGTATAATCTGGGCAGCATGGGAGAGACTCGAATGAGATCGATGGCATGTGCGTTGGTGGTTTTTTTCTCTTGTGGAGTCCTCCAGGCTGATACGGGGACCGAACTGATCCAAGCGTCTGGAATTCCAGGTGGGCTGGTTGTGCATATCGGTTGTGGCGATGGCCAGACAACCGGTGAGCTTCGGGTCAATGAACACTATCTCGTCCACGGTTTGGATCAGGATCCCGCGAACGTGGCGGCGGCTCGACAATCCATCGGAGAGTTGGGGTGTTACGGACAGGTCACGATCAGTTCGTTCGATGGCAGTCGTCTTCC
Organism: Planctomycetota bacterium; assembly: GCA_051745935.1. GTDB lineage: Bacteria > Planctomycetota > Planctomycetia > Pirellulales > Pirellulaceae > JBNJEM01. Next base: position 658 of record JBNJEM010000217.1, read on the forward strand.
CTACATGGACCGCTTGGTCAGCTTGCTGGTGGTGCTGAAGCCTGGATGTTCGGTTCCGGCGGACGAAATCGATCGGGTGCTGGCGCCTCGCGGCAAGGTCATCGCGCGCCGCTCGGGGAACGAACGCTTGGTGGACTCCATCGGATACCGGTCCGTTGACGTCGGCAACGGGCTGGTGAAACTTTCCAAGCCCGTGCCCCGGGAAATTGACGACTGGCCCCACTACTTCCATGGCCCCGACAACAACGCCGTGTCTCAAGACATGCTGGTGGCGCCCCCGCGACGTTTACAGTGGGAATGTGGCCCGCGGTGGTCCCGCAGCCACGAGACGGACATGAGCATGAGCGGGGCGGTGGCGCTTGGGGGACGCATTTTTTATTTTATCGACGAGGGGCCGATCGGGATTCACGAAACGCCCGAGGAAAAGCGGCGGTTGCCCGATAAATTCTCGCTGGTCTGCCGCGACGCGTTTAACGGCATGGAGCTGTGGAGACGCCCGGTTTCGGGTTGGGGAAGCAAGGCCTGGGACGACGACCGGCTCAAGCCCTGGGGACCTCGAGACCAGCTGTGGTCGTCACCGTTGACGTTGCCGCGTCGGCTGGTTGCCGCGGACGGCAGCGTTTACGTCACGCTGGGATATCGGACGTTTGTCACCGAACTGGACGCGGAAACCGGGGAAACCGTACGGGAATTCGGGGAACTCGGAACCGTCGATGAAATACTCGCGGTGGACGGTAAGCTTGTCCTTCGTGCCCGCAAGGGGCCAGCGAAGGAAGGCGGGGCGGGGCCGGAGACGCTCACGGTGGTGGAAACCGAGTCCGGTGACGTACTGTGGGACAAACAGGTCGCGCCGTTGAAGGACTTGACCCTGGCCGTCGCGAATGGGATCGTTTGCTTTTGCAGCGCCCGCGATGTCGTGGCTTTGGAGCTGGAAACCGGCGACGAACTGTGGCGGTCGCCGGTCCGTCAAATGAAGTTGGCCACGCCAACCCTCGTGATGCATGACGAGGTGGTCATCTTTGCCGGACGAGGGTCGGCTCGCGCTTTCTCGGCCACGGATGGGGACCAGCTTTGGGAGCGAAAAACCGGGCGAGGCAGTTTTCGGGGGCCCATGGATGTGTTCGTGGCCGACGGGCTCGCTTGGATGGGGACGCTTTCCAGCCGCGGGTTGGATCCGAAAACCGGCGAGGTAGTGCGGAACATCGACGCCGAGAATCTGTTCACGCCCGGGCATCACTCGCGATGCTATCGGGCGCGCGCGACCGAGAACCATCTTTTGTGGTCGAAGCGGGGTGTTGAGTTCCTGGACTTGGACGGAACTCAACATTCACGCAACGACTGGGTCCGGGGCACGTGCCGCTACGGGATCATCCCCGCCAATGGCTTACTGTACGCGCCGCCCACGCCCTGCTTCTGCTACCCGGGGGTGAAGATCAACGGCTTCAACGCGCTGGCGCCGGCCGCGGCGCGAGAAGCGCCCGACATCGAGCGGCTCCACGAGGGGCCCGCCTACGGTCGCGTCGGCACGGGCCGCTCGTCCCCCTCCGACTGGCCGACCTACCGCCACGAGAATGCCCGCGGCGGCGCCACTTCGGCCGACGTCCCGACCACGCTGGAACGTGCATGGAAGACCAGAATCGGCGCAAGTCTCACTCCGCCCGTTCTGGTGGACGGCCGGCTGTTTGTCGCCAACAAAGAGACGCACACCGTGCACTGTCTGAACGCGGCGACCGGCGACCAGCTGTGGTGCTACGTGGCCGGTGGACGCGTGGATTCGCCGCCGACTGTCCGGGGCGACTGCGTGTTGTTCGGGTGCGCGGATGGCCAAGTGTATTGCTTGGAGGCTGAAAGCGGAACGCTCGTCTGGCGTTTCCACGCCGCGCCGCGTGACCAACGGGTTGTCTCCCACGGCCAGCTGGAGTCCTCCTGGCCCGTGCACGGAAACGTGCTGGTCAAAAACGACGTGGCCTACGTGGCCGCGGGCCGCTCTTCGTTCCTGGACGGTGGAGTTTACCTTTATGGTCTCGATATCGCCACCGGCGCCGTGGAATGTCAAAACCACATGGATGGGCCTTGGACGGATCCCCATGAGCCGAGCCCGCATGGCGCGCACTGGATGGATGGAGGGCGTACCGACCTCTTGGTGTGCGAGGACGACAAGCTTTACATGCTGCAGAATGTCTTTGATCTGCAACTTAACCAGCTGGAGGCTCCGGTGATCGCCAAGCACGGGGCCCGGGAGATGGATCGGCATCTTTCCGCGATGGGCGGGTTCCTGGATACGACCGGTTTCGATCGCCTCTACTGGATGCATGCCGCTCGTTGGCCGGGCCTCTACTTTGCATACAACGCCCCGAAGACCGGACAGATCCTGGTGTTCGACGAGCAAACGACCTACGCGTTGCATACGTTTGCCGAGCTTTTCTCGCGCAGCCCTTACTTTTCCCCGGGAACATCCGGTCACGAGCTGGTCGCCGATGACAATGACAACGAGCCTTATCTGGATCCGGCGGCCGCGAAGCGAGAAAGACAACCAGGTTACTCGCGGCAAAAACCGCCCATGTGGCGAGTGAAAATTCCGGTGCGGGCTCGCGCCATGGTACTGGCCGGAAAGACGCTGTTCCTGGCGGGCCCGCCCGACAAGGTTGATCCCGACGATCCGCTGGCAGCCTTCGAGGGCCGAACCGGATCGCTGCTCCGGGCGGTTTCCACCAGCGACGGCGCCACGCTTGCGGAGTATCCGCTCGATGCCCAACCCGTCTTCGACAGCCTGATTGCGGTCCCGAATAAACTCTATATGTGCATGAAAGATGGAACGGTCCGGTGCTGGAAAGGGAAAGAATAGGGCTGCGAGTTTTCTCGGAATCTGGCGCGCGGCTCGATTCACCATCGGGCCGCCCCCGCGATCCGCCTTTGGTTCTTTCGGCCCCTCAGGGCCTTGATTCAACACCGTTGAAATGCGAGGCCTATAAAAAGGATTGTGAGGAAAGCCGCGATTTTTCGACATCCCGAGCTCGCCCCGGGGATCGTGACGTTCGTTTATTGGAAAGGATTTGTCATGGCAATGATGTTCAACGCCAACGAAGTGTATCAGATTGGGGTGGAGATCGAGAAAAACGGGAAGGAGTTCTACCGGGAGGCGGCGGCGGTGGCCGAGGATCCGGACACTGAAAAACTGTTCAAGGATCTGTCGGCTTGGGAAGAGAGTCACGTGGAGCTGTTCGAGACCTTGAAACGCCAATTGCCGGCGGAGAGTGGTGGGTTCGAGGTATCCGATCCGGACGGGGAAATGACTCGGTACCTCAAGGCCAACGCGGACAGTCACGTGTTCGTGATCAACACCGATATGTCTCGACTTGTGCAAGAGTGTGGTTCGCCGGAGGAGATCCTCAAGCTGGCCATGCGCTTCGAGAAGGACTCCGTGGCCCTCTATTCCTCCATGAAGAACCTGGTTCCCGAGGACATGGGGCGTGAAACCATTGATCGGTTGATTCAAGAAGAACTTAGCCACGTGTCGTTTTTGCAGGCTCGAATGGAGTCGCTTGGACCGTGAGCGACCGTTGATGGGGCGCCTCCTGATCGTCACGAACAGGGGTCTGTTCACGGGTGCCGCTCCACGGCCTGGAGACGCAAGGCCCGCATGGATGCCACGGGCTTTTCCCTTGTGGGTTGACGCTCCCCGCTACAAACCGGCCAGACACGCCACTCCTGGCCGTCGGTAGCGTGGAACGTAACGGACCACGGGACAAGCCCGTGGCATTGGCACCTCGAAGAGCCTATCCTCAATATGTGCAACGGACGTGCGAACGTCCGTGGATATCAGTCTCTTGCCCGTGAACGGCTACACGAACAGGGGGGCTGACGCGTCGCCGGCCGAGACTTCAGTCGGACGAGGTGTAAACCGTCAACCCACTCAAATCCCGATCCTGGCCGCCGTGAACGAGACTCGCGAAATAGCCGACAATGACACATGTCGTGATGCCCGTGGCGGTGTATATATAGCCGTGCACTTCGGTGAATAGCCAGAGGGAAAGCATCGTCGCGGCTCCGACGAAGGCACCGGTGAGGGCGCCGTACGCGTTGGCCCGGCGAGTGAGCGCCCCCAGCACGAACAGCCCACCGAGTACGCCCATGAACAGGCCAATGACCATGATGAAGGCGTCGAACAGTGATTTGATCTCCGGGTCGACGAAGATCAGGCCCAGGAGGGTCCCCACCACGCCCATGATAAAGGTCACGGTGCGAGCGGCAACAAGGTAGCCGCGCTCGCTCTGGCAGACATCGAGGGGACGCATCAAATCGGTGACCACGGTGGTGGCGGTGGAATTCATGCTGGTGGAGACCGTGGACTGGGCGGCGGCGAAGATCCCCGCCACGATCAACCCGGCTATCCCGATGGGCATTTCCTTGGCGACGAACAGCGGGAAGACCTGGTCCGTGGTAATCGTGGGATCGAGTTTGTCGGGGTGGGAGCGGTAGAACGCGAACAGCGCCGTTCCAATTCCGAAAAACAGGAAGGTTGCAATCGTTGACATGACCGCGTTGGTCCAGATGGACCGGGCCGCAAGCTTCTGATCGGCCGTGGTCATATAGCGTTGCACGACCGCTTGATCCGCCGTATACGATGAAATGTTTTGACCGATCCCGCCAATCACGACCACCCATAGAGCCAGTTGCGTGCTGGTCACGTCCCAGTGAAAATTGGCCACGCGGAACTTGTCCGCCGCGGTGGCTGCATCAATCGAGCCACTCAAACCGCCCTCCGTGCCGGCGACCAACAGGATTAGAGCCAATACGGCCCCGCCCAAAAGCACAATCGTCTGCATCGTGTCCGTCCAAATGACGGCTTCGATGCCGCCCAGCGTGCAGTAAATGACACTGAGCGTGCCCATCAGCAATACCGATTGCACGGGGGTTAGCGGCGTGGCGACGGCCAGCGCCAGGCCGGTCAGCGACATGACGACCGCCATGCGAAAGACGTGAAACAGTGTGAAGCTGGCACTGCCAAACAATCGTACAAGGCGGCTAAAACGCTTTTCCAGATACTCATAAGCACTCGTCGCGTCTATTCGCCGGTAGAACGGTAGCGCGACGAAAACGGCAATGAACGCCACCACGGGAATCATCATGTTGCCAATCGCGTAGACCCAATCTTGCGCGAAGGCCTTGGACGGGAGGCCGGTGTATGTCAGCGAACTGAGCATCGTGGCAAAAATGCTGCAGCCCGCCGCCCACCACTTCACGTGTTTGCCTCCCCGGAAGTAATCGTTCGTGTCCTTGTTTCGGTTGGCGAAGTAAACGCCAATGCCGACCATTGCCAACAAATATCCAAAGAGGACGCAATAGTTGAACGTTCCGAATCCGCGAGCGCGCTCGACCGGGCTGACGCTCCATATTGTCGCTGAACGAACCCGTGGTTTGACTTCGCCGCTGGGGAGGACAATGCGACCGTTCCACGATACCGCCGTCGTGGTCACGTGGTTGCGCGGAATTGGCCCCGCGGAGATCCACGTGTTCGTGATTGTGTGATAGGCCAGCGCCTGTTTGGGAAAACCCGGATGGGCTTGTTTCAGCTGATCGGCTTTGGAAAACAACGATCCGTCGGCTCCACCCAGTACGAAAATGTGGCTTTGTCCCCAACCGATTCCCGTTCCCGCCATGACGCATCGAGGGGCATCGGCGCGGCGCCGCCACTGGCCAGTCTTCGGCGTGAACTCCCACACGTCCTGCAAGAAATGGACCTCGTTGCCCGCCCGCCGCCGGCCGCTGATCACGTAAACCGCGTCGTTATATCCGTTGTGTTGTTGAACCGTGATGTTGAATGCGCGGGACTTTCCCGGCCAAGCGTCGAGTTCCCGCCAGGCAAATCTTTCTGGGTCGTCTTTCCGGGACAAGTCGAGTGCCCAGAAGTTCTTCATGGCCGAATCGAGCTCGGTTCCACTCTGGCCGCCAGCCAGATAAATCACGTTGTCGACCAACGCGGCTTGCCCATACGCGCAGGGTGACGGGAGCTCGGGATAGTCGGTGACCTGAACTTGACCAGTCTCCGCGTCCCAGCGGAGCAGGAAGACCTCGCGAAACGTCTCTTTCGAGTGGTTGCCGCCCATGCAGACGACGCCGTCGGCCGTGGACACGGCAGTCCCGTAGGCGATTGGTCGGTCGAGGGGATCCGCCTCGTGCCATTGATAGCCGCTGGTGGTCTTCGTCAGCACGTGGATTCGGTCGCGCCAGACTTTATCGCTTTCCCACACCGGTTCCGGGAAGTTAGCCCCTCCGGCCACGATCAACGCGTCCTGGTGAACGCCGACAAAGGGCCCGGCCACGCCCAGTGTATCCGGCAAGTCAGGCAGCTGTTGCCAGTCGAGCGAAATGTTTGGGGCAGGCTTGGAGTCGGTTGGTTCCGACCCCAGGCCCACGGCCGCCTTGCCCACGAATGCGAGCACGATTGCGACCACCACGGAGAGTGGTTTGAGCTGGCTACGGTGGCAGGTCTTGGAATTCATGCAAGTCCCAAAAGTCATCGTGTATTGGTCCGTTTCACGTTCTGAGTATATCCGATGATTGCGGACTTTTTTGAAGGTTTGCAATTTCTCTCGCGAATTCGCGCCACCGGGACCAGCCCGGCCGCGGCAAGTATTTGCGATAAAGCGGTTTACGGATTTCAATACCGTGAAAGTGGCGCTGTCCAATTTGGGTGGGTTGCGGTTTAGGCTTTCAGGCCGTTCTTTTCGAGCCCTGGACCTTTTCAGCTTTGGTTGAGGCTGTTACACTAGTTTTTGCTGGGCATCCAACCCAAAAAAGAGGGATCGATATGCCAAGTCCCCGTAGCTCAATTGGATAGAGCGTCGGCCTCCGGAGCCGAAGGTTGCAGGTTCGAATCCTGCCGGGGATACTGGACTTACGACGATTCGCAGGTCGCATGTCAGAGAAGTTGTCAGAGTTTCGGATCGTTCACGTCACGAAAAAAGGCCCCGCAGAGGCCAGTCTGCGAGGCCGAAAAAGCGAACCTTCTGGCTCGCCTTCCAGGTTTCCATGGATTCAGCTGGAGGGTTCGCAATGCCTCATCATCCCCAACCGTTCTTTCGCAAGTCGCGTGGCTTGTGGTACGTCGAAATCAATGGCAAACAGTACAACCTGGGACGCGACCAGGACGAAGCCTTTCGCCGCTACCACGACCTGATGCGACAGCCACGGGACCGGCCGGTCCCCACTGATTCGGTGGTGGCCGTGGTCGATGCATACCTCGACTGGTGCCAGAAGCACCGCGCCCCGGACACCTACGAGTGGTACCGGTATCGGCTGCAGCGGTTCATCGATTTCATCCCCCGAGGACTGCGAGTGGCGCAGCTGAAGCCACACCACGTGCAGCGATGGGTGGATAGCTTCGAGCATCTCTCGCTCGGCTCCAAACGCAATTACTGCCGCGCCATTCAACGGGCCATGCGCTGGGCCGAACAGCAGGGGTATGTCGACCGCTCGCCGATCGCCCATCTGCAGAAACCGCCTCAAGGGAAGCGGAATCGGGTCGTGTCGCAGGAGGAGTTCGATGGGATTCTGGCCGTTGTGCCGATGCGAGAAGCCCGAGATTTGCTCACCGTAGCGTGGGAAACCGGAGCCCGCGCCCAGGAATTGCTCCGCGTGGAGGCCCGACACGTCGACCTGCAGGGCAACCGCTGGGTCTTCTCGCCCGAAGAGGAGAAGATGTGCCGCATGCCGAGAGTGGTCTATCTGACCGATCAAGCGATGGGCATGACCAGGCGATTGATGCTGCAACATCCGCAAGGACCGCTGTTCCGGAATTCCCGGGGTGTGCCGTGGACCACGGACGCGGTGAACAATCTGTTCTGTCGCATTGAGCGAAAAGTCGGCGTCAAGTATTGCCTTACAGTGTTTCGTCATAGTTGGTGCACCCGGGCCCTCGCTAAAGGCGTTGACTCACTCACGGTCGCCGTCTTGATGGGACATGCCGACCCAAGCATGGTCGCCCGCGTCTACAGCCACCTGTCGCATGCGCCGACGTATCTGTTGGATCAAGCTCGCAAGGCCGCTGGATAATGCAGGGCAGCCGAGGTTCCCCGCCGCGCTGCTCAAGCGTTGCGGGGAATTCAGTCCGGCGTGCCTTCGAGCCAGCATGTGTCCAACCCCTTACGTTTTTAGATGACGAAGCGGTACTTGCGGCACAGGTACGACTTGTTCTTGCCGCTCCTGTCGGCAAACGTCCAGGAACGTATTCAGATCATGCCGAGAAATACGGATCGTACCTCGGCCTGTTCCAATCCGGTGGCAGGCGAGCCGATGAGCATCAATTAACTGGTACACGGCTGACGGGCTCACGTGTAGGAGATCCGCAGCTTCCTTGACTGTTAGCAGTCGTTTGTCTGACGACTCGTAACTACAGTGATCCTCTCGCAGCATAACAATGTCACCCTTCCCTACCACAGTGTTGATCGCCCGTCAGATTGAGGTCGACGATCCGCCGGGCCACAATCCGTGGACGACGAGCCGAGATCCGCGGGGCATAGACAGCATGTGTCGCTATATATTCGCATTATGAAATAGCGACTGAGCTTATTTGGCAGGCTTCAGGTATGAGGGCGCCCCCGAGGCCGGGGAAGCCCCGAGAAAACAGCGGCACGTGCAGAGAATGGGGTCACTGTTCAAATAGACCGTCCTCGATCCACTTGCGCGCGTCTTCGACGCACTCGATTGGGATTTCGAGTTGCGCAGCGATGCGATCTTCTGGCTTCCCTTGCTCACACAACGTTTTAATATCCAGTGCGAGATCCACAAGGTCCTGATCGTCGGACGCAGTGGCGGCAGGGCCGGTTGTGTGCGTTTGAACTGTAGCCTTTTGCGGAACTGAGCTGGAGCGCGACTTGTTTTTCCGCCAACTGCTGAATTTGGAGTTCGGTTTCCAGGCTTGAAACAAGATGAGCCATAAATCTGGGTCATAGGTATGCCCGGTAATAAGCTGAAACGCGGCCTTATGATGCGATTGGACCGTGGCTTTCGGAATCCCCAATTCTTGGCTCACCTTGGCCAATCGAAGCTCGCGATCACCGTGGTACGCGCCCTCGCAAAACCCCTCTCGAAGGTCCCAGACGCGGAGGTAGTCGTCATATTTGTCTCCGCGGCGTCGCCTGTCAGGGATATTCCCATGCTCACGACAACGCTGCACATGCGCTTTCACATCAGCGATGATGTCGTCCAGCGGGGCATACACGTCGATATACAAAACGTCTGGCAGGGCTTGATCCAATTCCGGCATATCCAGCCGCGAGAGCTCGCTGATCAGGCGGGTAGAGAGAGGGACATTGTCTGCCAGGGAAAATAGGTCACCCTTCTTCTCGGAAGGTACGTTAGCCAGGACTTCTTGAGCTTCAGCCTTCAGCTGTTGCTGCCGTTGATCAAGCACGGTTTGCGTCACAAGCTCATTCAGATAGCTGTTGGCGACTTTCTCACGAACGCAGTGCGGAAGTTGCATGAGTGCAATAGTCAAGCATAAGCGATATGTAAGGATCCTGGCGGCAGCAGAGGTAAAGGGCGGTACAAAACCAGGGGTGTTGCGGCCGTCAATGGAAGGATCAGGGAAATCGGAGCCAACAGCACCGAGGTTGTTCAGCCTGTCCCAAACGGAGCTAAGCTGTTGTTGTGTTGCCTTATCCAAGGCTTCCCACTGGTCGTTACGATGTGCCTCGCGATACTGTTTAGCCTCTTGCCAATGCGCGATGTAATGCGGATGTCGCCGGATGAATTCCCACACATAGACCGGCTCGACTGGCGCGAGCACGCTCGGGTCACGTATTAGCACGTTGTCGACAGTCCAGGCTGCGTGACTCACAAGTATTCCTCCTTTTTGATTGTGTTGGGATACGCCCCCACCCTCTTTTGATAGGTATGTTTGCCGCTCCCCAATAGGACCGCCGAATATGCCTCGAGCCTAACTCATAACGTGAAGGGGCGGAGGGCTAATTCATGAAAAAGAACCTGTTGATCGAACTCAAGCGATTCCACCGAAAAGACGCGAGGACTTGCGAGGTTACCCTGACGGTTCACGATCGCACAGTCCAACGCGAAGAATCAGCCGATGAAACGGCGAGCGCGAAAGCGGAACGAGCTAAGCCGTGTACGAAAACCGACCGTCACCAACAGGCACCATAGAGGGGTATAGTACCCCCCCTCATGACAGCTGTCGTGCATCAATCGTCAACACCGGGTGCAAGGCCAAGCATCCGTGGTCGGCTCTACACGACTGGCTCACAGCTCGAGCAGTACGGTTAGATCCTAAGACCGATCGCGCAAGCAAAACCGCACAAAAAACTCCGT
>JBNJEM010000218.1:0-10979 GCA_051745935.1 Planctomycetota bacterium
CAAATCTTCCTGTCGTTCCTTACCGTGCGAAGTGTAAGCTGATGGAGCGCGAGATGGGCGAAGTGGACCGGCGGCAATCAGTTTGTGGGAATCCGGGAGAAAACCCCTTGCGGTCATCGGCCGATCACAGTCTCGTCGGGTCGCTCGGATCGCTCGGCTCGTCGGACTCGCCGTGATCGAGGTCATCGAGTTCGCGCAGTTCTTCCAGCCAAATTCGGATTTCGTTCTCGTACTCGACCGACAGATTGCTCATCACCAGTTGTCGATGGAACGCGGCGGCCCCTTCCTTGACCAAATCCGCTTCTTCCGCGGTGGGAAACCGTTTCATGGGATCGGGGGCAATTAACCGGCGGCAGAAATTCATCAACAATTCGTTAACGGTCACGTCGCGTGGAAGAATGGAGTCAAGCCGCTGTGACAAGCTCCGCTTGTGCTCAAGCAGTTCGCGCAGACCCATCCCGTTGCAATCTTGAAACGGACTCTGGCCTCCGAGCATTTGAATGAAGACGTAGCCGAGCGACGCCAAGTCGCTGCGCGGCGTGCACTCGCTGTTCTCAAGCACCTCCGGGGCCGCGTAATGGGGCGTGCACATGAAGTGAGGCGGCGGGGCCTCGGTCGCGAACGCGGACCCGATATCCACGATCTTGGCCGAGCCCGTCCGTTTGATCATGATGTTCGACGGTTTAATATCGCCGTGCACGATTCCTTCGCGATGCAACGCCGCCAACGCGCCCAAACAACCTCGCATCACGGCCATGGCCACGCCCGGCTTGAGCCGGGGATGGACCGGCCCGGAGGTCGCCAGCACCCGATTGATGTATTCCCATCTCTTGCGGCTTACTCGCGATTCAACCCGCTCCAGCCGCTCCGAGGTCAAGAGGGCCTGGAGGTCATAACCATCCACCCACTCCATGACCATCATCCGAATCCGATCCCGGTCCACGAAATTGTGCACGTCCAAGAGGTTGTCATGTTGGATTTGCGCGACATGAGCGGCCACGTCCGCGATGCGGCGCATTGAATTGTCGTACGTTCGGTCGTCATCGTAGCGATCAGGCGAGAAGATCTTGATGGCCACTGGCAACGTAAAGCCATCCGTGCCCCGCCGCTCCGTCAAATAGACAACCCCTTGTCCTCCCGAGCCGAGCATGCGGTCGAGATGATGGTGGGTGGTCCAGTGAAGCCGTTTGCCGTCAAGTATCTCTTGATATCGTTTTAACAGCACCTGAGACCCGGGAGTGGTCGACTCCCGCCCCCGCGTGACCGTCGCATTCACGCCACTAATCGTTGTCGTTAACATGGAATATCTCTATTGGACGAATTGCCCCAATGGTCGAATGGTCGAATGGTCGAATGGTTGCCAAGCTCGGTTCATTTAGGCTCTTAGTCCATTTCGGTTCTCACTGGCACTGCGGGCACGCAAGTCCCGCGGCAAGAACACGAACGCCCGAACCCGCATCCCCCAATCACGCTCTTCTTCATACCGACAGCGAATCCCTTCAGTCGTTCCGGTGGACTTCGCCACCTCGCCGCCCCCGAGCCGCGCTTTGGGCGCGCAACCCACGAGCCGCATTCTACTCGCGGCGCCTCGCGCGCGTCTAGACGAAGTTGGAGCGAAGGACGGACGCACTCGGCCGGCCTTCACTGCGGCGTGTAGGGGGGGCCCTATAACCCGTCCACGGCCGCCACCCGGCGCGAGTCCCTCTGAGCGAACAATTCTTCCCTCGCGGCGCCCAGTCGGCGGAATCCATGCCGTAAAGAGAAAGAAGGCCCATAGGTGGGGGGCGCGCGGATCGCCAGCGGACCCGGCCCTTGGCATTTCAAAAGCCGTCCGGAAAAACGGGTGGCTCACGTGATACCGCTATTGGACAACCGCGAGACATTTCGCAGGCGGCCATGAAGCCCCCCCCTCCGACCGTTCACGCCCGAAATGACTCGCCGCATCCGTGCCGCGCCCAATCCTCTCGAGTACACCAGGGCATCGAGTTGGCTTTTCAGCGGGTTTGAAAACTCGTCGCCAATCGAGGAATCTGGACACCGATCGTTCACGCGACGTTTAGCGGCTCGCCGGCGACCGCCGCGGAGGAAATCCCAATTCCTTGTCGATCACGTTACGCAGTGGCTGGCCCTTCAGGTAGCGGCTCAGGTTATCGCAGAACAGATCGGTGGCATCATCGAAGCGACGGCGAGACTGAGCGCCGACGTGCGGCGTAATAATCACGTTCGGCAAGTCCCACAAACGGCTACTGGGAGGCAAGGGCTCGATTTCCGTCACATCGAGCCCCGCGCCGCTGAGGTGGCCGGATTCGAGCGCGTCGACCAGCGCGTCTTCCACGACGACCGGTCCGCGAGCGACATTGATCAAGGTAGCGCCAGGTTTCATGGTTTCCAGCGTCGCTCGATCAATCATGCCACGAGTTTGATCGGTGAGTGGAACACAAAGAATAACAATATCCGCTTGCTTCACCACCTGGTGCAAGCCCTCCGGAGGCAGCAGTTGCCGCACGTAGGGCGGACGGTCAACCGGAAAACAGTCCGTGGCCAGGATCCGAGTCCGGTAGGGGGCCAACAGCTCGGCCAGCCGCCGACCGTTTCCGCCAAAACCGATAATGCCCACCGTCGTCTCATGCAAATCCCTGGTGGGACGCCGAACGAACTCTTTCCGCTGAGCCGCTCGAAAAAAAACCGGCAGGCTCCGGAGCAATCCCAGCAGCAGGGCCAGCGTTTGCTCGGCCACCTGATCCGCGAACAAGCCCGAAGCGCTGGTGACCAGAATGGGTGAACGAATCACCTCGGGAGCCAAACAGTGATCCATGCCGGCCGCCGATGACTGAATCCACTTCAGACGCCCCTGTGCGGCCACCCGATCCCAAGGGACAGGACGCTCCTTGGCGTGCCCGCAAAACACGTCCGCCAACATGATGTCCTCGGGAATCGATTGCTGCGAGGCGTTGATGATTTCAGCCTCCGGGGCCACGGAGGCAATTCGCCGCAAATGACGATCCTCGGTTTGATAACACAAGACAATTCGCATGAGATTCACAGTTCGGTAACTTTTTAGCAAACTGAAGTAAGGTGCTTCCAGGCACTGAGGGTTGGACAACGGCCCTGTGGAGCGCGCAGGCCGCCGTCCGCCGTCATGGATCCTTGCCGGTCCAATGCGCGGGCGAGCGGACTCTGGCCTTGCGGTTAAACGGGGTACACCATAAGGGATTTGTGATCACGAAGCTAGGATTCTACTTCAGACGGCTAACGTATTACACAGTTCGGTAACACTTGTGGGCCCATTGGCAGCCACGTATGAAACGCGACAACATACCGGTCGCGGATGACTTGCTCCGCCGCGAGTCCGACCAACGGGAGGACGGCTTGCGTCGGGCAGCTTTCCACCCGGAAAAAACCAACCGCCTGAAATATATCGTAAGGCTTTGCGTTCATCGGTCGAACCAAAGTGGCGCTGTTGAATTAGACACAGTCATCGAGACCGATGCGTCGTCCCGAAGCGTGACTTTCCCGCGCGGCCAACACCACGCGCAATGCCCGGTACGTATCCTCCAGATCACTTGTCTTGCGAAAAAGGCTGGTTACAGCGCGATGAAACTGCAGTAGCATTTGTTCGCCAACGGGACGCTCGTCCTCCAGCGACTCCACATGCTGCCCCGCATCATCGAACCAGACCAGTTTTCCGGGCAAGTCAAGAAACGCCACGCCGCGTTCGCAACAGACCTTTAGATCAGCGGCGGCATGGAATGCCGCCGCTTCTCGCCATGCCGATTTCAGATAGCGGTTCAACGTGATTTGCGCAAGCGGACCGGTACCGACCGACTCTCGAGATGAAAAGTCAAGCGTTATCGTCTCGAAATCCACGCTCCCATCGCATCCATGATGGGCCATCCCGACCACCCAACTCGGATTGCATCCCACGATGTACCACACCCAATCGACCAGCTCCAGTAAGTCCCGGCTCCACTGTTGACCGCCGGCGCTGGTCGGGCCCCCGCCACTCCGCGCAATCAACTCGTCCCGACCATGGCAGAACAAGAGCCTGGGGGGACCCAATTGGGTCGCGATCAATTCCTTTAACCGTACGGTGGCGGGGGCATGACGCCGTGGAAACTCGGCCATGAACGCCACGCCCGAATCCTCCACGCGACGTTTAATCTCAGCCGTTCGCCGCGGGTCCATGTCCAACGCCGCCGCGCAGTACACCGCCTTGCCATATTCACACGCGGCCAGAAGCGGCAACGGACCATACCATTCCGAGGTCAAAACCAAGATCGCATCAATGTCGTCCCGCCTCGTCAACGCCCGAAACCCGTCAACCGCCGTCGCGCCAAACTCAGCGGCCGCTCGCTCCGCCCGCGCGGCGACCTCGGCACACACCGCCCGCACCTCGAAGCGGTCCGCCAATGCCCGTAGCGCCGGGCAATGCCGCGTCCGCCACGCGCTGCCCACCCCGACCACACCCACGCGCAGTTTCATCCTGCTCCCTTCTTTTCCAAGTTCCTTAACGGGCCAGGGTTACATGTTACGTTGCTTTTCAATGGCACGGACATTCTCACCCGCCCATCCGCCGTCTCGGGCGACCATGAGAGATCATTCGACCAACACCCCCGCTGCCGATTAGCATCTTCCCATTCGAACCATTTGAAATGCGCCCGGCCCGCGGTCCGTCCAAATGCCAAATCGATGGACCGAAAAATCCACCATGCGCCAGCCAAACCGCCAACGATCTTTTGTTCAATTCTATGCGTCGAACGTCCGCTTTTCCCGGCCGACGCCGGTCGACAGCGTGTTGTTGCCCGCTCTTGCCAGATGCCCGGCGCCCAGACTGGAAAGCCTCGCGCATGCCAACCCGCTCAACAGTTCCGTGTTTCGCCAGTATAAAGCACAACACACTCGGCTGCACTTCCAGTTGCGTCTTCCCCAAGCATCAGGCGGGGAAACCCAGTGGAAGCCCCTCCGGATGAACGACTGAGGCCCCCGGAATTGGGCAAACTGGAGCGGCTAGGTTTTCAGCATGCGTCGCGCGTCTTCGCTTCATCAAGAACCTAGTAGCCTCATTCCGCCTCAATTCCGAGGGTTTCATCGCCCCCCCCGGGCCAGCCTCTCATGCTCCAACGCCCCTCGCCGCGGGACGCATGCAGCAAGCCTGTCCCGGAAAAAGAACCGTGCTCCGCCCCCCGCTTTTTTGGCCGATCCCCCCCCCGACCGCCTCCACGCTTCCATCCTGGAAACGCCTCCAAGGCTCGCCAGCCGCGTCAGCCGCCATCCACGATACACCCGGTAAAGCACGTATTTTCGCGACAAAACGCCGACATGGTGCCTTAATTCCCCGAGGCTGCCGTTTGGGTGGCTGACCTCCGGCCCCCGTTCGCGTACAGTGGAGAGTTTGTCGCTGCTCCAGATCCCCAGGCTTGCCCGATCGGTCTGATCGACAAACACGAGGCGCGAGCACGGGCCAGCGGCGCCGTACCCATTGCGAGGTATGCGAAGCAACGGGCCGTGGCACCGCCGCGTGAGTCGGGTATGGAGGAGAGTTCATGCCACTGTCGGCGAGAATCCCGCGGTTCGAAGGAAAGGTGGCCTCCGGGGTCCGTCCGCCCGGTGGTTGGCCCCGCCGTGGCGAATTCCTTTTGCGATAGGTGGGACACGAGGACTTAGCACGTGGAGGACTAACGAGAAATGCCGGGAATGACCGCGACAACACTACTGCAGATCGCACTGTTGACGACTACTGGAGGCGAATATCAGAAAGCCTTCGAGCGAGCGGATGACCATGACAAACCATTTCTAGTACTCGTCGGCGCGGACTGGTGTCCGGGCTGCCGGGCCATGAAGCAAGAGGCGATACCGGAGCTCGACCGCGCGGGCGACCTAAAGGGCATCGTGTATGTGGAGGTCGATACTGACGCCAAACCGGACCTGTCGCGCAAGCTGCTGCGCGGGCGCTCCATTCCACAACTGGTGCTTTATACACAAGCTGGCGAGTTGTGGCGCCGCGTGCACCTGGCCGGCGTTCACTCGCCCGGAAAGATACGAAAGTTTCTCGAGCGGCAGATTTCCGCTGGCCGCGAAGTCCATCGCAAACGGCTCGACGAACAGCAGTCGAACGCGGAGGAATCGCAGCTGACCACGGTTGAGGCCCGGTGACGGATGCGGGGTGAACGGCGAGTCAAGACGAAGGTGGTATCATTTTGTTGGCACCGCCTTCGTCCTTTTGTAACTTTGTAGCCGTTCACGGGGTGCCGCTACGCGGCTTGGACACGCAAGGCCCGCATGGATGCCACGGGCTTGTCCCGTGGTGGTTCACGCTCGCCGCTACACACCGGCCGGACACACCACCGCTCCTCATCGGTAGCGTGGAACGTAACGGACCACGGGACAAGCCCGTGGCATTTGCACCTTCAAAAGCCTTCCGTGAAGACGTGCGACGGAAGTGCGAACATGCGGGGATATCAATCTCTTGCCCGTGAACGGTTACCCGAGCGGAACCCCGAAGGATTCCGGGCGGGCTCTTTAGTGGCGTTCGATCTTGTAGCGACGGATTTTGCGATCGAGCGTGGACCGTTCGATGCCGAGGATACCGGCGGCGCGGCTCTTGTTCCAGTCGGTTGATTTGAGCGTGGCCAGAATGTGACGCTTTTCCATGTCGGCCAACGAGACGGGCTCGTAGCCCGAGCGGCCGAACAGCGACTCCCCCGATTCGCCCTGGGTGGAGAGGGTGGAAAGGGCCAGGTCGTCGGCGTCGATCCGATCGCCTTGCGCCAGCACCACGGCTCGCTCCACGACATTTTTCAGTTCGCGGACGTTGCCCGGCCAGCGATACTCGCGCATCCGTTCGAAGGCAGCCGGCGTGAATCCTTCCAGCCGCCGGCCCGTTTCGGTATTGAAACGTTCCAAAAAATGGACCGCCAGCTCGACCACATCTTCCGGGCGTTTGCGCAGTGGCGGGATGTAAATCTCGATGACCCGGAGCCGAAAGTACAAATCGCGGCGAAACTTGCCTTCGGCCACTGCTTTTTCAAGATCTCGGTTCGTGGCGGCCACCACGCGGACATTAACATTCACGGATTGATTCCCTCCCACGCGTTCGAATGCGTGTCCTTCGAGCACGCGGAGGAACTTGGCCTGGGTGGATGAACTCATTTCCCCGATCTCATCCAACATGAGCGTACCGGAATGAGCGGCCTCGAACTTCCCGATCTTCCGATCCGTGGCGCCGGTAAACGCGCCCCGTTCGTGTCCAAACAACTCACTTTCGAGCAACGACTCGGTCAGCGCGGCGCAATTGAGACACACGAACGGTCCCTTTTTGCGGGGCGACGCGTAATGGACCGCCCGGGCCACCAGCTCCTTGCCCACCCCCGATTCGCCCCGTATCAAAACGGTGGAACGGCTGGACGCCGCGCGAGCAATTTCTTGTTGCACATTGGCCATGAGCGAACTGCTGCCAATGATCTCACTTTCCGCGCCCAGCTGAATGCGCAGCTGCAGGATCTCGCTTCGCGTTCGCGAGAGATTTTCCGCAAGCTCGCGTTGCCGCTGCAAATTCTTGATCGCCAGGGCCACGTTGTCGGCCACCGCCAGGGTGAACTCCAAGTCGTCCGGATCCGGCTGCCGATCATCCACGGTGGAATAAAGATGGATCAGGCCGATCGTTCGTTTCGTTTCTTCGCGGATCGGGGCGCAAATCACGCTGGTGGAGTGGATTTCCCCCTTGCTGTCGCGAGCCCCCAGCACGTTGTCGTCGAGCACGTTCCGGGCCAGAACCGCTTCCCCTTCCCGCAACACCGTACTGGCTAGAAACTCCGAGACGCGATGGTAACGAGATTCGATATCCGTGCGGGACGCCACCACCTCCAGATCCTCGACTCGCACTTGCCGAGTCTTATCGCGGGGCGTGACCAGAACAGCGCCCGCATCCACTTTGGTGCCTTCGAACAAACCATCCAACGCCCGGTGGGCCACGGTCGACACGTCACTCTGCTGGGCCAACTCAAACGCCAGCCGGCACAGCATGGCCGCCGCGTCTCCAACCCGCGGCGCCGGGGGCGCGCCCGCCGGCCCCGGCTTGAGATAGCGTGTTTGACCGCGCCGATGGGTGATCGTGGTCGGTACCCCCGCCTCCTCGACGGCTGCTTCCTCGACGCCGCCAATCCCATTCATGTCCGGGACCACATCCTCACTGGTCAGCGCCACGCCCCGGGGCCGAGGTGGTTGTTCCGCCCGTTCCGCCACCCCCCCGGACCGGCCGGCCTTCGATTCAGGAAATGCCTCGGACAGATCATGCACGAATACCAGCTGGCATTGAGCAATGCGGATGACGTCCCCCGGGCTCAGCGGATAGTCCCCCTCAATCCGTTCCTCCCCCACCACCGTCCCGTTACGGCTCCCCAAGTCCCGCAATGTCCAACGGCCCTCGGTCAAAAAGACTTCCGCGTGACTGCGACTGCACCGCTCGTCCTTCACCACGATCTGATTGGTGGCCGCCCGCCCGATCGTCACGGTTCGACCGGGAACCAAGCGAAAGACATCGGTCCACTTCGTCCCTTCGCGGATGACCAAATAAGCCAATTGTGGCTCTCGGCCGTTGCTCATGAATGGGGCCACTTCCTGAAAAAACAAGGGTATCCACTGGGCCAGCTGAAAACGCACCACCACGAACCGCCATCGCCAACCGTGCCCCTTCCACAATATCCACTCCTGTCGCAACTGTTCAAGACGAAAGCTCACTCTTTGCTTGAAATTACGTTCCGTCAAGGTTATGGTAAAGGAATCAAGGGTCTGCTGGGTTCACCTCTGGCGCGGAAAACGTGTGCGCCGTTGGCGGGTCAGCCGCGCCAGGCCGCCCCCCCTTCCTGGGGTCGACAGGACGGTCTTGGGCGGATCCAGGGGATTTGAATTGAATTGTACGTGACACGATCACAAACGACACGACCTCGAGCAAGCATTTCCGGCAAAGACGGCCCTCGCGGCGCGCCCGCGCTGGGAGGTCCTACTCCCGTTTGCCCGACAGTCCCGTTTGCCCGAGAGTCCCGTTTGCCCGAGAGTCCCGTTTGCCCGAGAGTGGTATGAGACCCCCGACACGTTGCTCTTGGCCGCTTGCTGTTAACAGCGGGCCGGAGCGGAAGGGGGAAACCCCGCGTTGCAGCCAATATTTTCAGAGGAGTTTTCGGATGTCGAGTCGCGCGTTCGTGGGAGCCTTGAATCGTACGCTAACCGTCCTGGCGGCGTTCGCCGTTTGCGCCGCTGTCCCGGCTACCGTGGTCGGTGGAAATTACCGTCTTGGATCGGTCGGAGGCGTGGTCATTCGCAATGATGGCGTGGTCCGGAACGCGACAATCGACCAGCAGGCGGCACTGGCCAAGATGCGCCGCGAGGATTATAAGGAACCGGGCGACGAGATGGAACGGGCGGTCGAGTTGCGGAAAATCTCGCTCACGGCGCTGGAGTCCGCTTGCCGTGACGCGTTAACGGCCAACAATGGCGAATTACCGGACGAAATCAAATATCTGGGGGGGCTGCAGCGGGTCCAGTACGTATTCGTCTATCCGGAGCAGAACGATATCGTCCTGGCGGGCCCCGCCGAGGCTTGGACGATCGACGAGGCGGGGAATGTGGTGGGAGAAACGACCGGCCGCCCCGTGCTCCAGCTCGATGACCTGCTGGTCGCGCTTCGCACCGTCGGCAACGCAAGGCGGGGCGCGTTGAGCTGCTCGATCAACCCCACCGCTCAAGGGATGCAACAGCTCAATAAGCTGCTCAACCGACAACGCCGAAGCGGGGTTACCTCCCAAAATCGCTCCCGGCTGGAACGGGCCATGAAACAGGCGTTTGGCCCCCAACAGGTCTCGCTGCAGGGCGTGCCCGTCCACAGCCATTTCGCGCGCGTGCTCGTGGCCGCCGATTATCGGATGAAACGATTGGCGATGAACCTTGACGACGCCCCCCTCCGGGATTTCCCCAGCTACGTGGAATTGGTCAAAAAGGATCCCTCGGAAGCCCGCACCACCAACCCCCGGTGGTGGATGGCCTGCAATTACGAGCCGCTGTCCCGAAGCGAGGATGGACTCGCGTGGGAACTCCGCGGCCAGGGCGTCAAATGCCTCACCGAAAATGACATCATCGCCGCGGACGGTTCCGCGGAAGCGGCGGGAACAACCAGCCCGATCGCGCAGGAATGGGCCGATTCGATGACCGAGAAGTTCGAGCAACTGGCGGCGCGGGAACCAGTTTTCGCTCAACTGAGAAACGTGATGGATTGGTGTGTCGTGGCCGCCATGATCGACGAGCACGAACTGACCGCGCAAGCGGGCTGCCACTTGCCCGTCCTAACCGGCAACCAGGGCGACCTGGAACCCGAATACTGGTTTGCCCCCAAAACCGTGCCCCCCGAGTGCAGCTTCTTGAAAACCCGTTCGGGCTGGATTGTAACGACCTCCGGGGGCGTTCAAATCGAATCGTTTCGCGTGGCCAGCCAGGTGGAAACGAACAACACCGTGGGCCAAGTCCGAACCCGCGCCGGAACCCCCGATGGGCAAACTTGGTGGTGGAATTAGGGCGTGGCCAGGCCTGGACCCGCGGCCTGTTTGCAACCGGGAAACCACCGAATCGGGTGGCACGCTCTGGAATTCGCTGTCGGCTCACAGAGTTGAGTACTGAGTACTGAGTACTGAGTACTGAGTACTGAGTACTGAGTACTGAGTACTGAGTACTGAGTACTGAGTACTGAGCACTGAGCACTGAGCACTGAGCACTGAGTACTGAGTACTGAGTACTGAGCACTGAGTACTGAGTACTGAGTACTGAGTACTGAGTACTGAGCACTGAGTACTGAGTACTGAGTACTGAGTACTGAGTACTGAGCACTGAGTACTGAGTACTGAGTACTGAGCACTGAGTACTGAGTACTGAGTACTGAGTACTGAGCACTGAGTACTGAGTACGAAGCACCACGCACGCGATTCACGTGGGCA
>JBNJEM010000219.1:0-10958 GCA_051745935.1 Planctomycetota bacterium
TTCAAAAGCTGATCGTGCAAGGCAAACAAGAATAAGACCGAGGCGGACGGCGGCGATGAAGAACTCTAACAGCCCGCAACGGAACTTGGTCCCCGCTCCAAAAACCCCTGGGTGAGAGAAAACCTGCGTGGTTTGATTAGGGCTTTTAGGTCATTGTGGCCCAAAGGGCGAACCAAAGGGGGGGCAACGGAGGTTGAAGGACCTACTCCGGCCCCCCCCGCTCACCCGAATCCCGGGATTTCAGCAGGCCAGACGCACGCCGCACGCGGCACGGCCGGCGTGGGGTGTTGGTCCTGCGAGCGGCTTATTGTGAGGGATTGTCTTGGCAACGCACCACCTGGCTGGCCGCGATGCGATTGACGGCGTTGAGCAGGGCCTTGATGGTCGCTTCGATGGTGTCGGTGGAGACGCCTAATCCACGGAAGGAATGCCCCTCGTGCTCAATTTCCAGCGAGGCTTCGCCCTGGGCGTCCCGGCCGAACGTGGCACTGCTAACCTGATAGTCCTTGCAAACCAACTTCAGGCCGGTAATCTGCTCCACCGCTCGAAAAGCCGCATCGATGGGGCCATCCCCCATGGTGACCTCTTTTTCGATCGCTTCGTCGCCGTTTTTGAGCGTCATTTTCACATGGGGCACGTCCCCGCTCCGGGAGGTGATTTCGTAGTCGACCAGTTTCCAATGCTCTTGCACCACCCCGTGCAGCTGTTGCTCAATCAACGCGACGATATCGCCGTCGTAGACTTTCTTTTTCTTGTCGGCCAGCTTCTTGAATTCATCGAATACCTGCTGCAGTTTCTCCTCGGGCAGCCGGAACCCCAGCATCTTGACGCGATCAGCCAGGGCGGCGCGGCCACTATGTTTACCTAAAACAAGGTCGGTTTTCGTAATGCCCACGTCTTCGGGCCGCATGATTTCGTAGGTGGTGCGTTCCTTGAGCATGCCGTCTTGGTGGATGCCGGCCTCGTGGGCGAACGCGTTTTGGCCCACAATCGCCTTGTTCCGTTGGACCTGCAACCCGGTTACACCGGAGACGAGGCGGCTGGTTGGAACCAATACCCGCGTGTTGATCCCCGTATCAAAGGGATAAACATCGTGACGCGTCCGCATCACCATGACCACTTCTTCCAAGGAGCAATTACCCGCCCGCTCGCCAATCCCATTGATCGTGCACTCGATCTGCCCGGCGCCGTTGGCCACGGCGGCCAAGCTGTTGGCCACGGCCAGGCCAAGATCGTTGTGGCAGTGGATACTGACCACGGCCTTGTCAATGTTTGGAACGCGATTCATCAACATGGCGATGGTGGCCCCCATTTGCTCCGGCGTGGCATACCCGACCGTGTCGGGAATATTCACGGTCTTCGCTCCCGCGTCGATCGCCGCTTCCACGACTCGGCAGAGGAAATCACGTTCAGTCCGCACCGCGTCTTCCGGTGAGAATTCGACATCGTCGCAGTAACCGGCCGCCCGTCTGACCCCTGACACGGCCCGGTCCACGATTTCATCGCGGGACATTTTCAGCTTATGCTCGCGGTGAATGGCGCTGGTGGCCAGAAAAACGTGAATCCGAGCTCGCTCAGCGGGCGCTAACGCGTCCCTGGCACAGTCAATGTCCTCCGGATTGCAGCGCGCAAGGCCGCAAACGGTCGCGGCGTGAATCGAACTGGCAATTTGTCGCACCGCTTCAAAGTCGCCCGGCGAAGCAACGGGAAACCCGGCCTCCATCACATCCACCCCTAGTTCCTGCAGCGACTGAGCCACTTCCAACTTCTCGGCCAAATTCATGCTGGCGCCAGGGGATTGTTCACCGTCGCGCAACGTGGTGTCGAAGATCGTGATTCGGCGTCGTTCAGTCATCAGAGAAATCCTTGCAAAATGCAACCACCAGAGCCAGTCGCCCCGGAATATATTTCAGGCGGTTGGATTGGTCCGGGTGGAACGTGGCCCGACGCAAGCCGTCCTCCCGTTGGTCGGACTCGCGGCGGACAAACCCATCGGCGACCGGAATAAATCGGAACGGGAGTCACCACGGTTAAGCCACCATGGCACGCGGCACGAACCGGCCCCGCGTCTCCCATTTCCAGCCGCTTGCCGGCCCGCGCCCCCTGCCCTGCCCTGCCCTCCCGCTGCTCGCAACGAAAAAAGCCCCGAGGCTGGTTACAGGCCTCGGGGCTTGTCGGTCTTTGCGTCTGGAAAACGACGAGGAACCTCTCCCCTACGGCCTGGTAACGGCCAGCGCCAACTGCAACAGTAGAAGAGAAGTATGTGCCATCGTTTCGGTTATCCGTATCGTCGCTCGTTAATCTCGGAGAATCGACTCTATTGTTGCATAAAGACGGCGTAGGACGGGTCTCCAGGCCCGTCTTTTACAGCGCATAAATGTCTTTTTGCGGTTGTTTGAAGATCTCACATTTCGTGAGATCCGCGGACACCAGATCAAGTACGATTTCGTACTTGAAAAGACGGGCCTGGAGACCCGTCCTACATATACTGTTTGAAACGTTAGGGTCGACTCACCGTCTTCACGGCCCCGCGCGTTGGACCGGCAAGGATCCGTGACAGCGGACGGCGGCCTGCGCGCTCCACAGGCCCCGTTGTCCAACCCTCATTGCCTGGAAGAGCCTCACTTCAGTTCGCTAAAAAGTTACCAAACGTTAAAATTCCGCCCACCACAACATAACACGTCGACTGTAGTGTACGGAACAGCATACGTCAAGGCGACGCTCGCAGACTCCACCGGTGGGTGGCCCGGTCGCCGTGGTTCCAAGCGGTTGGCGTTTGGAAAACACGACTTGTGTTAAACCATGACTGTCGCGATGATAGGGGCAGCCATGAAAGCTGGGGGCCGTCCGCTCGGCCGGGGGCCGCGGGGACAGCCCCTGGAGTTCGGGCCCGATCGGGCTGCCGGGACCGCCCCCGCTTGCGGTAAGCGGGGAGCAATCGCGGGGGCCGATGGCGGAATGGTCCCCCTTGACCAAACCATGACCGAAGCCCCATAATCGGGCTGTTTTTCGAGACGACTTGATGTATTTCAGGCGGCTGGATTTTTCTGGGTTGGAGAGCGGCCCGACGCAAGCCGTCCTCCCGTTGGTCGGACTCGCGGCGGACAAAGTCATCCGCGACCGGTATTATGGGCGGCTGGATTTTTCCGGCTTGGAGAGCGGCCCGACGCAAGCCGTCCTCCCGTTGGTCGGACTCGCGGCGGGCAAAGTCATCCGCGACCGGTATAACGATTTTGGCGATTTGGACGATGGGTAATACCGGAGCGTTCTGAAACGAGGTGGGGCTAGGCGGTGAAGGTTCGAACCCGGGCGGGGCTGCAATGCGAGGCCGCCGTCAGTCGGAGCAATCGATGACGATCCAGTACCTTGGCCGACCGGACTCGGGTCCAAGGGCTCGAAGCGCGTATATGACCCGGCGTGGGGGAGTTGGCCTGCGAATCTGCCGCGAAGGGCTACGGAGAGCTAGAAAGCCTTGAACAAAACTTTTCCAGTCTCCTTATCCCCCACGGTGACTTTGGGAACCGGGAACCAGGTTTTGTTAGTGGCTGTGAAGGGCGACGACGCGGTTTACTCATTAAATATTCAGCGCACTGGGAGCGGTTACATTGGCTGTCAACTGCATTGTATTGGTGAAACAGGTTCCGGACACGGCCAATATCACGGCTGAGGCGATGAAGGACGATGGGACGGTCAATCGAGCCGCGTTGCCGGCGATTTTCAACCCGGAGGATCTCAACGCGTTGGAAACGGCTTTGGAAGCCAGGGAGCGGTTCGGAGGAACGGTAACCGCTTTGACAATGGGGCCCCCGAAAGCGGCGGAGGTTTTACGGGCTTGTCTGTTTCGCGGCGCGGATCGAGGGATTCTTTTAACGGATCGTCGGGCGGCGGCCAGCGACACGCTGGCGACCAGCTACATTTTGGCTCAGGCGATCCAAACCATCGGCAACTATGATTTGGTGTTGGCGGGGCGTCAGGCCATCGACGGCGACACGGCCCAAGTCGGCCCACAGTGTGCCGAAAAACTGGGATTACCTCAGATTACCTACCTGGAGGAACTCGTTGACTTGCGCGATGGCACGGTGCGGGTCCGCCGCAATGTGGGGCATGGCTGGGAGATGGTGGAGGCGTCCATGCCGGTTCTGATCACCGTGGTGGAAACCGCGAATCATCCGCGTCCCGAAGGCGCTCGACGGGTGCATCGTTTCAAACGAGCGAGCGCGCCGGCGGAGGTGTGGAACGAGATCAAAGCCGAGCGGCCTGACGCCTCGGACGAGGCCCGGGAATCGGAATTAGCCCGCCGGACGGCAACGCTTCAAGAACAGGGCCTGTTGATCGAACAGTGGGATTTGGATCGAATCGGTGCTGATTTGAATCGCTGCGGGCTGAGTGGCTCGCCCACCAAGGTGTTTCGGGTCCAATCGATTGTATTGACGAAGGAAGGGTACACCGAGATACCACCCACGGAGGAAGGGATCCGCCAGCTGATGCACGAACTCGTCGCGGATCGCAGCGTGAGTTAGTGGGCGTGTGAAGGAACGGGGCCCCGGCGAGCGTGGCGGAGCAGCCGGCTGGACGGTTGGCTCGCCACGAAGGATTCACCCCCGGTCACAATCGCTGGTTCCCGCTTCCGAGATGTCGTGGGTGGCGGGCGAACTGAATGGTTTCGTGAGGGCTTGTTAATCATCTGATAATCTGACTGCTATTGTCGCGCAATCGCGAGAGGCCCTGTTCAGGTGGGGCCGGGGCGAAGTTAAGCGGCGTTGAGGATGCCGGACGAAAAATGATCAAAGCGAATCGTGATGGCGAGGTATGGGTTTTTGCCGAACAGCATGAGGGTGAGCTGAGCGACGTTGCGCTGGAATTGTGCGGCAAGGCGAGCGAGATGGCCGAGCAACTCAACGTGGCCGCCGGAGCGGTGTTGATTGGCGGCGACGTCAAGCAGCTCGCTCAGCCACTCATCGCGCACGGGATCGACCATGTTTACTGCATGGAAGACCCTCGTCTCGCGCACTATCAAACGCTGCCCTATGCCCGGGTGGTCTGTCGGGCCGTTGAGACGTACGAGCCGCAGGTCGTACTCTACGGCGCCACGCCGTTGGGGCGCGACCTGGCCCCTCGCATCGCCTCGGAGTTACGGGCTGGCATGACCGCCGACTGCACGGATTTGGAGATCCATGACGTCACGGAACCGCGAACGAAGCAGGTCCATGAAAACTTGTTATTGCAGATTCGTCCGGCATTTGGCGGAAACATCATTGCCACCATTGTCAACTACGATTGGTGGCCCCAGATGGCCACGGTTCGCGAGGGGGTGATGGCCTTGCGAGCGTCGGACGCGAGGCGGACGGGCAAGGTGGTGCCCTTGGACGTTGAGCTCGGTAGCGACCTGTTCGCGCTCAAGCTGATTGAGCAACACGTGGAGAAGCGGACGGTGAACTTGAAAGGGGCACGCGTCATCGTGGCCGGCGGTGGTGGGGTTGGCAGCAAAGCCAATTTCGAGCTGATTCACGACTTGGCTTCCGCGATTGGCGGGGCGGTCGGGGCCAGCCGGGCGGCGGTGGACGGGGGATACGTGGGCAAGGAGCACCAGGTGGGGCAGACGGGCACCACGGTGCGGCCGGCGATTTACATTGCCGTTGGGATCAGCGGTGCCGTGCAGCACCGCGCGGGCATGGAAGAATCGGCCAAGATTGTGGCCATTAACTCGGACCCCAACGCGCCGATTTTCTCCGCGGCGCATTATGGGATCGTGGGGGACTTCAAGAAAGTGATCCCGACCATGATCAAGGCGCTCAAGGAACAGCGCGACGTGCGGTAGCGATCCGGGACTCTCGCGGCGCGATGAATTCGAATAATCCGCGCTATCGCCGCGAGGCCAACCAGACCAGCTCGACGGTGGACATCAATTTTCACACGCGGACCAAGATCGGGAGTGAACCGTGGGGAACTTCTTCCTCGACAACCAGGACATTCAATTCATGTTCGAGTACTTCGATCTGCGCCAGATCGCGGAACTCCAGGAGCTGCACACGGACAACGGCGACGCGGATTACAGCCCGCTTGACCCGGACGATGCCGTGGACAATTATCGGCGCGCGCTGGAAATCGTGGGCGCGGTTTCGGCGGATACGATCGCCCCGAACGCCGAGCAAGTGGATCGTGAAGGCAATACGCTCAACGAGGACGGCACGGTCACGCTGCATCCGAAGGTTCGCGAGAATCTGTTGCGGATGTCCCAAGCGGAACTGATGGGATTCACGCTGCCCCGAAAGTACGGTGGTTTGAATTGCCCCAGCGTGATCTATACAATGGCCACGGACATTGTCTCGCGGGCCGATGCGTCCTTCATGAACATGTTCGGGCTCCAGGGCATTGCCGAAACGATCAATGCCTTTGCTGATCAGGAGATCAAGGATGAATTCCTGCCGCGGTTCGCCGATGGGAAAGTAACCGGCGCGATGGTGCTGACCGAGCCGGATGCCGGAAGTGATCTGCAGGCCGTTCGCCTTCAAGCTCGGCAGGACGACAACGGCCATTGGTATCTCAGCGGCGTCAAGCGATTCATCACCAACGGCTGCGGCGAGGTTTTGCTCACCCTGGCTCGCAGCGAGCCCGCGGTCACCGACGGGCGCGGCCTGAGCTTGTTCATTTCGGAACGTTCGCCGCGCATCAAGGTCCGACATCTGGAAGAGAAACTCGGCATCCACGGGTCGCCCACCTGCGAATTGGTGTACGACAACGCCCCGGCCCGTCTGATCGGCGAGCGGCAGCGCGGCTTGATCACCTACGTGCTGGCTCTCATGAACGGCGCTCGTATCGGCGTGGCCGCGCAGGCGCTGGGCATTGCCGAAGCGGCCTATCAACTCGCTCGCACCTATGCCCACACGCGGCAGCAATTCGGAGCGTCGATCGAGACGCTTCCCCCGGTGGCGGAAATGGTCACCGATATGCGCATAGCCATCGAGGCAGCGCGGACGTTGACCTATGAAGCCAGCCGGAATTGCGATTGGGAAAACAACTATCTGCGGCTGACGGAAACGCGTGCCGACGTGATCGGCAAAGCGGAGCTGAAAACGTACAAAAAACAGCTCCGCGCCCTGAAGCGACTCAACAGCATGCTGACCCCGATGTGCAAATACTATGCGTCGGAAATGTGCTGCACGGTCGCCAATACCGCCATTCAGGTCCTGGGGGGATCCGGTTACATGCAGGATTATGCCGCCGAGCGCCATATGCGGGACGCCCGGATTACCACCATCTACGAAGGGACCAGCCAGTTGCAGATCGTGGCGGCCGAACGGGGCGTGACCTCCGGCACATTCGAAAAATATCTCGAGGAATTCGAAGCGATCGAATACGAGCTGGAGCTCCTGCGGAACTTGAAACAGCAGCTCGTCGAGGGCAAGTCGGAATTGCTTGAAGCGATCCAATTCGTCAAGACCCAATCGTCCGCCTATCTGGATCTGGTCGGCCGGCGCCTGGTGGACTCGGCCATTATTCTGATCGTCGGCCACCTGTTTCTGGGCCAAGGGGTGAAGAACGAGCGGAAGCGACACGTGGCCCGGCGGTTCATTGAAAACGGTCTGCCGGTTTTGAAGATGAACTGCGAACGGATCCTGGCACGCGACACCAGCCCCATGGACGACTATGAAATACTGGCCGGTCCCCTGCCCAGCGAGCGTTGAACGAACCCTCCCATTGCAACACCCTCCCATTGCAACAAAGCGTGACGCGACACGGATGCCACGCCGCTTGTCCCCTCGGTCATTCACGTGCCCTGCCACGCAACGCCGTCGCGGCCCACGTGGCACGGCGCGGTCAAGCCCGTGGTATTTGCCGCCGTCCCGCGCGCCGCTCGCAACTACACTTGACGGCGGTCATCTTTCAGGCGGTCGGATTCGTCCGAGTGGAAAGCTGCCCGACGCGGGCCGTCCTCCCGTTGGTCGGACTCGCGGCGGAGAAAGTCACCCGAGACCGGTGTGAATTAGCCCAGCCGGGCACTTTTTCCCTGGGTCATCCGTTCAGCTCGGAGGCTTCTTCCCAGTGTTCGAGCAATTGTTCCAGTTGCTGGTGCTGCTCATCCAGCTCTATCTTGGTCTGTTTGACGCGTTGGCCGTCGCGCAAGAACTCGGGGGCGGTCAGCGCCTGATGGAGTTCTTCGATGCGCGCTTCGCAAGCGTGAATATCCGCTTCCAAATCCTCGGTTTTTCGATATGGAAATTTGCGTTTTCGTCGCGGCGGTTTGCGGCGTTCCTCTTGTTTCGAACCGGACTGCTTCGATTCCGCCGGGGCGTCCACGCACTCCGGCGGACCCGCCAGTCCGCGACTGATCAGATACAAGTAGGTGTCATAGTTGCCCTCGATCACTCGCGTGGGGCCGTAACCGATCACGATCAGATGATCCGCGACCTGATTGAGGAAGTGGCGGTCGTGACTCACCAGTAGCACGGTGCCTTCGAATTCCAAGAGCGCTCTTTCGAGTGATTCGCGCGCCCAGAGGTCAAGATGGTTGGTCGGCTCGTCCAACACGAGCAGATTGGCGTCGAGCGTGGAGAGGTACGCCAGCGCGGCGCGATTGCGTTCCCCGCCGCTCAAGTCTCGAACTCTTTGAAACGCCATGTCACCCGTGATCCCATAGCGGGCGAGCAAATTGCGTCGTTCCCCCTCCAGGAACTCCTTGTGCCCGGGACGAATCGCCTCGACCACTTCCGCTTCCGAATCAATGCAGTGGAGCAACTGATCAAAGTAGGCGACTTTCACTTTCGCTCCTTGAACCACTTGACCTTCATCCGGCTGCACCTCTCCCAGTAGACAACGGATGAGCGTCGTTTTTCCGGAGCCGTTTGGGCCAATCACCGCCCACTTTTCGCCCCGCAGCATGTCGAACGTCAGATGGTCAAAAAGGGGTGAATCAAAGGATTTCGCAAGCTGTTCAACCCGCAATACGATGTCGCCCGAGCGGGGCGCGGGGGGGACATGCATCGGGGGGACGCTGATTTCCCGCGGCGGTTCCACACGCTCGATTCGTTCCAGTTTCTTGCGCCGGTCTTCTGCTTGGGCGTGTTTCTGACCGGAGTGATGACGGCGCACGAACTCCTCCATCTTGGCGATTTCGGCCTGTTGTTTTTCGTACGTTCGCCGCTGCACCTCCAATCGCTCCGCTTTTTGACGCTGGTACGCCGTGAAGTTTCCTTTGTACGTCTCGATGGTTGCTCGAAACAATTCGTACGTGTGGTTGGTTACTTTATCGAGAAAATATCGATCGTGGCTCACGAGCAACAGGGCCTGGTCCGTATCGACCAAGAAATCCTCCAGCCACTGCGTGGCTTCCAGGTCCAAGTGGTTCGATGGTTCGTCGAGCAACAGTACGTCGTTGTCTTCCAGCAGGAGTTTGGCCAGCAGTAAGCGGTTCTGTTGCCCGCCACTCAACTGCGTGACGTCCTGCCGAAACGAATCGGGCGTGAATCCAAGGCCAGCCAAGACGCGTTCGATCTTGTGATCGAGATGATAGCCATCACGGCGATGCAGCTCTTGTTGGAGATGATCAAAATGATGCCCCAACCGTTCACGCTCCGCCGCCTCATCGGTCCGCGTCATGGCGTGAGCGGTGTTTTCTGCTTCCCGCGCCATCGCGACCAGCTCGCTGAGTGCATCCCGAGCTTCGTCCCAGACCGTACGCCCCCCCTGAAATTCGGGTTGCTGCTCGAGGTATCCCACGCGCGCGCTGCTTCCCCGACGGATCCGTCCCGCATCCGCGTCTTCCTCGCCCGCCAAGATTCGCAGCAGCGTCGTTTTGCCACTCCCATTCGGCCCGACCAGCGCGATGCGCTGCCCTCCGTGGATGTCAAACGTTACCTTCTCAAGAACCGGATCCGGGCCAAAACGCTTCGTAATCTCTTGTACCGAGAGCAGGATCATCGTTCGTGCAATAGCGAAAACGTCACAAGTTCAAATTCCACCCACCTGGACACGACCTGAAACCAGGGCTTTCCCTGCGTCTGGGCCGCCCGAAGGGCGCGAAACGCTTAGGGCTCGCTCAAGAATAACTTCGCAATTCAACATGCCTCCGAATCGTCCGGCACACTGGTCTCCGCTCGCGATCCCCGTTTTTTGGAGAGGGAACGCGTCTTGCCGCTCGCTCAGCCCCCCTCCGAAAAACGCCGCAGTTATTCCTGAGCCGTTGCTTATACTTTCAGTACAGATGATATACCATGCTGGCAAAACGCGACATGGTGGATTGACCGCACGCCGATCCGCCGGTGCAACTCGCCGCCGTACACACAGCGGCCCCAGCCGGGCCCGTGACCGTGACCGTGACCGTGACCGCTGCCTCGTGCTGCCGGGACACCGTGACACGAGGGGTGAGTGGACATGCCCCCAGGCATTGCAAAAAGTGTGACGCCACGCGGATCGCACGCGGCTTGCGATTTGTGGCCTTGGTCATAACACGGTCCGCGCGGAGCTAAACGGGGCGTGCTTGTACACTATGCTTCGCGGCGCCGGCGAATTGGGGGAGCTCTGATGTGACGCAAATAGCAGAGAGTCCACGGCTGTGGGCTTTTTCTCCCCGTCGGCCTTGTGCCGACGGTATCGGGTTTGGAAACTAAGCTGGAACGCTACAAAATATACCGGTCGCGAATGACTTTCTCCGCCGCGAGTCCGACCAACGGGAGGACGGCTTGCGTCAGGCCCCTTTCCACCCGGAAGGAATCATGGGGCTGCGCTGCGCTCCGCCCCATGCTAAGATGTGGCCCGCCTTCAGCGGGCGGCGGGGACGTCCCGTGGTGATTTGTACCCGCGGGGCAACGGGGGGCTGGTGAATAGTCGGGAAGCTGAATGGGATAGCGAAAATGCGCAGTGCGAGTCTGTTGCGCAACTTGTTATTTCACGAGGTACGCCAAGAGCTTCAACACGATAGACACCTTCCGCCGTAACGTCACCTACGCCGAACACAGAGG
>JBNJEM010000220.1:0-10944 GCA_051745935.1 Planctomycetota bacterium
GAACCAATGCGAGCTACCGCTCGAACCGTGTTAGCCCGCTCCCGTTGGTCGCTAGAACTTGACTCAAAATGAACGACTTTCTTCGCATAAGCAGACTAACGGTGGGGCTCGCGGACGGTCGATCCCTCTCGGTCCCCCTCGAATGGTATCCGCGTCTGGCGCGGGCGACCCAGAGGGAACGCTGCAATTGGCGCCTGCTCGGCGACGGATACGCCATCGAATGGCCCGATCTCGACGAGCATATCGGTGTCGCGGGCTTGCTGGCGGGACGCCGTAGCGGGGAAAGCTCCGCCTCCTTTCAGCGATGGCTGGCCTCGCGGAGCCACGGTTAACAAGCGGCCTCGCCTTGGTGAAGTTGGCTCCGGGATTGTGCCGTTCGATCTGGCTTTTGGCCAATGGCCGAGGACATGCCCGAACCACCGGAGCACCGTTTCCCACTGACGTGCCGCCCGAGCGTGATTCTCGTCGTCCCGGTTAAGGATGGCCAGAAATGCCGAGGTATCGACGAAGCACCTCATTCATACGCTCCAAAAAGATACCGGTCGTGGGCTTCGGCTAAGTCCTCAATCTCTGAAGAGAATCGCCCGGTAATTGAACCGACTCTCTCTCGGCTCCCAAATCCTCGAAAAAAACGTCCACATGCCACAAAAAGTGGGGGGAGGGGGGAGAAGGACATCCGGAAGGACACGGTCTCGATTTGTTTGGATTTTCGAAGGATACAGAACCCGGAAAGAGACCCATAAGAAGAACCAAGCAAAGGCGAAGGATATCGATCATCTACTGCCGGTCACCGAAGTACTGAAAGCGCCGGCGATTTTCATCCCGGTCCCACGGAGGCCATATTCGCGGTCAACTTAATTCGCGCGGGCCCAAAAACCGGCCATCCTCGCACCGCGCGAATGAAGCAGACCACGAATGGGCTTGTTCGGACTTAGGCAGCTTACTGGACGCCTGCATAGACTTCCCCCCACGTATTCGCGGCCCCCCCACGAGATTGTCTCGTGGGAGCCAAAGACTCCCAGGCTACAGCCGGACCCCACGGGTCGCTTGTCTTCCTCACCCGCCAAGCCAAAGGCCGAATGCAATATGCCCTTCGCGTCTCCGGCAGCCCCACGCCCTTCTGTCGAACGGTATCGGTGGGAACCGTCGGCGACAACCTGTAGCTCAGGAGTCTGATTCACCCACGAGATGAACTCGTGGGGGTCTGGGTGGGTGCCGTACCGCCTGTAGCTCAGGAGTCTGATTCACCCACGAGGTGAACTCGTGGGGGTCTGGGTGGGTGCCGTACCGCCTGTAGCTCAGGAGTCTGATTCACCCACGAGATGAACTCGTGGGGGTCTGGGTGGGTGCCGTACCGCCTAGCTGACGAGTCTGATTCACCAGCGGAATTCTCCGAGATCAAGGTTTTGTGGACAACCTATTTGAAGTCCGTGCCGTTCAATGCCAAGCCAACAACAAAGAAGCTGCGTAGAATAGGCAAAAATCTCATGGCCCTGGGCAAACCATGCGCCAACCGAATTCTGGAATGACTGGCACGGGGCCGGTGGGGAAGTATCGAAGTGGCGCTGCCCCACTAAACAGTCATGCATTTTCCTGGAACTTCCGGGAAACCGCATGCGTCTTACCAGTGAGCGGGGTGAGGGGGACAGGCGCATGGTGCTCCGAAGACTTCGCAAAACCAGCCAGTCCCCAACGGTTTTTGGATAGGCTCCAAACCGCTTCGTGTTTGTGTTTGACGTTTGGGTTTGACGTTTGGGTTTCACGGTCGGGGGAGATTATCGATGTGCCGAATCATATCCGGGTGTTGGACGGGCGGGAGGCGATTCGCGAGCGGAGGGGCGACACCGTCTGGCGGCGATTCGTCTGGCGGCGATTCGCGTCGGAGCTATTCCACCGCGTGTGTCTGGGTTTTGATGGGGTGGATGACATGTTGTCTTCCCGTGGTGGTGGTCCTGTTGAGTCCGGCTGGGTCGTTTGCCCAGGGGCTGTTGGTCGATGATCGACCGGAGCATCGCTTTCGGTTGCCCCGGCCTCGCATCTGGCCGCCGCCTCACCCTCCCATGCCGCGCCCGCCCCGCCCCCGTCCACCTCGCCCCGAGCCGCCGCGATCATACAAGATTCAGGCTTTGGAGGTTCATGCCACGCTGGCGGATCAGGTCGCCAAGGTGCAGGTTTCACAATCGTTCGTCAACACGGGAAGCCGCCAAATGGAGGTGTCTTTCGTTTTTCCACTTCCCTATGACGGGGCGGTGGACCGGATGACCTTCATGGTTGACGGTCGGGAGTACCCGGCCAAATTGCTGACGGCCAGCGAGGCGAGGCGGATTTACCAGGATCACATTCGCCGCAATGAGGATCCGGCGCTGCTGGAATGGATGGGAACCGGCATGTTCAAAACCAGTGTGTTTCCGGTACCGGCTGGCGCCAAACGCACCGTCACGATGCACTACAGCCAGGTATGTCGGAAAAGCCAGGGCTTGACCGAATGGCTGTTTCCCTTGAGCACGGCCAAGTACACCTCAAAGGCCGTGGAAAAGGTGTTGATCGAGGCCACGATTCAGAGCACCGTGCCACTGAAGAACATTTATAGTCCCACCCATTCGGCCGAGATCAAGCGTCCCACCAATAAACGGGCTCGTATCACGTTCAGCTCGAAGGACTGCATCCCGACCTCCGATTTCCGGCTGATGTACGACGTGGGCGAGCAGCCGGTCGCGGCCAATCTCTTAAGCTATCGCCCCGACACCGACAAGGAAGGTTATTTCCTCTTATTGGTTAGCCCGGATATCGAACGCTCGACGGACAAACCGATCCCGAAAACGGTCATGTTCGTGGTCGACCGTTCGGGCAGCATGAGTGGCAAGAAGATCGAACAGGCCAAGGGAGCACTAAGATTCGTACTGAACAATCTCAACGAAGACGACCTATTCAACATCGTGGCCTATGACAGTCGGATTGAGAGTTTCAAGCCGGAACTGCAGCGGTACGACGATCAGACTCGCGCGGAGGCGTTGGGGTTCGTCGAAGGCATTTACGCGGGGGGAAGCACGAATATCGACGAGGCGCTGCAAGCCGCGCTGGGCCAGTTGCGGGACGAAAAGCGTCCGGCATACGTTGTTTTCCTGACCGATGGACTGCCGACGGCCGGAGAGCGGCGAGCGTCACGCATTGTCAAGAACGCCGTGGATGCCAACCAGGTGCGGGCTCGAGTGTTCACGTTCGGCGTGGGCCATGACGTCAACAGCCGCTTGTTGGATAAACTGGCCCGCCAAGGTTTCGGTCAAAGCCATTACGTCCGGCCGAACGAAGACATTGAAGCCCATGTCGCCCGGCTCTATCAACGGATCGGTGCCCCCGCGCTCGTTGATGTCGACGTGAGCTGGGATTTGGAAGGCTATCCAGCCGAGAAAGGCTCGCCCGTCAGTCGCGTCTATCCGAAAGGAACGTTTGACCTGTTCGCTGGCGAGCAGCTTGTCGTGGTCGGGCGGTACAAACAACCTGGCCAAGCCAAAATACGGATTTCCGGAACCGTTGACGAGCAGAAAAAGTCATATGACTTCCCCGTGAAGCTGACCAAATCCTCCGGTGACGACTCGGAAGCATTCGTCGAAAAGCTGTGGGCTCTGAGACGGGTGGGGGAAATCATCGACCAGATTGATCTGGAGGGCAAAAACGAGGAGCTGGTGGACGAACTGGTCGCGCTGGCCACCAAACACGGTATACTCACCCCGTACACGTCCTTTCTGGCCGATGAGACGACCAATGTCCGGGACGTGGCCTCCAACCAAACTCGGACGGATCTGGCCTTGGATGCGTTGAGAGAGGAAAGCGGGTCGGCGGCGTTCGGCCAGCGGCGGGTCAAGAACATGTTCCAACGTGCCCAGTCCGCGCCGATGCAAGGGTACGGCCGAGCGGCGGATACGGGCACCGTGGCAAAAGCCCCGCGCCCCAGTGCCGCTCGCGGCACCTTCGGCGGCATGGGCGGTGTCGGCGGCATGGGCGGTGGGGGCTACTCGGGCCGCTCCGCCGAGCAACGTCAGGGCGGAGGGGGCGCTCCGGCGGGAAACGCGACGGGTGCCGCGGCCCGGCCGAGTGAACCACGTCCAGAAGAACAGGCCGAAGCGGAGCCCACGGTGCTGAACGTCGGCACGAAGACGTTCTTCCGGCGAAATGGCCGCTGGGAAGATTCAGCGCTGACCGAGCGGCAGCTTCAAAATGTTCACAAGATCGAACGCTACAGCGACGAGTACTTCGACCTCAGCCAGCGCTTTGGCAAAGAGGTCTCCAAGTACCTGGCAATCGAAGGGAATGTGATCGTGGTGCTGGAGGGCGAGGCGTACGAATTCTGATCCTGTTTGAAGCCGGGGAACCGTGGGCCGGGGTCTAACCACGCCACGTTTTTGTAACCCCGGAAGGCACGGAAGGAATATCGAATATCGAGCAAGGAATGTTGAATGATGAAGTGCCGGCAGAGGTCCAGCAGCGCTGGCGGGGAATGCGGGATTGAAGGGCATGATTGAACGGCGTCTACGTTGGCGCTATCTGACGCTATCATACAAGCCGCCCAGACCCCCACGAGTTCACCTCGTGGGTGAATCAGGCTCGCGAGCTAAAGCACTTGTCTACAATGCTGGCGGAGATTCAGTTATGCTCGTGGTGTTGACGTACCACGAGCCCCCAGGCCATGGCACGCCGTGAAGCGGTGATGGGGGACGTTTCTTGGAAAGCTGGGACCGGGGGGGCCGTGCTCCGGCAGCCTGTACGCCTTGTTGACGGCAGGCGTTTTGCCGACCACGCGCGGTCCACGCGGGAAACACACGGAGCCTCACCAATGGAACGATCTTCACAACCCAACCGTGCCGCTGGCGAGAACTCGAAATCGGGCGGATCATCAACCGGCGACACGGGTGCCGGCAACATCCAGGGTCTGCAATTAAGTGAGCAGCAGGAGCGAAGCGTATTTCAAGCGGCCAGCGAGCTGGTGGTGGCGGGGGTTGCGAACCGGGCGGCGGAGCTGCCGGATCCGACACTGGAGGGGGCAGCCGAGATAACGGTCATGGGCGCGTTCGTGACGCTCAAACGTCGCGGACAGTTGCGAGCGTGTTGTGGCACGCTGGGCCAGCCGATGCCGCTGATCGAGGCACTGCGTGGCGCGGCGCATCGCACGGCCACGGACGACCGCCGGCTTCCTCCCATCTCGTTGACGGAATTGCCCTATCTCGACGTGGAGGTCTCGCTGTTGCACGATTTCCGTGGCGTGGAAGCGAAGGGAGATGACCGCGTGGGCGCCGTGGAAATTGGTCGGCACGGCCTAACGATTCAGTGCCGGGAGGGAAGCGGCCTGTTGCTGCCCCATGTCGCGGTTGAAAATGGCTGGGATCGGGAAACGTTTCTCCGGCAGCTCTGTCACAAGGCCGGGCTTCCGGCCCATGCCTGGAAACAGGACGAGGCGCGGCTCCAGACGTTTGAATCCCTGATCATTGAAGGAGCGATCGAGCCAGGATCGCTCGCTTCTCTATCTCACGACCACCCTCCGCTGTTTACTGCCGAGCAAATCGAGGTCCTCTCGCGGCACTGCCGGACGAACGTGCTGGCCTTGATGCAGGGCGCCACGCCGAACTACTATGTCCCCGCCTGCCAAGACTTGAACGTGCAAGGCGTGTTGCTGTCACTCGAGCTTCCATCACGCGACGGCACTTCACAATTCGCTCGACTTTCCTTGCGCCCCGGCTTGCCGCTGCAGTCGACACTCTTTCAGTTGTGCGAAGCAGCCGTGGCCTGGTGCAGAAAATCGCACGTCCAGTTCGGTGAAGCGACGGACTCGTCCGCTCATGTTAGCGTGCTGTACGATTCAGCCATGCATGGTACGGTGGCGGACCCGGATCCTCGCGGGATTGATCCGGGGCGGCGGGCGGTCATTGCGGCGCAACATGGGCGGTATGCATGGACCTATGAGCCCGGCGCCACGCCGGAGCAACTTGTGGAGACGGTGGCCCACCAGGCTCAGATCTTTGACCCTCGGACCGCTGGCCTATTCAGCTTCGCCGTGGACACGAATACCTCTTCGTTCCTGGTTGACAATGTTCCCCGCCCCGTCGCCGGGCCCGACGTGCGGCCACCCGCCGTGTCCGGGGTCTTCTATCCAGCCGAACCAGAGGATCTGCGGGCGTTGGTCGACCAGTATCTGAAGGAAGAGGGCGGGCGCCGGCCGGAGCCCTATCCGGCCGTGTTGGTCCCGCACGCGGGACTTCGCTTCTCCGGTCGCATCGCCGCGGCGGTGTACCGCCGAGTTGCCATTCCGGATTGCGTCATCATCCTGGCTCCAAAACATTCCAGATTGGGAACCCCTTGGGCCGTGGCCCCCCACAAAAGATGGTCTTTACCTGGTGGGACAATCGATTCGGATCCCGAACTGGCTCGCCGGCTATCCAGCGTCATTCCGCGTTTGAAATTGGACGCGGCCGCTCATCAAGATGAACATGCCATCGAAGTCCAATTGCCGTTCTTGGCCCGGATGGCTCCGCAAAGCCGGGTCGTGGGGATTACGGTCGGCGAGGGGGATTGGCATGCCTGCCAGGAATTCGCGGAGCAGTTGGCGAACGTCGTGCGTGGGCAAGCCAGGCCCCCGCTACTGGTCATTTCAACCGATTTGAACCACTACGCGCCGGAAACAGAGAACCGCCGGCTTGACAACATCGCGTTGGAAGCGATTGAGCAGCTTGACCCAAAACGGTTATTCCACGCGGTGCGGCAGCACGATATCAGTATGTGTGGTCTGTTGCCAGCGGTCATTGTGCTGCAGGCACTTCGCAACCTCGGACGGCTCGGTACGTGCGAGCGCGTCGGGTACGCCACGAGCGCGGACGCGGGGGGGAGCAGGGAGCGGGTCGTGGGCTATGCTGGCCTGCTGTTCCAGTCCACGGAAAATGGAGAAGAATAGAGAACTCTGACCGAGAGCCAAAGGGACAAATCCCACGGGCTTGTCTCGTGGACCTTTAGGTTTGCGGCCAATAAAGCCTGGATCATGGTTCCCCCCGGTCGATCACTGCTCCGCCCAACTTCATCATTCGACATTCCTTGCTCGATATTCGATATTCCCTCCCCATGTGTCATCTTTCTTCCGTCCGTGACTAGGCGGCGCCTAGATTATGGGCTACCCTTGTCCAGTTGGAACATGTGTTGATATCACTCCTCGGTTTCAGGCGAGTCAAACGTGTGGATTGAGCCTTTTATCGAACCAATCAATCATCTCATTGAGTGGCTTCACGTTTCGAGCGATCTGGGCGTGCTGACCGTCCTCGTGGGGACCTGTGCCTTTTTCTTTTACCTTGAGAAAGTGACGCGTTGGAGGCTTTTTCAGTTTTTACCGCCGCTGGTTTTCATCTATTTGCTTCCCGTTATTCTCTCGAACACAGGCGTTTTGCCGACGGAATCGGGCGTCTATAGCGCCATCGGTTCGTTTGTTCTTCCCATGATGCTGGTGTTGCTGTTGTTGAAAGTTGACGTCGGCGCCGCGATTCGAGTCATGGGGCGTGGGGTTTTCGTCATGCTGATCGGGACCGTCGGAGTGGTGCTCGGCGCGCCGCTCGCCTATTTCCTCGTATCTCCAGGGTTGTCGCCGGAGGCTTGGAAAGCGTTTGGCACGTTGGCCGGTAGCTGGATTGGCGGTACGGGGAACATGGCCGGCGTGGCGGAAATGATCGATGCGGGCGGCACGGAGTTCGGATTGGCCGTACTGGGCGATACGACCATCTATCTAATTTGGCTCCCCATCATGCTGGGGTCAAAGAACCTGGCGGGTTGGTTCGCGAGGTTCACGAAGGTCAGCCCGGAGCGGTTAAAGCGGATGGAACAGGCCGCCGAAAAACTCGATCGCGATGACAAGACGCCGGCGATGCAAGACTATCTGTACCTGTTGTTCATCGCGCTTGCCGTTTCCTGGGTCAGCGAACGGGTGGCTGTCAATTTGCCGGAGCTGAAACCCTTTGTGAGCGAAGGCACGTGGCGCATCCTCTGCGTTACGACGATCGGAATCGGGCTGTCATTCACGCCGCTCCGCCGGATCTCCGGCAGCCACGCGTTTGCCATGGCGCTGGTGTACCTGTTCGTGGCCCGCATGGGGGCATCGGCGGAATTGAAAGGGGTCACGGAACAAGCGATCCCGTTCCTGATCGGCAGCCTGCTCTGGATATTCTTTCACGGTGCCTTCTGCCTCCTGGGCGCCAAGTTGCTGCGGGTCGACGTGCACACGGCGGCGATCGCCAGCGCGGCGAACATCGGCGGCGCGGCTTCCGCGCCCATTGTAGCGGCCCACCACAAAGAAAGCCTCGTCCCCGCCAGCGTCCTGATGGCGCTGGTCGGGTACGCCGTGGGCAACTACGCCGGCCTCCTGACCGCTCACCTCTGCCGCCTGGTCGCGGTGGCCGGGGGTTAGTGCCTATTCTTTCAAATACCGCGTGTGGTCATCGCGGCGAGTGAGGCCGAGCGTGTCGAGGTAGTCGAGCAGGGGGATGGCGAATTTCCGTGATGTGTCCAAGAGGTATTTGAACTTAACGCTTTCCAGTCGGCCTTCCCGCTGGAGAAACTCCACCATGATGTCCCGAGCCGCCTCCACCGCCTCGCGATGGAAGTACAAGTCCGCTTCGACACGCACCAACCGGCCGTGCTGCTGCAGAGTCTTCAATAACGTCTCGACTTTCGCCCGGCCGAGCCCTGTTTGAGTGCGGACATCATCCATGCTGGGCGGACGGAATCGCATTGTCCGGAACAGGTTATCGATCGTTTCCCCGTGCTTGGCATCTTCGCCTTG
The DNA here is from genome assembly GCA_051745935.1 of Planctomycetota bacterium. Lineage (GTDB taxonomy): Bacteria > Planctomycetota > Planctomycetia > Pirellulales > Pirellulaceae > JBNJEM01. The sequence goes on from JBNJEM010000220.1 coordinate 8,810, forward strand.
GAACGTCGCTGAGTGGCGTGGAGCTGCCCAGTGGCCGTTGCGTTCCGCCAGCAGACGGTCCGCGCGCAGTTGAGTCAGTACATGTTGGAGGATCGGACGTTCCACCTGCAGTTCCTGACGCAGGGATTCGAAGGCGACGCCCGGACTTTCGGGCGTGTTTTGGTGAAACGTCGTGATGCAATCCAGGACCCGCTGTTTCACGTTTTCCGCCGTATCACGATGAAGATATTGGCCACCGGGAAGATTAGTCACCCGTTGCTGCCGCAGCAAATCCGCGAGGATTGTTCGCGTTTGCTCGCGACGGGTTTTCGTGCGAGTGGCCAATTCCGCTTCGTTCGCGATCCCGGATCTGGCATGCCGGATCGCGTACTCCAGGAAACGGGCTTTGTCGGGCACCACGTCGCGCCGCCGTCGCAGATCATCGACCAGGCCCTTGGCCGATCGTTTCAATTTGCCCGGAATCGCTTCGACGATCATTCCGCCGCCGATCGTGCGAACGGGGGAGAGCGAGCGGACGATAAACCGATCACTCGGTCCGGCGACGATCGGCGCGGCGGTGCGGAACTGGACCAGGCATTCTTCTCCCGGTTCCGCGGTATCTTTTTCCATCAAGTAGATCTTGGCCGTTACTTCCGCCGTGCCCACGTGAAGTTTTAGTTGCATGCCATTTTTCACGGAGGCTTGACCTTCTGGCAGGAGTTGCAACTGGCCGACAAACCATCGCTCGGCCGTGAAATAGCCGGGCAAGGCGACGACGTGCCCGCGCTGAATGTCTTTCGCGTCCCAGTGCCGGACATTGATCGCCGCGCACTGTCCGGCCCGCACGACTTCGCTTTCCTGTCCATAGACTTCGATATGGCGGATCCGGCTGAGCGAGCCTTCGGGGAGCAGTTCCAATTCATCGCCGAGCCCGATGGTGCCGGCAATGGGGACGCCGGCCACGACCGTTCCATACCCGTGCGCCGAAAAGGCCCGATCCACGGGTAGGCGAAAGACGCCGTCCAGCGATTTCGGGTGAAGCGATTCGATCAACGTGGTCAATGTCTCATAAAAGTGGTCGAATCCTTCGCCGGTGACACTTGAGATCGGGCAGACCGGCGCGTGTTTCAGGAACGTATCCCGCAGGTAGGCCTTCGTTTCATCGGCTGCCTGTTGGCGGACATCGGGATCCACGCGATCGATCTTGGTGAGGGCCACGAAACCGTGTCGAACGCCAAGCAGGGTCAGGATCTCCATGTGTTCGCGGGTCTGCGGCATGATTCCGTCGTCGGCGGCGACGACTAGCATGACGGCATCCATCGCCGCAGCCCCGGCTACCATGGTCTTGATGAAGTTCTCATGGCCTGGCACGTCAACGATCCCGATTTCCAACCCGGAGACCGTGCAGGGCGCGAACCCCAGGTCGATGGAAATCCGCCGTTCCTTCTCCGCTTTGAGCCGATCGGTTTCGCAACCGGTCAGCAATTTGACCAGCGCCGTTTTACCATGGTCGATATGTCCGGCGGTTCCGAGCGTGATGTTGATTTGATCGCCTGGCATGCCGTCATGGTCCTCCCGTGCTCAGGACCTGGACGAAGGCCTCGAGTAGAGTGGTTTCCTCGCCCGGCCGTATGGTGCGCGGATCAATCAGGACGCGTTCCTTTTTCAACCTTGTGAAGATGGCTGGGCAATGGAGTCTCAGGCGGTGGCCGAGTTCGCGTGAGGGCATCTCGGTGGGCATGACGACGACGAGCCGCGTGGGAAGATTCTGAGTGGGAAGCGAGCCGCTGCCCATTTGCGAATACCCTTTGGCGAGCGAAACGTCGGCTGGCACCTGATGGTCCCTCAAACCGTCGGCAATCCGCTCCGCCTGTTCGGAAATCTCCGTTGCCGTGCGGGCCAGCATGCGGAGCGTGGGCACGTTTTCAACGGCCCGTTCCTCGTCCAGGAACAGCGCCAGCGTGGCCTCCAACGCGGCCAGCGTCAGTTTTCCAGGCCGTACGATTCGGGCCACCGGGTTTTTTCGCACCGCTTTCACCCATTGGGAGCGACCAAGGATAATACCGCCTTGCGGTCCGCCGATGAGCTTGTCCGCGCTGCAGCTTACCAGGTCCGCTCCGGCTTTCACCGACTCGTCCAGCGTCGGTTCGGGGTCG
>JBNJEM010000221.1:0-10942 GCA_051745935.1 Planctomycetota bacterium
GATGCTGATTCCCAATCTCCGCAAGCCCGAATACATCAACATCGTGCTTGACGGACACCTTGACCACCTCGCCGAAAAATTCGCCGAAGCCCATGATGGCCGGTCGGATACCGCATGGCGACGGACGAATCCGTCGCTTAACCTGGGCCGGATTCCCAGCCGAATTCTCCGAGATCAAGACTTTGTGGACAACCTACTTGAAGTCCGTGCCGTTCAATGCCAAGCTAACCACAAAGAAGCGGCGTAAAATCGGCCAAAACCTGACTGCCCTGTGCAAACCATGCGCCAACTGAATTCTGGAATGACTGGCGCGGGGCCGGTGGGGCGGATAGCGGTATGCGTGGCCCGATAGTTCACAAACCCGTTCCCACCGAGACGGGCTCGGTGGGGTCCACATAAGACGCAGGAAACGGCAGAGCCTTTACCGTTCTCAGCGGCGGAGCCGGTGGATTAACTTGCATTAAGCCGGGCGTCGGGAAAGAACAGGGTTGATTGGCCGGAACGCCCGCTGGGACACTGGTTGGAGACTCGGCGCATCGTTGGAACGCCATGAAGCCCGTGGCATCCATGCGGTCCCCCGTGTCCAGGCCGTGTAGCGGCACCCGTGAACGGCTACACGCCGATGAAACACACAGGACAGGACAGGATATTAACATATGACAGGATATTGCCAGCTGTTTGTGCGTGTGAACTCTCGTCCAGTGGCATTCGGAAACAGCAATCGTGCCGCGACTCTGGCGTGCTGCGCGCTATCCCTGTGTTTCGTTAACGTTGGGCTTGCAGCGGGCGGTGAGAACCAACTCGCCGACGCGCAAATTGAACGGGCCGGGAATGACGTGAGGTCGGGGCTGGAGCACACGGATGAGTTGATCGAGAAAGGGCGGTGGGACGATGCCGTCGAAACGCTGTTGCGAATCATCGAGAATCACGGAGACGCTTTGATTGAGGTGCCGGTCAGTGGGCCGGCGAGTGAACTGGGGTTCGCCAAGTTCATTCGGGTGAGCGAGTATTGCCAGCGGAAAATGGCCTCCTGGCATACGGAGACGCCCGAGGCGCTCGCCGCCGCTCGCCGCCGCATGGACGAACTGGCGCATCAGTGGTATCAGGAGGCGATTGACACGGTCGACGAATCCGTTTTGAACCGGATCGTGGAGGAATTGTTGCTGAGTTCTCACGGGGATCAGGCATTATTGCGGCTGGGGGAGTTGGTGTTGGAGCGAGGGAATCACCGGCTGGCACGATACTATTGGGAAAGCCTGAGTCCCCGGTTGCGGGTGCCGCCTCCGGTAGCCGAGGTGCTAGGGTGCCGGCGGGGTTGTGACTGGTGGACCGCCTTGAGGCGTCGTCCTCTTGATTCGTCGTGGCCCAAAATCGAGGAGGCCTTGCAAGAAAACATTTCCGATGTCAGCTGGCTGGCCTATCCCGATACGGACATCTCGCTTGCCGCGGTCCGCGCGCGATTGGTGCTGGTGTCGTTATTACAAGACGACCGGAAACGAGCGGAATTGGAATTCGAGCTGCTGCAACGACTTCATCCGGATGAAGAGGGTGAACTGGCTGGGCAAACGGGCACGTATGTGGATCTGGTTTCCGATTGGATGGAGGAATCGAAGAGTTGGCCGGAGGCGCCGGATCCTCCGGGATGGACCACGCTGGGCGGTTGCCCGGCGCGAAACGGTTCGGCTGGCGAACCGCTTGACGTGGCGCGACGGCCAGCCTGGCAAACGGTTTTGCCCCGTTTGAAGGATGATCGGGACCTGCTGGCCTCCGGCCGCAGGCGGGTTGGGGAACGAGCGGACGGGCTGCTCGGTTATCACGTCGCGGTCAGCGATGGGGTCGGATTCGTCCAGCAACCCGGCATGATTCGCGCGATTGAGATCGCGACAGGCAACCCGGCGTGGCGGCGCGGGTCGGCCGCTCAGAAGCCGGATGAGTGGTCTTACGGGGCAATCCATCGGTGGTCAACCGACCCCTCCACGGTCATTCCACGGCGGTCCGCCCATGCTGGCGTCCCCCGGTATGGGGTCACGATTAAGGGGGACCGTTTGTTCGCGCGAGCGGACGCGGCATGGACGGGGGATGGTGAATCGCCTGGAAGCGAGGGGGACGGGAGTCGCTTGATCGGCCTTGATTTGCCGACTCAGAAGTTGATTTTTGAGCAAACCCCACCGGGTGGGTCTGGCTGGGAGTTTGAGTCGTCGCCTTTGGCCACCGAGGCCCGCCTGTTTGTTTCCTTGCGTCGGCGCGATGCGGCGAGTGCACAGGTGCGGGTGGTCTGCTACGCCATTAACACCGGGCGTCTGGCATGGCAACGGGACGTGGTTCGCGGCGAGGCGGTGGGGGACGTCTCTTTTGAGATGTCCAACAGCGCTCTGACACTCGGCGACGACACCCTGTATTACAACACGAACTTGGGCGCTGTGGCGGCACTCCGCGTGGAAGACGGCAGGATGGAATGGATATGTCGATATCAACGGGCGGGGCTGCGCGGCGGTGATCCGGACTACGACGATCGCCATTGGGGCCGAGACCAAACGCCCTGTTTGCTGCACAAAGACCTCGTTATCGTGGCGCCGGCGGATTGCAATCGCATTTTCGCGCTGGATGCGGCGCGGGGACGAGTGGTCTGGGCAACGGCTCCTGGCTTGGCCGCGGACGCGATTCACTTGGTGGGCGTGGGAGAGGGGCACTTGCTGGCCTGCGGGGACTACCTCTATTGGATCGACATCCATTCCGGTAAAGTCAACTACCAGTTCCCAGCAGTCCGTACTTCGCTGCCGGACCATGCCGGGCCGGTGCCCCGTGGATATGGGCGTGCCGTACTGGCCGGGGACCAGGTGTTCTGGCCGACTTATGATTCCATTTACGTTTTTGAACAAGGTAGCAATCAGCAGGTCCGGCAGCCCATCGAATTACAGCCTCTCGGGTTGACCGGTGGAAACTTGGTGATTGTGGACGATACGCTGCTGATTGCCGGGGCCGAACAACTGGCGGCACTGAACCCCTGGGGACAGGGGGGGGCGAGGCCGGACGTCGGGGATGATGGGGATCAATGAGATCGTATATTTCAGGCGGTTGGATTCTTCCGGGTGGAACGCTGCCCGACGCAAGCCGTCCTCCCGTTGGTCGGACTCGCGGCGGAGAAAGTCATCCGCGACCGGTATAACGGAGCGGGAGGAGCGGTGCGACTCTGCTTCCCGTTTTCGTATCCGTTGGCGAAGTGAGCCCCGCGAGCGGCACGATGGGGGTGGCCAACCGGCGTGCCACCGGACTACAGTTTAGGCTAAACAGTTCCCTTTTTGGACTTTTTGTTGAAGCGGTGAGCAGGCGATGACACTCCCTGATAGTGACCAGCAAGCGGTTGATACTCTAGCCGAGGCCTATGAGCAGATTCTATCCGAGCTGGGCAAAGTGATCGTGGGCCAGCAGCAGGTGGTCGAGCAGCTGTTGATCTCGCTGTTCGCGGGCGGCCATTGTCTATTGGTGGGGGTGCCTGGCCTGGCCAAGACGTTGATGGTTCGGACGTTGGCCGATGCGGTGGCGTTACGGTTTAACCGGATCCAGTTCACGCCCGATTTGATGCCGGCTGATATCACGGGCACCGAGGTGATTCAAGAGGACAAAGCGACGGGGCAACGCCACTATCGTTTCCTGCCGGGCCCCATTTTCGCCAATGTGATCCTGGCCGACGAGATTAACCGCACCCCGCCCAAGACCCAAGCGGCTTTATTGGAAGCCATGCAGGAGCACCAGGTGACGGTGGGCGGGGAAAAACATGCCCTTCCCGATCCCTTCTTCGTGCTGGCGACGCAGAACCCCATCGAACAGGAGGGGACTTACCCCCTGCCCGAGGCTCAGCTCGATCGGTTCATGTTGCACGTCTGGATCGATTATCCCTCGGAGGACGAGGAGCTGGAGATCGTGAAACGCACGACGGCGGATCATCAGGGGGTTTTAACCTCCATGCTCGGCACCGATCAGATCCTGCAACTGACGCGGATCGTGCGAAGAATTCCGGTGGCGGACCATGTTGCTCGCTATGCCTTGCGCCTGGCCCGTCTGTCGCGCGACAATGCACCGGAGGCCCCCGAGTTTGTCCGAGAGTACGTCATGTGGGGGGCGGGGCCGCGGGCCAGCCAGTACATGGTTTTGGGAGCGAAAGCCCGGGCGGTTCTGGCGGGGCGATATTTCGTCACCCATGAGGACATTCAAGTGTTGGCGCCACCTGTTTTGCGTCACCGTATCCGGGTAAATTTCAATGCGGAGGCGGAAGGCATCAGTACGGACGACATCATCCGGAAACTGATTGAAACCGTTCCGCTAGCCGCCGAAGAAGAGGAAAGACGTGGGAGAATCCCCGAAGTCTTTAGATCCACGGACCTTGGCTAAGCTCAAGGGATTGCACCTGCGCGCCCGGCACATCGTGGAAGGGTACGTGGCGGGATTGCATCGGAGCCCCTACCACGGCTTCTCCATCGAGTTTGCCGAGCACCGGGAATACACGCCCGGAGACGACCTTCGCTACGTCGATTGGAAGGTTTTCGGTCGCACGGACAAGTTCTATTTGAAACAGTATGATGACGAAACCAACTTGATTTGCCATCTGGTGGTGGACGTCAGTGAAAGCATGACTTATCGGGGCCCCAATGCCGCGCTTTCCAAGTTTGAGTACGCGCAGGCAACGGCGGCGGCACTGGCGTGGCTGGTCCTCCAACAGCAAGATGCCGCCGGGCTGGTGACGTTCGACCAACGGATTCGTTCCAACCTCCGCGCCAGCAGCAGTCCATCGCATCTGCGGCAGATTCTCCAGACGCTTGAAGCCGCCCCACTGGAGGCGGAAACGGCCGCGGGGCCGATCTTCCACGAGTTGGCCCAGCGGCTGAAAAAGCGAAGCTTGGTGGTCATTTTGAGCGACTTATTCGATGACGTCGACTCCATGATTACCGGGTTGAAACACTTTCACCATCGTCGCCATGATGTGCTTGTTTTCCACGTACTTGATCCCGTCGAACTCGATTTCTCCTTCTCCCGTCCCACCATCTTTCAAGGGTTGGAACGGGGGCCGAGGGTCACGGCGGACCCCCGTTCGTTGCGAGGGGCCTATGTCAAGGAGATCGAAGCGCATGTGCGGCGTCTGAGAACCGGCTGCCGAGCCATGGGGATCGACTATCAGCAATTGCGCACCGACCAGCCGTTCGATATCGCGCTCTCAAACTACCTGGCGGCCCGGATGGGGCGAGTGCGAGGATGAAGGGAGGGGTCGTGAGTCTATCATTCGTGCCGGGCACCGTGTTCGCGATCTGGATCTTGACCAGTCCCTGGATGTTGTTGTGGGCGCTGGCGGCCATTGTGCCGCTGTTGATTCACCTGTGGAGCTGGCGCAGGTACGATGAGGTCCCCTGGGCGGCGATGCGATTCCTGCTGGCCGCCATTCGCAAGAATGCGAGACGTTGGCGACTCGAACAACTCATTCTGCTCGCCCTACGCATGTTGATCCTGATTCTACTGGCTATTGCCTTGGCCGATCCCATCGTGGCCCGCTTGGGGGCTGGCCCCGCCGCGAACAGCCGGGGCGGCGAGACGCATAACGTGCTTGTGATCGACGCCTCGTACTCCATGAATTATCGCCAAACCGAAAGAACCCGATTCCAAACGGCCAAGGATCTGGCCAAGGAGCTGGTTCGGCAAAGCTTGCAGGGGGACGGGTTCACGGTGGTCCAATTGGCGGATCCGCCCAAGGTGGTCGTGAGGGACCCGGTATTCGATCAAGCGAGTGTGCTCGCTGAAATCGCTCAGTTGGAACGTACCGACGGCGGCGCCGATTTGGAAGCGACCCTGGCGGAAATCGAACGGGTGTTGGAACGGGCGTCGGAACGGGAACCCCGTCTCCGGCGTCGACGGATCTGTTTTTTCACTGATCTGGGACGCAACACATGGGGACATGTGACCCGGAAAGAAGTCTTGTCCACGCTGGAACGGTTGGGGCGAGAGAACACCGAACTGAAGGTGTACGACGTCGGCCGGCAGGGCGGGACGAACGTCGCCGTGACAGGGCTGTCCGCGACCGAGGGCATCCTGACCGTCGGGTCCACCACGCGTATCAACCTCCAGCTTGAAAACGCCGGTAATCAGGATTGTCCCCAACAAAAAGTCCAGGTGCGAGTCGATGGCCAGAACGTGTCGGAACTGAAAGCCGACGTCCCTGCTGGCGGGCGAGCCGCCTTGTCGACGGCGCACCGGTTTCAGACGCCAGGTGAACACGTGGTCGAAGCTCGTCTCAACCCGGATCGCCTGGAAGCGGACAATCAACGGTGGTTAATGTTAAACGTGAAAGCGACCTTGGACGTATTGTGCGTGGAAGGCAAGGCAGGCTCGGCACGCCACATTGCGCTGGCCTTGAAACCGTCCGCCACCCCGCGGACTCGGGTCCGCCCGGTCATCCGCTCCGAGATCGGGCTGTTGGAAGAAGACCTGCGGCGGTACGACTGCATCTTTCTGTGTAACGTGGGCCGCTTTGGCAACGACGAAGCGCGACTGCTGCGCCGCTTCCTGGAACGGGGTGGAGGCGTCGTCGTGGTGATGGGAGATCAAGTACAAGCAAGCAATTACAATACAATTCTCGGCCCCGAAGCGGGGCAAAATCGCTGTTTTTCGGCGCGGCTGGGCGATCCGGTCGAATTGGGTCGGTATTTCTTCGACCCTCTCGACTATCAGCATCCCATCGCGAAGCCATTTCAAGGCCACGAACGGGCCGGACTGTTGACCACGCCGGTCTGGAAATACGTTCCCCTCACGCTAGATCCCCAAACGGAGGGAACGACCGCTTTGGCTTTCCAAAACGGAGCCCCGGCTATTGTGGAAGAGCCGCTGGGAAACGGGCGCGTCATCTTGGTCGCCACCGATGCCTCCAAAGTCTCCTTTGATCGGTCCACGGACCCGCCCACCCCCTGGTCCGCCCTGGCGACCTGGCCCAGCTTCCCCCCGCTCGTTCAACAGATGCTGAGAACCTCGCTTCGCGGCCGCGCGCAATTGAAAAATGCGTTGGTCGGGGACGCCCTGCATGGCTCGCTGCCGGCCGGCACCTCCAAAACCTCGGTGCTGATTGCCGATCCCGCTGGACGCAGCCAGCGCGTGCCCGTGACGATCAGCGGGGATCTAGCCCAATGGACGTTTACCGAAACCACCAAGGGCGGAGTCTATACCGCCTGGCTCGACCAAGAAGCCGACCAGTCCCGGAAATACGCCGTGAACCTGGATACGAAGGAAAGTCGGTTGGACCGGGTGGAGCCCGATGAACTGCCCGCCCCCTTTCGCCGCGAAACGGCAACACGCGACCAGGCTGGCCCCAGCGTTCGAATTCCACAACCCGTTTCCTGCTTCCGCTATCTGCTGGCCGCCCTCCTGGGACTCCTTTTTTGCGAAACCACGCTGGCCTGGCTGTTTGGCCGTGCCAACGCGTGACGACTGACGAATTGGTTATTGGGTATTGGTTATTGGGTATTGGTTAAGAATCCGGCGCTGTTATGCTCCCCAACCACGGGGTGCGTGTCGTGTCAATGATGGACGCTTGAGAGTAAGCTTTCACGTTGGACCGTATGGCTTCGACTCGTCGGGGTTGCGACGCGGAAACAAGGCCCGCATGGATGCCACGGGCTTGTCCTGGGGTGGTTCACGCTCGCCGCTACAAACCGGCCAGACACACCACTCCTGGCCGTCGGTAGCGTGGAACGTAATGGACCACGGGACAAGCCCGTGGCATTTGCATCCGGCAAAGCCCTTTTTCAACACGTGCAACAGAAGTGCGAACGTCCGTAGATATCGGTCTCTTGCCCGTGAACGGTTACCATGAAGGCTTGTCGGCATGGCAAAGAAGTGTGGTGGTGGAGTGCGAGACGGATCATGGTAGTGGAAATGAATTCACAGCCCGTATCAAAACGTGGTTCCCGCTTTCAAAACTCTCTGGGTGAAAGGAAACCTGACTGGTTTTGTCATGGCGTCTTACAGCCCGCACCCAAACCGGGCTCTAGGTTCCAAAACCTTTTGAATTACAGGACATCTGCATGGTTTTGTAATGGGTTCCTCGTGCTGGGACAGGTTGCGGCACCAGATCCGCGCGCCGGTGAAGGGCTGGAAGTGACGTTCACGCACACGTGTCCCTGGCCCCCATGGATCACCTTGTTGGCGGTGATTCTGAGCGGTGCGTACGTGCTTTGGGTCTACATGCGCGAGCCTGGACAAGTGGGCCGTCGGACGCGTTTCGTGTTGGCTGCGATCCGCCTGGCCTTGATTGCCCTCGTCATCACCATGATGTACGGCTGGATGCGGCAGGAACACCGGACCGATTTGCCCGATCTTGTATTTGCCGTGGATGTTTCGCGAAGCATGGCCTTTGCCGATCAGTACGATGACGACCAGTTGAGGAAACAGTTGCGGGAACAGTTGGAGTCGGTTGAGCCACGGGAGCCGTCGCGACTCAACGTGGCCAAGAGTTTTCTCTTGGGGGCGGGCACCGGTTGGTTGGACCAATTGGAAGGCAAGTACAACTTGAAGCTCTATCTATTAGGCGCCGGCGCGCGGCCCCAAGGCGTTTCAGTCGACACGATGAAGGCACGAGTGCGTTCAGCGGAAGCGAGTCAGCCGGCGAGCCGTCTGGGGGACGGGGTCCAGAGCATCGTGGAGGCGCAGCGAGGGCGTCCCACCGCCGCCATCGTTTTTCTGAGCGACGGTGTCACGACTGAAGGAAAATCGATTTCCGAAGCCGCTTACTACGCGCGCCGTGGACATGTTCCGCTCTTTTTGATCGGTATCGGAAATCAACACCCGCCCCGCGATGTTCAGCTATCCGACTTGTTGGTCGACAAATCCGTCTTCCTGGGCGACGTGGTTCATTTCGACTTCAAGCTGTCGGGAAGTGGTTTCGATTCCGAAACGGTCACGGCTCGGCTCAAACGAAAAGGGGAAGACCGGGTGTTGGCGGAAGAGAAGATGGAACTGGAAGGGGACCGTGCCGTACGCAATGGACGGTTGACGACGCGAGCCACGGAAGAAGGGGATTGTGAGTATATCGTGGAAGTTGAACCGTTGCGGAACGAAACCAACCTGGAAAACAACCGGCTCTCCAGGATGGTCAGCGTCCGCGACGAGACCATCCGCGTGCTCTATGTGCAAGAATATCCATCTTTCGATTTTCGCTTCCTGAAAACGGTGCTCGAGCGAGGATTGAAGGTGGGCGGGAAGGGCAAAGCCATCGAGCTGACAACCGTACTCCAGGAAGCCGACCCGGAATACGTGGAACTCGACGAAACGGCGCAACGCGTGTTTCCAGTCGGCCGGGAGGAACTTTTCACGTACGATGTTGTCATCTTCGGCGACGTGAACCCGGCCCACATGAGCCGGGCGATACTGGAAAACCTGGCGGCGTTTGTGTCCGAACGAGGCGGTGGGATGATATGTTTATCGGGACCTCGCCATACGCCCCTCGCCTATCGCGACACGCCCTTGGAAAGCCTGCTGCCAATTGAAGTGAGTACGGCCCGCCTGCCGGAACGTGAACCGCTTACCACGATCTCCTTCCCTGTGGAATTGAGCCGACTGGGACGCATGAGTCCGCAAATGCAGTTGGCGAACGGCGAGGCCGAGAACCGTGAGGTTTGGCGCAATCTTCCGGCCCTTCGCTGGCTGCTCCACACGCCGGATGTCAAGTCCGCCGCGCGCGTATTGGTGGAAACAACCCCCCCTTCTCCGGGCGCCCCGCGGCCCGTGGTGATCATGCAGTTGGTGGGCGCCGGGCGAGTGGTGTTTCATGCCACGGATGAAAGCTATCTTTGGTCTCGTGTGCGGGGCAGCGAGCAATACTACGAGCGGTATTGGCTGCAAATGATTCGGTACTTGAGCCGCTCGAAACTTCTTGGCGAGAATCGGTCCGTCGAGATTGTTCCCGATCAAGATACGTATTCCCGCGGCGAAACGGTGCCGCTGCAAGTTCGATTCCATGACGAACGAATGGCACCCGTCGCCGACGATGGTGTCACGCTCCTGCTGGAACGACGGCAAGGACGGCGAGAACGCATCAAGCTGCACCGCGATCCGATTCGCCGCGGCGTGTTCGAGGGAAACGTCGGCAATTTGGCGGAAGGTGACTACCGGGTCTGGATGGTGGGTCCCGATATCCAAGGGGAATCCCCCACCTGGCAATTCACCGTGGAACCGCCGCCGGGTGAGCAAGCCAGACTCACCATGGACGCCGATGATCTGCGACAAGCCGCCGAAACCTCCGAAGGGAAGTTCTACACGGTCGATACGGCTGATCGCTTGTTGGATGATCTGCCGCGTGGACGGCAAGTTCGGATTGAATCGCTCCCCCCAACCCCCGTCTGGAATTCACCGCTACTCGCCGCACTTTTCCTACTACTGCTGGTCGCTGAATGGCTCTTACGCCGGCGTATCGGCTGGCGATAAGCCCCTCACCTCCGCGCCACCCGGGGGCTGATTCATGATGACCCGGCGGCGATCCGTGCCTGCTCGCCGTCTGTGTCAGATTGCCCCGCGGCGGTATAATGGTTTTACGTGGGCGGGCTATCAGCCCCGTGGTGAGCCATCGATCGCTCACGCCGCGTTCCTGGTCATGTTCAATTGGAATAGGTCGCGGCCCGGCGGCACGAAACGGCCCTGCGGCCGGGCGGGGCGATTCAGGGCTAACCGCGCCTCGCCTTCCAGAGGGCGTTGGTGGCCCCGTTGAAGGTTCAACCAGCGGGAGCATGGCTCAAACAGGGCAGGGCAGGGGGCTGATGAAGACACCGAGATTTGGGCGGACTGGGGGGGTTGGGGCTTCAATAGCCATCGGCCGGCCTTTGGATGACGTTTTGGCGGCAACCCACGTGGTCCCTTTCGTCCGTTTGGTCCCTTCGGTTCCGGGCAGCACTGTAGCCGGTTGAAATGAAGT
>JBNJEM010000222.1:0-10936 GCA_051745935.1 Planctomycetota bacterium
AAGTCGATGAGGATAAGTTGGGCTGCCCCGTGCACGCCAGTATCTCGGGGCGGGTGACAGCGGTCAGTGCGACGCACGTCGAGATCACATCCGAGTGATTAAAGTTTTGAGTCAATTGAAGTTTGAGGGATGCAACATGAACAAGCGCACGGCAATCGGAATCGTCGAAACGTCGAGCATTGCCAAGGGGTTTGAAGTCGCTGATACGATCCTGAAAGCAGCCAACGTCGATATCATGCTTAATCGAACCGTCTGTCCCGGCAAATACATCGTATTGGTCACTGGCGACGTCGATGCCGTCCGGTCGAGTGTGCAAGCGGGGGTCGACATTGGCGCTCATACCGTAGTGGACCAATTCATCATTCCCAACGTCCATTCCGCGATCTTTCCGGCAATCAGTGGAATGGAACACGTCCCGGAATTGAAAGCCCTTGGCGTGATTGAGGGGTTCAGTGTCGCATCCGTGGTCGAAGCGGCTGACGCCGCGATCAAGGCGGCTCCCATCCAATTCGTGAATATCCATCTGGCCATGGCGATTGGGGGCAAGGGGTTTGTTTCCTTTACCGGCGATGTCGCCGCCGTCGAAGAAGCGACTCAGGTTGGAGCCGCGGTTATTGAAAAACGGGGTTTGCTGGTTGAAAAGATCGTGATTGCTCGGCCACGTCAGGAAATTGTGCGCGAATTCGTGTAACGCCCGCCCCGATTCGCCGGCCTGGCCGTGCCATGTTTGTTGCCGCGCGCCCCGGATCCCGCTCGTTGTTGCTTGCCAGACGAGTGGAGTGCTAGCACAATCCAGGTTGCTTCACCGCCTTGCTCTGCGATAGAATTCGTCCCTCGTGGGCTACCGCTGCCGGCATCGAGCGCTGATGGCCGTATCGTCCAGCGGTCCGGTCGTTGGAAGCCGCGCGGCGTCCGGGAAATCGGCCATGAGTTGGCTTCCGTGGCGTGAACGGTCGTGGTTTGAAGTGTCAGATCCACCGAGATTGGCCAGCGCGTGATACTATACCGGTCGCGGATGACTTTGTCCGCCGCGAGTCCGACCCACGGGAGGACGGCTGGCGTCGGGCAGCGTTCCACCCGGAGAAATCCGACCGCCTGAAGTATAATTCATTCCCCGTCGTGCAGGGAGGTTCGCCGCCGTGAGAAGGAAATGCGTTTTTACGTTTGTCGTGGGCACGGTTTGTCTTTTGCGGATCGCGACTCCGGGGCGGGCCCAATTGCAGCCGCACGGGCCGAAAGCACTGGAAAAGGCAACCAGTGTCCTCAATGCGTTCATGAACATGCCCGATCAGCACGTTTCTCGTTCGATACTCCAGAGGGCCCAGGGACTCGTCATCGTACCCGGGATGGTGAACCTGGAAGTCGCCGCCCACGGTCGTCGTGGGAAAGGGATCGCGGTTGCACGTGATGAAGATGGACGTTGGCGTCCACCATCTTTCGTCACCATGACCGGCGATACGGTCGATGTTCAGGGCCGAGTCGAGCCAACCGATATCATCCTCGTGTTCAATACGCGGGAGAGCGTGCGGAAGCTATACAGCGGGGAATTCAAAGTCGGCGTTGATGCGGTGGGGGTGGCGGGGCCAGTGGGGCGGGAGCCGGAAAACAGAGCGGAGGATCAAGAGCAAGCCGACATCTATTCATATTACCGCGGCGGTGGCTCGTTCACCGGCACGACGATGGATGGATCGGCGATCACGATGGATGCGGGGGCGTCGCGCGACTATTATCAATCGGCCGCGAAGTCACCGGACGGCAAGCCCACCGTCTCCAATGCTCAACTTCCGTTGCCCGCGGCCCAGTTCCTGGCCGCCTTGGGAACGTACAACCACAACCAGGCTGAGACGGCAGCATCCCAACCCGCCTCGGCCGAGATCTCTTCGGGCGAGCGCGACGTCGCTTCGGTAAACTCCACCGGAGCTTCCAGCAACCAGGCCGGCAGCTCGACCGCAGCCGGCGTGCCGCGCTCAAATCGCTCTGATCGCTCTCGGGTCTTCCCCCCCGGCTCACGAACCTCGAACCCATCCCAGTCCCCTGAGGCTGAATCGGCCACCAATGGTGAGTCGAGCCGCTCGAACACCACGGCGGGAAATTCCGAGGCTTCCGTGACCGACGCGAGCGTTTCTCGGCAAGAATCCGCTCAAGAGGGGGCTTCCCAGGGCGATTCGCTGGAAACGACTCGCCAGCAGCTAGCCGCCGCCGCCAAGGATCTGGGAGGCTTGCTGGACGAGTCATGGCGCCAGTACCTGGCACTGCCCCAAGGGGTCTTTACCGGCGAGGGTGTCCCCACGGTTGATAGTCTGCGCCGATCACTCCGCCGTTTTGAAACAGTGGCCAATGAGAGTAAGTACAGTGTGTTGTTACAGCGACGCGAGTTCCAGCAAGCATACGACACGTTGAGGCGTTACCATGAACAAGTGGAGGCCGAGGCGTCACCAGAGACCGGATCACAATCAACCACCGCCGGCTCGGAGGATGGCGAGCGCGCCGAGATTCGGTAAGGAATGACCAGTCAATCCACTGGCCTCGCTTCGCCCGGTCGCCACCAAACCGGGAACGCTGGCGCCGCGTGGCACTGGATAAACCCTGTAATTGCAAATTTTTCTGACGTGTTTTTGATTTCAATAGGAAAAGAAAGGGGTTTCCATCATTCGAGAGCATGTTGCCAGATCTAACGGAATGTGAAATGTAGAAACATGCCAATAGCGGCTGTGACGCCCTTTCAGGGCTTGCGCTGCTTGGGATCATGATGTCCCAGGGCTGCGCTCTGCCCTGGGCTGATTTGTGCAGCCCCCTTCGGGGCGAATTGTAGCAAAGAGCATGATACTGCCCGGACCAAGCCGGGACATCCCTTTGACGCCACACTTTTTTGCAATTCTGGGCTAAACAGATACTGGCATCACACAAAAAATTTGACTGTGCTGGTGGATCCGTATGCGAGATCTTGACGAATTATTCACCGCGCTGAGCCGGAGCACGTTTCGCGCTAAATTCGGACTTACGCCGTCGGATTGTGCCTATATTGCTGGCCGGTCCCGATCGACCATCCAGAGCCACGCGCGGGATTTCATACGCCAGCGGTTAGCGCCGGCGCAACCAAAAAACGATGGAAAGCAGACGCCCATGAAGGGGCACCCTGTTTTCGTCGCCCAACATGCCACGGGCACGTGCTGTCGCACGTGCCTTTCCAAGTGGCATGCGATTGATTCTGGCAGAGCATTAACGGACGACGAGGTGGATTACGTGCTCCAAGTCATCGATTTCTGGATCTCGCGAGAGCTGCGGAACCATTCACAACCCGCGGGCAGTCAGATGCGTCTGTTCGAGAAAGGCGATAAACTCGACACGGTCGAAAATGACAGGAACGTGGCATGCCATTTCCGGCGTGAACGGCCGCGACGGGGTGGCTTATGACCGCCTCTGGGACGCGTCACGCTTGCCCAACCGCGATATCTGCTCCACCCGATCAGAACCGACACAACCGCGCGGTGCCACTTGCGGCACGAACGACCAGAGCGGCGTGTCCCATGGTCGTTTGCGGATTGTGTCGCGGTTGCCCAGCAGCGGTATATACCGGTCGCGGATGACTTTCTCCGCCGCGAGTCCGACCAACGGGAGGACGGCTTGCGTCGGGCAGCTTTCCATCCGGAAAAATCCAACCGCCTGAAATATCACAGTTCCTTCCGACTTGTTGGTGGCATCATGAGCATTGAGCAGGCGTCCGAGCAGTTGCACGAATGCATGACCCGGTGGTATGGGGTACGGCGGGATCAGGTGAAGATTGTATTCGCGCCTTACCGCGTTTGCCCGTTGGGGGCCCACATCGATCATCAGTTGGGGCAAGTTACGGCCATGGCACTGGATCGTGGCATATTATTGGCATTCGCCCCCCGCCGCACCCCGGAGGTGAAATTGCGCAGTCTGGATTTCGAGGGGGAAGTCCACGTCCGTTTCGACGATGTGGCCGCGCCACGAGTCGACGATTGGGGAAACTACGTTCGCGGCGCCATTCTGGCGTTACAGCGCGACTTCGCGCTCTCGGAGGGACTGGTCGGAGTCACGGCTGGGCGAGTCGCGGAAGGCGGACTCAGTTCATCGGCCGCCGTTGGCGTGGCCTACCTGTTGGCCTTGCAGGATGTCAACCAATTAGCGGTGACACCCAAACAGAACATTGCCCTGGTGCAACGGATCGAAAACCAGTACCTGGGGCTGCGCATCGGTATACTCGACCAGTCAGCCATTCTGCTTTCGCGTCGAAATGCCCTGACCGTGATCGACTGCGCGGACGTGACCCATTCACTGATCCAATGGCCGACACCGCCACTGCCATTTGGAATCCTGGTCGCGTTTTCCGGACTACGTCAATCACTTGCCGGGACCGATTACAACCAGCGGGTGACCGAGTGTACTGAAGCGGCCCGCCAGCTGCTCCAGGCATCAGGTCGTCCCGAAGATCCACCGCGGCTCAGGTCCGTGACACCGCAAGAGTACCAGGCTCATGCCACTTGCCTTTCCGGACCTCCAGCGCGCCGGGCCCAGCATTTCTTTTCCGAAATGGAGCGGGTACGCCGCGGCGTGGCCGTCTGGAACCAAGGTGACGTTCAAACATTTGGGAAGCTCATTACCGAATCGGGGGCCAGCTCAATTCATCATTATGAATGCGGCGCGCCACCGCTGATCGATCTTTATCAAGCCTTGATCGAAACGCCAGGGGTGTTTGGCGCTCGTTTCAGTGGCGCTGGTTTTCGTGGCTGTTGTCTGGCATTGATCGATCCTTCCCGGTCGGAGGAAATCGCCAGTCGCGTAATGCGTGTCCATGCGCGGCGGCATCCGGAACTCGCTTCCTCGGCGTGGAGCATGGCGTGCAACACGGACAATGGGGCCCGGTTTCTCGAGTCCGCGTGATCACCAGTATACCGGGCGCGGATGACTTTGTCCGCCGCGAGTCCGACCAACGGGAGGACGGCTTGCGTCGGGCTTGCCTGGCAGTCGTATACCATCATTCCGTTGCATCATCATTCCGTTGGATAGTGAGCGAACCGTGGTTTCGCTTGTGCGAATCCGGCGTCGAACGCAAGGAGATCGGCGAGCGAGGCGATTTCCAGCTCGGCTTGCTCCCAACTGCTCCGCCATAGCAGGCTGGAGAGTTGGTAAGTGATCCGCGCGAATGTTGGGTTTGGGTAGAGCCCGGTCGTGATCGCCGGGCCAGACACGTTTTGGCGCCACCGGCCAAGCGTTTTCAAGACTTCCACGTAGGAATTGGTGCTCACCACGTCTTCCTGAGCTTCACCGTCGATGACTAGCCACTTCTTGCCCTCCAGGAAGTCTGCCTCGATGGTGAATTGCCGGCCGTCCGCCCTGCCGCTGATCGTGCGTCGCTTGCTCCATGGGGCTCCACGAGTGAAATCGGTCCGCCCATTGATTTGCGTGTCTCCCAGCGCCATCTGATACTCGCATTTGCCGTCGACCAGATGGGAATACGCGGAGGGATTCGGGGGGTGGTACGGCTCGGATTGAGCGGAAACGCGGAGGCCGCGGCCGAACACCGGCGCCAACCCATCTTGCAAGTGTGCCAGTAGATGGAGGGCGAACGCCAGGCAATGGACCGATTCCTGGTACTGAATGTGAACCATTTTCTTTCGGTTGCGCGCAATGTCCGGGTTCTCGCGATCCTTGGATCGCTGCATGGCGAGCAAATCGATCCGAACATCATCGTGACGACGAAGGAAGTCCAGGATCCGGTCCGTGATGGGATCGAACAATTCCGGAAAGTCATACAAAACAATCGCCTGGGACTTCTTCACCGCCTCCACCAGGCGAACGCAGTCCTCGGGTGATTCCGGTAACGCTATCGGTTTCTCGCACAGAACCCAAATCGGTTCTTTTTGGCTCCGGCGCAGCAGGATATCCAGTCCAGCTCCGCGATGTTCAGGATGCAAGGCCAGATGGAACACGTCAGCGTGCTGATGATAGAACGCTCGTTCGTTGTCCCACGGGACCCCCCCGCGTAAATCGAGGTCGCTGGGAGGCGGTCCCACATCATAAACGCTCGTCGCCAGTTGCAGCTGGTTCGCCGCCTCCAGGAACTTGCGCCCAATATATCCCCAGGCCCCCGCGATCGCCAGCGATGACAGCGGAGCCATGGACGAGGTGGGCGGAACAGGTTGATCCGGGTGCGATCCCATTGCGTGTCGCCGTGTGATAACCAAAACGGGCTGTTATATACCGGTCGCGAATGACGTTCTCCGCCGCGAGTCCGACCAACGGGAGGACGGCTTGCGTCGGGCAGCTTTCCACCCGGAAAAATCCAGCCGCCTGAAATATGACGCGGTTTTCCTGTCGCGGAATCTTCCTGTCGAATCCACCGCCGAAAACGTCCGGGATTTCCAGAAACGGATTGCCGCCAGTCCACTCCGCCAGCTCCACTCCGCCAGCTCCACTGAGCCCATATCACCGTTCATCAGCTTACACTTTGCACGGTGAGGAAGGACAGGACAATTTGACGACAGGAAGATTGACAGGAAGATTATTGGTAGCCGTTGACGAATGCCGCCATACGGCCTGGACACGCAAGGCCCGCATGAATGCCACGGGCTTGTCCCGTGCTGGTTCACGCTCGCCGCTACAATGGGGTCTTAGTGCTTCACGGTCTTGGGTTCGTGAACCCGTTCGCGATCCAGCGGTTCGTACTCACGCACCCAGATATTGCGAAAACGGACCGGATCTCCGTGATACTGGAGCGAAATGGGGCCTTTGTCCGGATGTGGCTTGTATTCGGGAGCTCGATTGTACGGCGTGTCCCCTTTCAACTCAAAATGGTTCTGTATCAGGACGCCGTTGTGCAGCACGGTGATGTAGGCTGGCGCGACCAACTTACCATCCTCGAAACGGGGCGCTTTCCAGATAATATCATACGTTTGCCACTCGCCGGGCGGCCGCGAGGCGTTGACCAGCGGGGGGCTCTGCTTGTAGATGGCCCCGCACTGCCCATCATAGTAGGTTTCGTTTTTGTAGGAATCCAGGATCTGCAGCTCGTATTGGTTCATCAAGAACACGCCACTATTGCTACGTCCCTGTCCCGACCCCTCAGCCTTTTCGTCCGACGCCCACTCAAGGTGTACTTGGCAGTCACCAAACACGGGCTTACTCGTGATGCGGCCCGGCCCGGCGGTGACGGCACCGTCCTTAACGGTCCAATTTTCGGCCCCTCTCCATTTGGACAAATCTTTACCGTCAAACAACACCACGGCATCGGATGGCGGCTCGCCAGGCTTGCCCGGATCCACGACGGGGGGCTTGGACCATTTGAAGCCGCTGAGATACTCGTCGGCCCGGACAGTGGAACCGAGGACAACTGCCAGCAAAACCATCCCCACCGCCGCGGAATGCCCATGTTTGTTCATCTCGAAGTTTCTCCTATGTTGTGATTCTCAAGCACAAGACGACTACAACGCCTCGCACGATCCCAAAACCACGCGAACACGCTCAAGCACTCTCGGGGAGAAGATCGCCACGGGGCTGGATCCTCATCCGCTCGCCGTTCGTGTCGCGATCGCTCCACGCACGTAAACCGTTTATTATACCCGCGAATCGCAGCGATCCCATGGGTTATGTGTATCTTCTGGTCCCGATCACCAAAACGGGGAGAAGGGGCGATTGACATTGAAGCGCCGGTTCGTACACTGTGACCCGGGTTTGGTGGCGAATTTGTTGAGCAACAGGCGCGCATGCCGCTGCCGGTTGGAATCCGAGCGGTGGGCGGGTTGCGCGCGAGGGGAAGAGGTCGGCGATTCTCCACTCCTCCCATCATTCCTCTCGGGGGGCGGCATGGCTCGGGTTCGACCGCCAGTGGCGAGCGTCGGCTAACCGTCGCCGGAGTCGGAGCTCAACAGCGAGAATCTCGTTCTCCGACATAGACTTACGCCGTTTTTGAACTCGCTCCTCTAGGGGGAGCGAGAATCTGCCCCCTGCCATTCGCTTCCGGGCGAAAAACTCGGGGCCGTGAGACGGGAATTATACTTCAGGCGGTCGAATTTGTTCGAGTGGAACGCTGCCCGACGCAATCCGTCCTCCCGTGGGTCGGACTCGCGACGGACCAACTCATCGGCGACCGGTATAACAGCGTCAAGCGGTCGATCGGTCCCCCGCATGGTCCCTTGTCGGCCCTTTCGGAAGGGGGCGGTAGAGAGCGGTTCTGGGGTTTGTCATCGCCTGCCCCGGGCTCTCTGGTGCTGGCGCGATACATGTGTGCTTATTGAAGCTGCCATGGTGCGCGCACGCCAGGAATTGCCAGCTTGAGCTCGTGGGGCATAAGAAGAAGCGGATGCAGGAAGAGCGGACGGGGCGGCCCAAGACCGTGGGGGGCGTGGGCGGAAAGGTAGGGGGTATTTGAAACGCCGTGACATGTCATGGCTCGTCATGCAAATGAAACGAAACGGCTAGAAGACAGGTCGGTTTGGGTGCGGGCTGTAAGAAGCCTGGCGTACGCTAATCGGCTGAACAGTTAGAACGGTCGGGCTGACCATCCAAAGGTAGTGGCTTATGGTTGACTGACTCCCTACGGCATTTTTGTGGGGAATGGCCATGGGCCGGGGGAAAACTTGCAATACAAGGGGAACGGCTGCTATGAAAACAACAAACCAGAAACTGCTCGCATGGGTTGCTGAAATCGAGGCGATGTGCCAGCCGGATCGCGTGGAGTGGGCCGACGGCTCGAAAGAGGAGTACGAGCGTTTGACGGCCTTGATGCTCGAGTCGGGGATGGCGACCAAATTGAACGAGTCGAAGCGACCGAACAGCCTTCTGTTTCGCAGCGACCCCAGTGACGTCGCTCGCGTGGAAGCCCGGACGTACATCGCCAGTGTGAAAGAAGAAGACGCGGGGCCCACGAACCACTGGATCGATCCGAATGAGTTAAAGGAGACGATGAGCGGCCTGTATCAAGGGTGCATGAAGGGGCGGACCATGTACGTCATTCCCTTCTCGATGGGCCCCATTGGTTCTCCCATCTCGAAAGTTGGCGTGGAAATCACGGATTCCCCTTACGTGACCGCGAACATGCACATTATGACGCGAGTGGGCGACGAGGTGTTGGACGCGCTGGGGGACGAGGGGGAGTTCATCCCGTGCTTGCACTCGGTGGGCGCGCCGTTGGAGGAGGGTGAGAAGGATGTACCTTGGCCGTGTGCGCCCGTGAAAAAGAAGTACATTGCGCACTTTCCGGAGGAAAACCTGATCTGGTCTTTTGGGTCGGGGTACGGCGGCAACGCGCTGCTGGGGAAAAAGTGTTTGGCGTTGCGCATCGCCTCGAACATCGCGCGACGCGAGGGGTGGATGGCCGAACACATGTTGATCCTTCGCTTGACCAACCCGGAGGGAAAGCGTTTTCACATTGCGGCCGCATTCCCCTCGGCGTGTGGCAAGACGAATCTGGCGATGCTGCAGCCGACCGTGCCGGGGTGGAAGTGCGAGTGCATTGGCGACGATATTGCCTGGATGAAGATCGGTCCGGACGGGCGACTGCGCGCCATCAACCCGGAAGCGGGGTTTTTCGGGGTTGCTCCCGGCACGAGCATGAAATCGAATCCGATGGCGATGCGAACGTTGACCGAGAATTGCATCTTCACCAATTGCGCCCTCACCGATGACGGCGACATTTGGTGGGAAGGGATGGACGAGCCCTGTGAGCATGCCATTGATTGGAAAGGTCAGGAATGGACACCGGAAGCGGGCCATCCCGCCGCGCATCCGAATGCGCGGTTCACCGCGCCGGCCGCGCAATGTCCAGTGATTTGTCCTGATTGGGAAGATCCGGCGGGTGTTCCGATCGACATTTTCGTTTTCGGTGGTCGCCGCACTCGCACCATTCCCTTGGTGACACAGTCTTTCGACTTCGACCATGGTGTTTTCATGGGGGTGACGGCGGCGTCGGAAACCACGGCGGCCGCCTTGGACGTGGGGCAGCGACTGCGTCGGGATCCGTTCGCCATGTTGCCGTTCTGTGGATATCACATGGCGGACTATTGGGCGCATTGGTTCGCGATGGGCGACAAGTTGGGTGACAAGGCGCCTGCTATCTTCTACGTCAATTGGTTTCGCACCTCGGCGGACGGGCGAGTTCTCTGGCCGGGCTTTGGGGAAAACAGCCGAATTCTCAAGTGGATGTGCGACCGGGTCGAAGGAAAGGTTGGAGCGAAGGAGACGCTCTTCGGGAATCTGCCCAACGAAGAGGAACTGGATCTGAACGGGCTCGACCTCCCCGCCGAAGACCTGGCGGAACTGATGGAAGTCGACGAGTCGGAATTACAGGGCGAACTGGCCGAATTCCGGGAGTACCTGACCAAGTTCGGTGACAAGGTGCCATCCCGCTTGATGACTCAAGTCGAGGCGTTCGGTGAGCGATTGAAATATACCGGTCGCGAATGACTTTCTCCGCCGCGAGTCCGACCAACGGGAGGACGGCTTGCGTCAGGCCGCTTTCCATCCGGAAGAATCCAACCGCCTGGAATATAATCCCGGGCCGATGATCGCTCGGTATACTGTTGGTATGCCGTGATTCGTGGTGGCCGGCGAGGCGGGACGCCGCCCTGCCCGCTCGGCCGCCGATCCCGCTTCCTCGTGAATACTGATTCGCGGTGGTTCATTCGAATCCGAGGTCACGATGCACGAACCGAGTGGTGAAAGAGGCGGGCCCACCGTCCATTTTGCTCCCCAGCCACTGATCACCATCCTCGGGGTGAAGTACCTTCACTTGCGACTGCAGGATGGAACGGACCTTTACGTGACGGAACATGGGTTGCCTTTCACCAAATGTCTACTTCCCGAAAACCATTGGAACGATCGTGCTTGGATGAAAGAGCACGGGGTGCGATTACCGGGCACCAGCGCCTTGTTTCACGTGCGGACAAAGGAAATCGAAAATCGGTCGGTCGACATT
>JBNJEM010000223.1:0-10926 GCA_051745935.1 Planctomycetota bacterium
GTGAGATCTTCAAACAACCGCAAAAAGACATTTATGCGCTGTAAAAGACGGGCCTGGAGACCCGTCCTACGCCGTCTTTATGCAACAATAGGGTTTACTATACCGGTGGCGGATGACTTTGTCCGCCGCGAGTCCGACCAAGGGCAGGACGGCTTGCGTCGAGCAGCGTTCACCCCGGACGGATCCGACCGCCTGAAGTGAATTTCCCTGGTAGGGCCGAGCCACCTCATTTGGCGGCCCCTCGAGGCTCGGAGGGCTTCAGCTGGCTAAATGAATAGGTTTTTTTCGAGGATCATTCATCATGTGTGGCCATGACGATCAGGGCTATCAAAAAGTTCCCGTGCGCGGGGCGTCTCTGATCCAGAATCCGGTCTACAACAAGGACGCCGCGTTTTCCCATGAGGAGCGGGAGCGTCTGGGGTTACGGGGCTTGCTGCCGCCGCGCGAAGTGACCATCGAGGAGCAGATGGCATTGGAACTGGAGCATTTGCGAGCCAAGAATGACGATCTGGAAAAGTACATTGGCTTGGCGGCTCTGGAAGATCGCAATCAAACGCTTTTCTACCGTTTGCTGGTGGAAAACATGAGCGAGTTGTTGCCCATCGTCTACACGCCGACCGTGGGACGCGCCTGTGAATGGTTTAGTCACATTTTTCGCCGCCCCCGAGGCGTGTGGCTCACGCCGGAGGATATTGACCGCGTCCCGGAGGTACTTGGCAATGTGCCACAGGAGAGCATTCAGCTCATCGTGGCCACCGATAACGAGCGGATTCTGGGGCTGGGCGATCAAGGCGCGGGGGGAATGGGCATCCCGATTGGCAAGTTGGCGCTTTACAGTGCCGGGGCGGGTATCCATCCGTCCCGGTGTTTGCCCATAAGCCTCGACGTGGGAACTGACAATGTGGGTTTGTTGAATGATCCCTATTATCTGGGCTGGCGCCATCCCCGGCTCCGCGGATCGGCTTACGACGAGTTTATTGAAGCGTTCGTGGAAGGCGTTAAGCGAGCGTTTCCCCGGGCGCTGCTGCAATGGGAGGATTTTCACAAGAACTTGGCTTTCATGATCCTGGATCGGTATCGTCAGCGTCTGCCGAGTTTCAATGATGATATCCAGGGTACGGCGGGCGTGGCGCTGGCGGGAGTCTTCGGCGCGATTCGCATCACCGGCGCTCGGATTTCCCAACAGCGCATTCTCTATGCCGGCGCCGGGGCCGCCGGTACGGGCATAGCTCGACTCGTCCGTACCGCCATGGCCGAGGAATGTTCGGATCATCAAAGAATTCTGGAAAGCCAGGTATTCGCGGATCGACACGGTCTGCTCCACCAGGGGCGGTCCATTGAGGACCCCCACAAAATCGAGTTCGCGTTGAATGAAACGGCGTACCGGACGTACGGATTCTCGCCCGAGGATCGGGCGAATGGCAACCACCAGTTGCTGGATATCGTTCGCCACGTGAAGCCAACCGTGTTGATTGGAACCACGACCCAGGCCGGTTATTTTTGTGAACCGGTCGTGCGAGAGATGGCTCGTCATGTGGAGCGGCCGATTATCATGCCACTTAGCAATCCAACTTCAAAGTCCGAATGCACGCCCCGGCAAGCCATTGAATGGACGGAGGGGCGCGCGATTGTCGCCACCGGTAGTCCATTTGAACCAGTCCAATACCAGGGCAAGACGCACATTTTCGGACAGGCCAACAACGTGTTTATTTTCCCAGGGGTCGGCTTGGGATGCATCTTGGCCGAAGCACATCAAGTCACCGATAGTATGTTTCTGGCGGCCGCCAAGACGTTGGCCGGTTGCGTGGACCAAGAGCGGCTCGATGCCGGAGCCGTTTATCCATGTCAATCAAAGCTGCGTTATGCCAGCGCCAGAATTGCCGCGGCCGTGATCCGGCAGGCCCGGAGCGAAGGGGTCGGGCGGCTGCTGCGTGATGAAAACATCGAACCGCTGGTCGAACGCTCGATGTGGTTTCCGGAATATAGACCATACGTGTTTCATCCAAGTTAATTCGCCGCCCTGTCCTGGCGAGGATGGATTGTCTCGACCATATGGCGGGTGCTTGGTGGTCCTAGGCTGGGATGGCGAAAAACTTTAGGTCCTTGTAGCCCGTTTTGTTTCGCCTTGCGTCCTTGCCCGCGTCGAATCAAGGACCTCAGGGACTGAAAGGACCAAAGGGAACACGGCGCACCGGGCTCACGCGTGAGAAAAGCCGCGCGGCATCTTCCGTTTCTTCATCCGTGGGTCCGTACTGCCATCCGTGGGCCTATCATGGCACCTGGAGCACCGTTAATGATCGTCACGGCGTGGGTGGGGCGACGTCCAGTTTTTGAAACGAGGACGCGCAACAAATGCTGTAAGCCTACTCGCGATAGTTTACCCAATTTCCGGGATTTTGGCCAGCCCAGGCTTGTCCTGGGGATGATTACGTTCGTTGCTAAAGTTGTCAGCCAGCGTTTGTTTTCACGCGCTCGTTTAGACCCGGCGTCCCGTCCTCTTTAGCCGTCAAACGTTCACTGCTTCCATCCCACGGTCACGCAAGGCACCTGGAACTAGCGGGGGACGATCCGCATTGCCTGGCCGCGGTTGGGAGCGAGTTCAAGATCGAATGTACAACTGGCCCGCACCGGCCTCCGCTCTATACGCACGTGGGTTCGTGTTTCCATACTGGGGTCGTGGCGGTAGATATGTGCCCGGTATTCGCGGTTCGCATCGAGAAAATCAAGCGAGAGCTTGAGCGAGCGTTGTTCAGGGCCATTCATGGCGCCGACGAACCACGTGTCCCCGCTGCGGCGAGCCATGACGGCGTAGCGACCGATCGCGCCATGCAAGACGCGGGTTTCATCCCACACCGTGGGAACCTGTCCAAAAAACTCAAGTTCCGGTTCCTCGCCAATGATCCCCTTGCCCTTGCCCGCGCCCCCTTTGGTTCCTGGTGAGCCAGCGGGGCGATCATACCAGTAGAGGAACTGTAACGGGCTGTAGATGCAAACCGCCTTGGCCAACTGGTAGGCATGACAAGCATTTCGGTCGACCCGCTCGTTAAAATAGCAAATGGTATTGTCGCCGGCCCCCGCCACCATGCGAGTGAACAGGATGGTCAGCGTCTGCTCATTCGTGGGAGAGGTTTCATCGCCGCCAATACCCTCTTGCGTCATCAGGTTGGGATAGGTGCGCGAATAGCCGGTGGGGCGGTATTCATCGTGTATGTCGACCATTAGCTGATGTTCCGCTGCTTTGCGGACGGCGGCGTGCAGCCAAGTGGTCCACTGCTGTGATCCGACTTTGACGAATCCGTACTTGACGCCTTTGATCCCCCATGTCTGATACAATGGCAGGATCTCGTCCAACTGTCTTTCCAATGCGCGACGGTTCACGTAAACGAGAATCCCAATTCCTTTCTTGTCCGCGTAGCGAATCACTTCGTGAAGGTCGAGCGGCCCGGGCGAACGTTTCGGATCAACACTCACGGTGGTGGCATCCGAGGTTTCATCGTTCTCGTGACCATACCATCCGGCGTCAAATTCAACATACTGCAAACCATTATCCACCGCGAAATCGACACAAGCCTTGCCGCCCGTTGTTGTCAGAGTCACCTCGCGGATCACCTTGCCCGGCTTGATCCAGGATGTATCGTCGATGGCAACAGGATCGTTCAAATTCAGAATAATGTCATTGTTTTCCAGTAATTCTCCCGGGGAATCGGCAACCATGATCACCCGCCAGGGTGAGCGAAACGGAAGATCGCGGACCGCGGTTCCGCTCAAGTCGCTCACCAACGCATGTTGCTGGCCTTTGAGTGGCGCTAATTTCATGCGGGCAAAATCGACTAGACGCGCTTCTGCTATGGCCAGATAAAGTCCCTCGTCATCCCGCAGCACCAAGGGACGTTCACAGCCCGCACGGAGTTTTCCGATTCGCGTCTTCTCGTAGACGCCTTGCGCCGAATAGACAGCCCATGTCCGCCAGTCTCCATCAAAGCGGAACTCCGTCCGTTCCCGTTGAACCTCCAGCGTCTCCACCTCTTCCCAGGCGGGGATTTGATAACAGATCGCCACCCCCGTGTTGTAAACCCGCAGGGTTACCACGAGTTTCAGGCCCGGTATGCGGGTGGAGCGCAGCGTGATTCGGGCTTGACGGTGATGGTCCCGGATCGTACTCCGTTCCCCATATACCGGTTGCCAGGTTGAATCATGTCCGGTCCGCTTTACCGACCCTGGTGTGAAGCCTTCAGAGAGAGCGGTGCTGTTGAGCCGCGGGTCGTCTATAACCATGCCTAGCCGGGAGGGTTGAACAATGGTTTTGCCGTCTCGGACAACGCGGTAACAGGGCACTCCACTCACGTCGTCGATGTCGCGAACTTCCAGCACGCACTGCAGTCTTCCATCCGGCGACGCTACGGGTACTGGCCGCGCCGAAACGGACAGGGCGGGCAAGCTCATGAGCACCAACCAGAACAGGGAACTGGGAGGATACTTGCCGCAGGATAGGCGGAATGGGAAAGATTCGCGAAGGGAGAGGATGTTTGCAGTAACACGCATGTGACATGTCCTTTTGACTAAGACCCCATAACAAAACCATGCCGATGTTCCGTAATCCAAGGGGTTTTGGAAGCGATCGCTCGGTTTTGTCACGGGCTGTAAAAAGAAGAAATCGGGATGGTCTAATCCGCGCGGTTTACCGGAAAAAACGTCGCGTTCTCCATTTTTGGTTACAGGGCTCGAGACAGCACGTCGCGCAGCTCTTCGTCCCGCAATTCAATGGGGTTTCCCTTCATGCTGCTGGCGCGGGATGCTTTCTCGATCAGCTCGGGAAAATGGGATTCGGTGAGGCCGTGGGCGCCGAGCGAAGGGATGCTTAATTGCTGGCAAAGCTGTTCGAGCCAGGCTGCACCATCCGCTGGGGTGGCGGTTTCCGACCGCGTCAACAAACGGGCCACTTCCTGGTAGCGACGCAGAGACTCGCTCTCTGGCTGCCGTTGCCGGAGCGCTTGCACGTTGACGGCCATGACGTGAGGGAGCAACGCCGCGCAGGCGGCGCCGTGTGGGGCGGGAAACATGCCGCCCAGTGGTCCGGCAATGCCGTGGACCGCTCCGAGTTTGGCGTTTGCCAGTGCCAGTCCACCGAACAGGCTGGCAAGCGCCATGTTCTCGCGAGCCGCCGCGTCATCACCGTCTTGGAACGCGGGCAACAGCGAGTTGGCCAAGCGTGTTAATCCTTCCCGGCAAAACGCGTCGGTCATGGGATTGGCTTTGCGTGAAACAAACGGTTCCAGCAGTTGCGCGAGGGCGTCCAGGCCGGTACTGGCCGTGATGCTCGGCGGCAGACCGTGGGTCAATCGTGAGTCCACGACGGCCAGCCGGGGCAGCATCAGCGGACTGCGCAGGCTGACCTTGACTCGATGCTCGGGCGAGGCCAGTACGGCGTTCCGCGTCACCTCCGCTCCCGTTCCCGCGGTGGTGGGGATCGCGATATACGGCGCGGCCGGGGCGGTGAGTGGTTTGCCTCGCCCAATGACTTCCAGGTAATCGAGTGGTTCACCGCCGTTGGTCAGCAACGCGGCGATGGCTTTCCCGGCATCCAACACGCTTCCGCCGCCGAATCCAATGACCAGGTCGCAATGTTCTTCTCGTGCCTGGCATACGCCGGTTCCCACCGTGTCGATGGTTGGTTCCGCGTCAACGCCGTATGAGGCGACATGCAAGCCACCGGCAGTCAGCTGTTCGCGCAGCGGCCGTGCCCGCCGCGGGTTGGCGCCGGTTACCAGCAACACCCGCCGCCCCATTTCCGCGGCGGCGGCGGGCACGTCCTCGCAAGTGCCCTTTCCAAATACGATCCGCGTGGCGGTGGCGAACTCAAATCGCATCGGGCATCTCCCACCCTGGTTCTGGAGGGAACACATTGGAGAATTTCACGCTCGAGCGTGGCTCGGCCATCATCTCGGCAACCGTGTCTCGCCATTTCGCGTAATGGGCCGTTTCCTTGTGCCGCGCCGGATCCTCCGCCGTTCGGTAGACTTCAACCAAGACAAAACGCGTGGGGTCGTCGTTCTGTTGGATCACGTCAAAGCGGGCGATTCCCGGTTCCTTTATGCTTTCCGTGGCGTTGTCCAGACTGGCCCGACGAAACCCATCCACGCATTCCGGTTTCACATGCACGTGCACATGCACTACAAGCATGATCTTTTCTCCTTTTCTTTCAGGGCGAACCGTGGCGGCGGCCAGGGAGGCCGCGGCGAAACGGGCCGCCCCGCGCCACGGCGGGCTGAATCGGCTTCAGGAGCCGTTCAGTGTAAATGACCGAGCGTGATTATGAAACATGGACGGAGTCCGATCGGCCCTGCTCGCAACCGCCCAGCCCATGCCGCTTTTCCCGAGGGGCGCCAGTCTGTAGAATATCGACTTGCGTTCGTTTTATCGCGAAGTGTTGCGAAGAGCTAGGAATCCTTGCCCGCAGGAGGCATGACCGTGGTGACCAAGACCAAACGCCGTGTGCGCACGTTACGTGATCGACTCGCCCATCTCAGCTACACTCAGGCCTGCAAGCTGCTCGGGCCACAGGGCAAGGAAATGATTCGATCCAGCGGCAAGTTTCTGGAGGACGTGGACCTGGGGCGGCATGTGTACCTGCGAGGCGACTTGTTTCGCCTGGTTCTTCCTCGAGCCCTGGAAAGCGGGGAAGACGTCCGGGTCACGATTACTCAGCGCGGTGACCGGCAGAAGCGGCTTTGTCTGAATTGCGACGCGTGCGAGGGCGTCTGCGAACACCAGGCGGCGGGATTGTCGTTGATCCTGGAGGAAAAATTCGCTTTGGGGTTGTCGGATATTCCGAAAGAGGGAACGCCCTTGGAGCTGCTGAAGCAAGACGAATTGGAGCAACGGGCCATTGCCGAACGGGCTCAGCGGGCGAAAAAGGAACGGTTTCGATTGAAATCGAAGGATCCAGCGACCCCGTGGACCGACTATACCATCACCAGCAGCCTGTCGGGGAAAACGTACCGAGTGGCGTTGCGCGGGCCGGAACGGGGAGACTCGTTTTGTTCCTGTCCCGATTATCGAGTCAACACGCTCGGGACCTGCAAACATATCCTCTATGCCCTCTCCCGCGTCGAGGACCGGTTTACGGCGGCCCAGCGGGCGGAGCCTTACCAGCGGAAGAACTTCGCCGTCCATTTGATCTATGGCCACGATATCGAACTGCGCATGGTGCCGCCCGACCGGATCGAGGGTAAATGGAAGAAGCGGCTGGCCGGGTTGCTGGACCAACCGATCGAGAACATCAATGAACTGCTCAACGCCATCCGCGCGCTAGAGCGAGCGGGGCATGGCGTGGTGGTCTATCCGGATGCCGAGGAGTGGATTCAGCAACGGTTGTACGATGAGAATCTCTCCGGGCTGGTCAAGGAGATTCGAGCGAATCCGGAGAAACACCGGTTGCGGACCGAGCTGCTCAAGGTCTCGCTTCTTCCCTATCAGTTGGATGGCATCGCGTTCGCGGTGGGCGCGGGACGAGCGATCTTGGCGGACGACATGGGGTTGGGAAAGACGATTCAGGGCATCGGGATGGCCGAGCTGCTGTCCCGCGTGGCCGACATACGAAAGGTATTGGTCATCTGTCCCACCTCGCTCAAGTCCCAATGGCGGAGCGAAATCCATCGGTTCTGCGATCGGGATTGCCAGTTGATATTGGGCTCCGCCGAAGAACGATACCAACAATACGACAATGAGTGCTTTTTCACGGTCTGCAATTACGAGCAGGTGTTGCGAGATCTGGAGCCGATCGAGCAAATTGATTGGGACTTGATCATTTTGGATGAAGGGCAGCGGATCAAGAACTGGGAAGCGAAAACGTCCCGCGTCGTCAAATCGCTCAAGTCGCGCTTCGCGCTGGTGCTCTCCGGCACCCCGCTGGAAAACCGCCTGGACGAGCTGTATTCGGTGGTGCAGTTCATTGACGATCGGCGGCTGGGACCCGGGTTTCGTTTCTTCCACCGGCATCGTGTCGTCGATGAAAAGGGAAAGGTGATTGGTTACAAGAATCTGGAGGAGTTGCGATCCAATCTAGCGCCCATTCTGTTGCGAAGAACCCGCGCGTCCGTGCTGCAACAGCTTCCCGAACGAAATACGGAAGTCGTCCGCATTCCGGCCAGTGACGAACAAGCGGAGCTGAGCCGTACCAATGTGTGCAACGCGGCACGGATTGCCGCCAAGTCATTCTTGACCGAAATGGATCTCATCCGCATCCAGCAGTACTTGTTGAACGCGCGCATGGCGGCGAACAGCACGTTTCTGGTTTATAAGGAAGAGCCGAGTTATTCGACCAAACTGGAATATCTCGCGGAACTTTTTCAACAGATCTGGCAGGATCCGCAGCGAAAAGTGGTTTTGTTCTCGGAATGGACCACGATGCTGGATTTGATTGAACAGCGATTGGAGAAATTCGATATTGATTTCGTGCGGCTGGACGGCTCGGTGCCCCAGAAGAAACGCCAGCAGTTAGTCCATCGCTTCCAGAACGATGACTCGTGCCGGCTGTTCGTGACCACGAACGCGGGGTCGACCGGTTTGAACCTGCAAGCGGCGAACACGGTGATCAACGTGGATCTGCCCTGGAATCCGGCCGTGTTGGAACAGCGCATTTCCCGCACGCACCGGATGGGGCAAAAGCGGCATGTGGATGTTTATTTGTTGGTGTCCACCAATACGTTTGAAGAGCGTATGCTGGAAACCCTGTCGGATAAGCGCGATTTGGCGATGGCCGCGTTGGATCCGGACTCGGATGTCGACAACATGCAGCTTCGCAGTGGCATGGACGACCTGAAAAGTCGCCTGGAAACGTTGCTCGGCAAGCCACCGGAGGCCGCCGAACATCGGGCACAAAAACAAAAAGTCGACCAGGCCTCCGACGAGCTCGTGCAGCGCCAAAAACGCGTCGCCGACGCGGGGGCCGGGGTGATGACGGCTGTGTGTCAGTTGGTGTCGGAGCTGATGCCGGCGGAAAAGGCCGGTGAACCCGATCCGGAAGTGGTTTCCCAGGTCCGGTCGGGATTGGATGGGCTGGTGGGCAAGGATGATCAAGGCCGCCCGCAACTTCGGGTGACACTGCCCGACACCGGCGCACTCGATCAATTGTCCGGAGCTTTGGCGACACTCATCGGGATGTCGCAAAAGGAGAAATGATCACGACCGAGGGGAACGGCCCCATGCCGGTTCCACGCTCGGAGCCTATCCCGAAATTGTAGCCGTTCACGGGTACCGCTACACGGCCTGGACACGTAAGGCCCCCATGGATGCCACGGACTTGTCCCGTGGTGGTTCACGCTCGCCGCTACAAACAGACACGCCACGCCACGCCGTCGGTCGGTAGCGTGAAACGTAACGGACCACGGGACAAGCCCGTGGCATTTGCACGTTGAAAAGCGCTCTTTAAAGATGTGCAGCGGAAGCGCGCACGTCCGGGGGGTATCAGTCTCTTGCCCGTGAACGGTTACCATAAATCAAAGATTAGTTACGCCGACATACTTTGCGGAAAGCATGTGAGACGTCTTGTTCACCCATTGGCTATGCCGCTCAGGAAAAGTGACCCATGGCCGCTGAGGTAAAGGGGACCACTCCTTGGAAGAAACGTCGGAACGGAAGAGCAGACATCCTGGTTTTATCCCGTTTTCTCGGATTCGCCTTTCAGAAAAACGGGGGCCATGGGAGACATGGAAAAGATGGTGTGTGCGGCGGATCATTATTTGGGACGCTGGGTGCGGTAGCTTAGTCGGGCCCGGGTCATTCGCTCGCGAAGGCCTCCATGTTCAATGAATTCTTTCTCCAGGGTCTTCAATTGCTGATCGACCAAATAATTTGTCTGATGAATCAGGCAGATGGCGATGTTTGCGATGACCTTCGCGGGCCGGGTTTCCACAAACTCGCGATACAGCTCATAAGTCTGTGGCGTCGTCCGGCCCAAGTTCCGCACGTAAGAAGCTTGTTTCGATTCCTTGTCCCACAGCGGCAGGTCGCGGACTCGCAGAAAGTCGAGGTAATCGCGCAGCAGTTCTTCGAGGCTCGCCCGGGCAACGTTGGTCAGCTTGATTTCGGTCTCCTTCGACGCCGTACCCGCTTTGCTCCCTTCGAGTATGTTCTGCTTGCCGGACCGGGCCGACTGAATCATTTGATCGATCGTCCGATCCCCTTTCGCGAGAAACCGGTGAGCGAAACGAAACGTGATGTCGTAAACGACTTCGGCCTTTTGGAACGACAGCAGCGTCTGATAGTCGCCACGCGGCGGAAGCAACCGGTCGGTGGGCTGCGGTGCTTCATGGGAGTCACGGGAATGATGGGAATCATGACGTTCATCATTCCCATTCTTCTCATCCTTCGCACGAGCCTGGTTGTGCCTGCTCATCGGGTGTTCCTTATTACCGTTAGCGGCCACCTGAAGGTTTCAGTCTACTCGAATCAAAGGGCATGCCATCCTCCCCCCCGGGAAATAATTCGCGCGCCGTCTTGCGCGAAGGTTATGGCCCGACTGCGCTGTTGATGAGAGTTCGCCTGCTGCTGGGTTACCTGCTGCGTTTCGAGGTTCCAAAGCCGGATCGTTCCGTCTCCACCGTCTTTGTAAACCCCAGCGTTGCATGAATCGTCATGAATCGGAGAATGAAATTCTCCCGAGTTACGTGAGAATGGATATAATCAACCCTGAATTGCAAAATCGGGGCGTGTTTTCCCAAAACCACAGCCAAGTCTTCAGGGGTTGTTGCATGTCGGCGGCGTGACCCTACCCAAGTCCATGGTCGACCCAGGCGTCCAAGTGTCCACGAGAGAGAATCGCGCGGAACAACGCGAAACCCATTGATATGAGATCACTTAAGGGCCGTTCTCTTGTCAGAATCTACTGGAAGAGCCGTTCCAAAATTCGGCAGCTGTATCGTGCCA
>JBNJEM010000224.1:0-10903 GCA_051745935.1 Planctomycetota bacterium
AGGTTTTTTAGGTCTCTTAGAGGTCCTTTCGTCTCAATACCGGCGAAACGAACGGCGCAACAATATGGATGGCAACGACTTGGAGTTTTTCCTCACCCCCCCCTGGTACTCACTGCCCACCCAAACAGCCCCCCTAAAAGGCCGAATCGCGACCCCCCCTACTTTTCTTCACCAGCGTGGTTGACGAACCGCGGGCTCCACGGTAAAGTAACCCGTGAAAAGATTCACAACCATGGGCCTGAAGGCTTTTGTGTTTGTGGTGCGAGTCACAAAATAGGGCTCGGTACGCGACGGCGGGGCGGGGCTGGACAAGGGAAGAGGCATTGAATGTCGAGCCACGCCAATGGGCGTCCACGCTGGGGGAGGGGGGCCCGTACGCTGGGGGAAACGCCCCAGAGAGCTCCGAGACCGGGCGGAAAACGCCGCTTTTTCCTTCTCGTCACCCGCGGGGGGGTCTCGATGGGCTCGACACTCGCTCGCAAGGGCCATGTCGGCCAGAGAGGGAGGAATCGACGCCCAATCCGTTGTGAAAGGGTTCACGAATCCGAGGGCAGGGGCGATGGCATCCGAACGGACCATAGCGAGGTTGAGCCTCTACCGGCGTCTGCTCACGCAATTGGCGGGGGAACGGGTCACCCATACGTTCTCGCACGAGCTCGCTAAAGCGGCCGGTTGCACGGCGGCCCAGGTCCGGCGGGATCTACTGGCGGTCGGCTTCACCGGCAGCACCCGTCACGGGTATTCCGTCAGCGGGTTGCGGGACAGCATCGGCGCGTTCCTCGACCGGGGGGAATCGACCGCGTTAGTCTTGTTGGGGGTCGGTAATCTGGGCCGGGCGTTGCTGGCGTACTTTTCGGGCCGCCACGCGAATCTGTCGGTCGTGGCGGCGTTCGATGTCAATCCGGGCCGAACGAACCGTGTCATCCAGGGGTGCCGGTGTTACGACGTGCGAGAGCTGTCGCGAATCGTGGGCCAACACCACGCCCGCGTCGGCATCCTGGCGGTACCGGCCCGGGAAGCGCAGGGGGCGGCGGATTCGCTGATCGAGGTTGGAATCACCGGCATCTTGAATTTCGCGCCGGCCGTGCTGTCGGTGCCGGCGGGCGTTTTTGTGGAGCAGATTGATTTATCGGTGTCGCTCGAGAAGGTCGTGTATTTTTCGCGAGATCACCAACACGAATGAAAGGGGGCGTGGATGAGCTGTGCGGTTGACTTGGTTTTGCGGGATCACGAGGGGGCGCGCCGGGACGCGTTGATTCCCATTCTGCAGGAGGTCCAACAACGGGAGGGGTTCATCTCGCGAGCGGCGGTCGCGCGGGTGGGGCGGCATCTGGGCTTGCCAGCGAGCAAGATATACGGCGTGGCCACCTTCTATAACCAGTTCCGCTTTGAGCCGAAGGGGACGTATCACTTCACGGTCTGTCGCGGGACCGCCTGTCACGTGAAAGGATCGGGCAAGAATCTGGACATGCTGGCCAAACAGCTGGCCATCCAGCCGGGCGAGACCAGCCGGGACGGCTTGTTTAGCCTGGAGGTGGTGGCCTGCATGGGCGCCTGCGGGCTTTCCCCGGTGGTCAATCTCAATGGGACGTTTCACGCCAAGGTCACGCCGAGGAAGATTGTTGAACTGGTCGACGAATGTCGGGCCAAAGCGCGAGAGGACGCGGTGGCCGCCGAGACCAAGAGGAGAGCTGTTGATGCATAGTGGGAACCAAACCGTCGCCAAGCCCGAAGCGTGTTGCTGGGAAACCCCGCCGCGGCCGAGCGGCGAGCTAATCAACGGGTTGAAGGGGGGGCCGTTCGCGGCAGCGCGCGGCGCGGGGCCCGAGCAGTTCGAGCGGATCGTCGCCACGCTCCGCCGTCGCCTCCAAACGCGACCAGCCATCTTGGTCGGAGCGGGAACGTGCGGTTTGGGAGCGGGAGCCAGGGCCACCCTCGAGGCGATCCGTGCCTATCTGCGTGACACGCGGGCGGACGCGGACGTGCTCGAGGTGGGGTGTGTGGGCCTCTGTTCGGAAGAACCCATCGTCGATGTCAAGCTTCCCGGACGAACCCGACTCAGCTTCGGAAATGTCTCATCCGAGGACGTCCCGGCGTTTCTCGACGCGGTGCTCAACGAGAAAATGCCCGAGCTGAACGTTCTGGGACAGTTTCGCGAGGAGGCGGAGGCATGGGAGGGCGTGCCGTTTCTGGACGAACATCCGTTCATGGCGGGACAACGCCGAGTGGTCCTGGTCAACAGCGGGATCGTCGATCCGACGAGTATCGATGAGTACATCGCTCGCGGCGGCTATTCCAGCATGGCCAAGGTCATGTGTCAGATGACTCGGGAAGAGACCTGCCAGTTGGTGGAAGAGAGCGGATTGCGGGGACGCGGCGGGGGGGGATTCCCCACGGGGCGAAAGTGGCGTTTTGCCCTGGGAACCCCCAGCGACCAGAAGTACTTGGTCTGCAACGCGGACGAAGGCGACCCGGGCGCGTTCATGGACCGGGCGGTGTGCGAAAGCGATCCCCACCGGGTGATTGAGGGATTGGCGATCGCCGCGTACGCCGTTGGCGCGACCAAGGCCTACATTTACATCCGCGCGGAGTATCCGCTGGGCGTGGAACGATTGAAAGGGGCGATCGGGCAGGCCAAGGCCTACGGGCTTCTCGGGGATGACATTTTGGACAGTGGCAATGGCCTGGACATCATCATCAAAATGGGAGCCGGGGCATTCGTGTGTGGCGAAGAGACCGCCCTGTTGCACAGCATCGAGGGCAAGCGGGGCATGCCGCGTCCCCGCCCGCCCTATCCAGCCACCAAGGGACTATTCGGAAGCCCGACCGTGATCAACAACGTCGAGACGCTGGCCAATTTGCCCATGATCTTCGAGCGCGGGCCGGAATGGTTCGCGGGCATGGGAACCGAGGGCAGCCACGGCACGAAGGTGTTCGCGCTGTCCGGGACGGTCGCGCGAACGGGCTTGGTCGAAGTGCCGATGGGGACGCCGCTGCGCGACGTGGTGTTCGAGCTGGGCGGAGGCATCCCTCACCACAAGGCCTGCAAGGCGGTCCAGATCGGCGGGCCCTCGGGGGGGTGTATTCCCGAGGCGTACTTGGATCTGCCCACCGACTACGAGGCCCTGAAGGAATTCGGCGCCATCATGGGCTCGGGCGGTCTGGTGGTGCTGGATGAATCGACCTGCATGGTGGATCTCGCGAAGTTTTTCATGGAGTTCATCCAGAGCGAAAGCTGCGGCAAGTGCATTCCGTGCCGGGAAGGGACCAGCCGGCTCCTCGAAATCCTGGCGGCCATCACGCGACCACGACACCGGGAAGACGGCGAGGACGCGCTGCTCCGCTTCCAGGGCGTGATGCATCTCAAGGCGTTGGCGGAAACGATCAAACAGACCTCGCTGTGCGGCTTGGGACAAACGGCTCCCAACCCGGTGCTCAGCACGTTGAAGTGGTTCCGCGACGAGTACGAGGCCCACGTGTACCAGCGGTCCTGCCCGGCGGGGGCGTGCACTCAGCTGGTCGGAGCGCCCTGCCAGAACGGGTGCCCGGTGGGCACGGAGGTGTGGCACTACGTGGCCCATATCGCGCGGGGAGAGTACGAAAGTGCGTATCGGGCGATTCGCCAGTCCAACCCGTTTCCCTCCGCCTGTGCCCGCGTGTGTCATCATCCGTGCGAGCGGAGTTGCCGCGCCGGGGTGACCGGCAGCGATTCGGTGGCGATTCGCGGGCTGAAACGGTTCGTGGTGGACACGGTGGACCCGGGCGCCTACAAGCCCGAGATTTCGCCAGCCTCGGAGAACTCGCACAAAATCGCGATCATCGGCGCCGGTCCGGCCGGTCTATCCGCGGCCCACTACCTCTCGATTCGCGGCCACAAGGTGGTGATCCTTGAAAAGGAGTATCGGCCCGGGGGGATGATGGTCTCGGCCATTCCCGCCTACCGCTTGCCCCGCGATCTGCTCCAGAAAGAGATCGAGCTGCTGTTGAACGAAAACATCGAAGTCAAATACGGGGCCGTGTTGGGCGAGGATTTCAGCTGCGACGACCTCTTTGCCCAAGGGTTCAGCGCGGTGTTCGTGGCGGTGGGGGCACACACCAGCCGCCGCCTCGGGCTGGAAAACGAAAACGTGGAGGGCATACATGCCGGCATCAAGTTTCTCAAGGCCCACAACCTTGCCGGACAAAAACTTGTCAGTGGCCGGGTCGGCGTGGTTGGCGGTGGCAATTCGGCGATGGACGCGGCGCGGGTCGCCATCCGCATGCCGGAGGTGGACGAAGTGACGGTCTATTACCGGCGGACGCGCAACGAGATGCCCGCGTATCCCGAAGAGGTTGCCGAGGGCCTGAAGGAGGGCGTCAAGATCGTGGAGCTGGTGAATCCCACCAAGGTGACGGCGGAGAATGGAAAGCTGAAAGCGATGACCTTCATCCGCAACGAACTCGGAGAACCGGATGCATCGGGTCGCCGCCGGCCGGTACCGGTGGAAGGATCGGAATTCACCGTGGAACTCGATTCAGTGATCGCGGCGGTCAGCGAGACCCCGGACCCCCGGGCCCTGGACGGGGTGAAGGCAACCAAGTGGGGAACCGTCTCGATCAACTCCGAGACGTTCGAAACCTCGCGCCGGGGTGTCTTTTCCGGCGGGGACGCCGTCACCGGGTCGAGTACGATCATCGAAGCCGTGGCCGCTGGCAAGAATGCCGCCGTGATGATTGACCGTTACGTGCAGGGGAAGTTGATGAAGGTATTCCGGCATCAACAGGTTCCGCGGGTCTTTATCGAGCCTCCGCGCGATGACGGCGATGGTGAAGGCTCGACGGAACGTAGGGATCTCCCCTTGTTGCCGGCCGACCAGCGCGTGAAAAACTTCTCCGAGGTGGAACTTTGTTTTTCGGAGGAAGACGCCCGCCGCGAAGCACGGCGGTGCCTCCGCTGCGATCTGGAGTTTACCCAACCGAGTTGAACGGTGCCCCAAACCTTCCGATAATTCCGCGAGGTAATCCATACAATGATCAATCTTCACGTCGATGGTCAAACAGTCCAGGCGAACGAGGGCGAAACGATCCTCATGGCTTTGAGAAAGGCTGGGGTGCGCGTGCCCACCCTCTGTTACATGGAGGGGCTGGAGCCGACGGGCGCCTGCCGGATGTGCGTGGTCGAGGTCGAGGGGATGCCAAACCTCGTGCCGTCGTGTTCCTATCCGGTTGTCGACGGCGCGTCCATCAGGACCAAGTCCGAGGAGGTGCTGAAGGCACGAAAAACAATCGTGGAACTGCTGCTGAGCAACCACCCGGACGATTGCCTGTACTGCCTTCGCAACGGCAAGTGCGAGCTGCAGCGTCTGGCGCGGGAAATGGGCATTGAACGCCGGATTTATCGAGCCAAACGACAGACGCGACCGAAGGACGTATCGAGTCCCTCCATCACGCGGGATCCGGACAAGTGCATTCTCTGTGGCAAGTGCGTGCGCGTGTGCGAGGAGGTCCAGGGCGTGTCCGCGATCGACTTTATCGGCCGTGGATGCACGGCCTTTATTGGCACGGCGTTCGACAGTGGATTGAACGTGTCGAGCTGTGTCAACTGTGGCCAGTGTATCGTGGCCTGTCCCACCGGGGCTCTGTCCGAGCATTCGCGGGTGGAGGAGGTCGTGGCGGCGTTGAACGATCCCGAAAAATTCGTGGTGGTTCAGCACGCCCCATCCGTCTCGGTGACGTTGGCCGAGGAGTTCGGGGTCAAGCCGGGCAAGGATATCGACGGCGGCATGGTCGCCGCGCTTCGCCGTACTGGCTTTGATCGCGTGTTCGATACCTCGTTCACGGCGGATTTGACCATCATGGAAGAAGGGTCGGAACTGGTGCACCGCATCCAAAACGGTGGCGTGTTGCCGATGCTCACCAGCTGCTCGCCGGGGTGGATCAAGTTTCTGGAGCAGTTTTACCCGGACCTGTTGCCGAACGTGTCGTCCTGCAAGAGTCCCCAGCAGATGATGGGGGCGGTGATCAAGAGCTTTTTCGCCGAGCGGCAAGGTTTGAAACCGGAGCAAATCGTGAGTGTCTCGATCATGCCTTGCACGGCGAAGAAGTTCGAATGCACGCGGCCGGAGATGGCGCCCGGTTACGTGCCGGATGTCGATTACGTCCTGACCACGCGGGAATTGGCGCGACTGCTAAACCTGCACGGCATCGATCTGAAGCATATCGAGCCCGACACGGCCGACACCCCCTTTGGAACTCGGTCCACCGCCGGGAAGATATTTGGCGCCTCCGGGGGCGTGATGGAAGCGGCCATCCGGTCGGCGCACTACTTGATCACCGGCAAGGAATTGGAGGAGTTGACGGTGACCCCGTTGCGGGGACTGGAGGGTTGCAAGGAGCTGAGAGCCAACATCGAGGGGCTGGACGTCGGCGCCGCGGTGGTCAGTGGTCTGGGGAATGCCCGCAAGCTGATGGACGAGATACGGGCCGGTCGCGGCGATTTGCACTTCGTCGAGGTCATGACGTGCCCGGGTGGGTGCATCAACGGCGGGGGTCAGCCTTTGGGGGCCGATCTCGACGCGGTCCACGCCCGCATGCAGGCTCTATACAAGATCGACCGGGATGAGCCGGTCAGAGTCAGCCATGGGAATGAATCGATTCGGCGGCTTTACGACGAGTTTCTGGGTGAACCGTTGAGTGAAACCAGCCACCGGCTGCTCCATACCAACTATAACCAACGGGACGTGATGGTCTAACCGCTCAGCCGCGGCAAGATCATTTCAATTGCGTGGGACGCGCGAGGAGATACCATGAGCACCAAGCGGACCATTCTGCTGATCGATGATGATTTTGATCTGCTTGAGCAGCTGCGCATGTTGCTTGGGAGTGCCGGCTACGAGGTGGTCACGGCCGAGAGCCAAAGGGAGGCGGAGGACCAGCTGTTGAGCGTGAGGCCCGACTTGGTCATTGTCGACCTCATGATGGAACAACGGGACTCCGGGCTCGTGCTTTGTCACCACGTGAAGGAGATGCATCCAAGGCTGCCCATCATCATGCTCACCGCCGTCAAGTCGGCCACGGGCCTGTCGTTCGCGCCGACTTCGGGCGAGCAGGAAAGCTGGGTCAAGGCGGACAAGGTCTTGGACAAGCCCGTCAATCCGGATCAGCTCATCGCCGAGATCAAGCGGCTGCTTGGCGAGTCCGGGGACGCGGGCCACGCAACGGGCCACTGATGCCGGCGCGACGGGGAACCGATGAAGAAGAACTGTTTCGTGGAAACGATCGGCGAACGGTGTAGACGCTGCTACACGTGCGTGCGAGAGTGCCCGTCAAAGGCGATTCGCATCCAGGACGGGCAGGCTGGCGTGATTCCCGACCGTTGCGTGGGCTGCGGGAATTGCGTGCGAGTCTGTTCCCAAAACGCCAAACGGGCGGTCGGCACGGCGGGCGATGTTGCCGCGCTGTTGAGCAACGGGCGTCCCACGGCGGCTTGTATTGCCCCCAGCTTTCCCGCCGAATTCAGCGAGATAGCTCCGGAAACGTTGGTCGGCATGGTCCGCTCGCTCGGCTTTGACCACGTCCACGAAGTAGGCTTCGGCGCCGACCTCGTGGCCGCGTGCTATCGCAAGCTAATCGAGGACGGCGAGGACGCCGGTCGGCATATCGCGAGCACTTGTCCCGCCATCATCGCGTACGTCGAGAAATACTTGCCCAGCGAAGCCGCCTCGCTCGTGCCGATCGTCTCTCCCATGGTCGCCACGGGACGGGCACTCAAGCGGGTGCACGGGGACGGGGTTCAGTCGGTATTCATCGGGCCGTGCATTGCTAAAAAGCGTGAGGCCCGCTCCCCGGAGATCGGAGACGCCGTCGCGGAGGTGCTGACGTTCGCCGAGCTGCGGGACATGTTCGAGGCGGCGGGGATTGAGCCTCGTGCCGTGGCGGCGTCGGACTTCGATCCTCCACGAGCCGGATTGGGAGCGATCTTTCCGGTCAGCCGCGGCCTGCTTCAAAACGCGGGAGTCAAGGAGGACTTGGTCTCCAGTACCGTGGTGGCCACCGATGGGCGTCAGAGTTTCGTCGACGCGTTGAAGGAATTTCAAAACAGGACACTGGACGCGCGCCTCCTGGAAGTGCTTGCCTGTAACGGCTGCGTCATGGGGGCGGGGATGACCACCGAAGCCCCGAAGTTCAGCCGCCGCGGAAGAGTCGGCGCCTACGCGCGGCGGCGGTTGAAACAGTCCGACCAACAGGCGTGGCGGGAATCGGTCGCCAGCTTTTCGGACCTGGATCTCTCCCGGAGCTTCCGGGCGGAGGACCAACGTTTTCCCGAACCTGACCCTGAAACGCTGCGGGAAATCCTGGCTGGGATGGGAAAGCACGAGCCGGAGGACGAGTTGAATTGTGGCGCCTGCGGGTACGATACGTGCCGGGAACATGCCATCGCCATCCACAAAGGGCTCGCGGAAAGTGAGATGTGTCTTCCGTTCAGCGTCGATCAGCTGCACCAAACCGTCGAGGAACTGCGCCTCTCGCACGAACAGCTGGCAAGTGCCCAAACGGCCCTCATGCAGTCGGAGAAACTGGCCAGTATGGGGCAATTGGCCGCGGGAATCGCGCACGAAGTGAACAATCCCCTCGGCGTGGTCCTGATGTACGCTCACCTGCTCTTGGACGAACAGGAGGACGAATCGCCGGTGCGCGAGGATCTGGCCATGATCGCCGAGCAGGCCGACCGTTGCAAGAGAATCGTCTCGCGCCTGCTCCACTTCGCCCGGCAGAATAAAATCTTTCGAGAAGAGACGGACGTGATCGAGTTGGTCGAACGGAGCACCAGACCGATTATTCCCCCGGACGGCATCGAAGTGGTCATCACCCATGACATCAAGAATCGAATGGCCGAAATCGACCGAGATCAGGTGCTCCAGGTCCTCACCAACCTCGTCACCAATGCCTGCGATGCCATGCCCGAAGGCGGGCGGGTACGGGTCGCGGCCCGCGACACCGACGCGGAGGTCATTATCGAGGTGAGCGATTCGGGGACCGGGATCCCCGAGGAACACCGGACTCGTATTTTCGATCCGTTCTTCACCACCAAACAGATCGGCGTGGGGACCGGCTTGGGGCTGGCGGTAACGTACGGCATCGTGAAGATGCACCGCGGCGATATTCAGGTGGAATCCAACACGGATCCCGAGAAGGGCCCAACCGGCACGACGTTCATCGTCTCCCTGCCACGCCACGAACCCCAAGAACCACCCTCCAATGAGGA
Organism: Planctomycetota bacterium; assembly: GCA_051745935.1. GTDB lineage: Bacteria > Planctomycetota > Planctomycetia > Pirellulales > Pirellulaceae > JBNJEM01. Next base: position 9,245 of record JBNJEM010000224.1, read on the forward strand.
GTCCCAGGTAACCGGGGGGCTATGGAGAGGGGATGCGAGCTCATGACCGCCAAGTTTCCGCCCGGAAAGGACCAAGGCAGTACGCCGGACAACGGCAACGAGACGCTTGATGTGCTTGTCGTCGATGACGAACCCGGAATGCGGGTCGGAGTGCGGCGAGTGCTGCGGGACCACCACGTCAGTATCCCTCGGGTCGAGGGAACAATCGGTTTCGACCTCCGGGAAGCCGAATCAGGCGAGGAAGCGCTCCGTTGCATCGAGACAAACTGTCCCGACATTCTCTTGCTGGACCACAAGCTTCCGGGAATCAGCGGGCTTGAGGTCTTGAGCACAATCCAGCCCGACGAGGACACGGACGTTCCGCTGGTCATCATGGTTACCGCGTACGCGTCGATCGAGATTGCCGTTACCGCGACGAAACGGGGAGCCTACGATTTCCTGGCTAAACCGTTCACGCCCACCGAACTGAGAAATGTTGTTGGCAAAGCAGCCGGACGCGTGGTGTTGGAACGGCATACCCGGCGGTTGGCCGAAGAAAAACGCCGGGTTCGGTTCGAGTTCATCCGCCTGCTGGGCCATGAACTGAAAGCCCCCATTGCCGCCGTCAAAGGCTATCTGGACATGCTGGACCGCCAGTCGCTGGGGCCAAACCTGGACCAGTACGAGAAATGTATCGAGCGCTCCCGTCTTCGGCTGGAGGGAATGAACAAACTCATTATCGACCTGCTCGACCTGACCCGCATTGAATCCGGACAGGGCAAACGGGAGCTGACCGATGTCGACTTGAAGGAGACACTCGACACCGCCGTCGAACTAGCGAACGTCTCCGCCCGCGCCCGGGAGGTGAGCGTTGCCGCGGAGTGCAACGGCCCGCTTACGATGCGGGCAGACCGGAGTGAGATCGACATGGTGCTCAACAATCTCCTGTCCAACGCCGTCAAATACAACCGGCACGGAGGTCGGGTACGCGCGAGCATCGGGCAAGAGGGCGACCACGTGGTCGCCCGCGTGTCCGACACGGGAATCGGCATGTCGGCCGAAAACCTGGAAAAACTATTCGGCGAATTCGTCCGCATCAAGAACCGGGAAACGAGGCATATTCTAGGCAGCGGCCTCGGGTTATCGATCGTGCGCAAAATCGCGCGGATTTATGGAGGTGACGTCCAGGTCGACAGCCAGCTCGGCGTCGGCAGCACTTTCACGGTCCGCCTGCGCAAGGATGGTGGCGATAGGGGATCAGACTGACCGACTCCCGGCTGCCGAGTACGAGGGACCTCCGAGCCCATTGCGCGGGGACGGGGACACGCCTCCCAGCCGAGCCCCGGGACCGCCCGTTCTCGGTTTCCGGTGGTCGTTTCCTGCCCGCGCGGCGGGGCTTCGACTCGTCGGGGTTGCGACGCGGAAAATCCTCAACGGCCTGATCGGGGACCCTGCCCCCTGACACCCACGCGGCCCAACCGTGTATGGTTCCGGCTCGTCCGGGTCAGAGTCTTCGGGCGTAACATGCGCGCACGGGGCGCGCATCCTTGACGTGAGCCGCGCGGCCCCGTGACGCGGCCTGGCCCTGGGCTGATGAAAAACCCGAAAATCGGACAAAATAGAACAAGTGGGTTGTCCCGAGTTTGTCGCGCGTGCTTGATTGAAGAGTGGAAGATTTCG
>JBNJEM010000225.1:0-10900 GCA_051745935.1 Planctomycetota bacterium
GTTCGACCAATGAACGCAAAGCGTTACGGGAGAAAGTTTTAGCCCCACTGGCCCCGTGCCGGTGGGGAAGTGTCGAAGTGGCGCTGTCCCACTAACGTCGGACTTTTTAACGATGGACGAACATGCGCAGCGACGAAGAACTGATGTCGGCCGTTGCCGAGGGCGACTTGGGCGCTTTCGAGCAGCTTGTGCGCCGACACCAAGCGTCCGCTTGGAACGCCGCATTTCATTTGCTCGGGAATGTTCATACGGCGGAAGATATCTCGCAAGAAGCCTTTTTGCGAGTTCTTCGCGCTGCCCCTCGCTACCGGCCGACAGCCACTTTTCGCACCTACCTGTATCGTATCGTCACCCGGCTGTGCCGGGACCGCCACCGGCGGAGGTCACCCTCTTTTTGCGACAATCCAGACTCGCCGACGAGCCGCGACGCTTCGCCCGAGGCGAATAGTGCGACCCGGGAAGAGGCTCGCATGGTGCGGGAGGCCCTCGCGTCGCTCCCGCCCCGGCAGCGGGAGGCAGTGGTACTCCGCTACTATGAGGGCCTCAACCACGATGAAATCAGCCAGGTCGTCGGGACTTCTCGGAAGGGAGTCGAACGGCTACTGGCGAGGGGCAGGACTGCCTTGGCCCCTCTTCTGAATACGCTTCTTGAAGAATAGGTAACACGTTAGCCGTCTGAAGTAGAATCGTAGCTTCGTGATCCCAAATCCCTTATGACGTAGCCTGTTTAACCGCAAGGCCAGAGTCCGCTCGCCCGCGCGTGGGACCGGCAAGGATCCATGACGGCGGACGGCGGCCTGCGCGCTCCACAGGGGCGTTTTCCAACCCTTATTGCCTGGAAGAGCCTTACTTCAGTTCGCTAAAAACTTACAAAAATAGAAGATTTCCGCGGGGGTTTGCCACGGCTCGGGCGTTTATTGATATGGGTTTGTTCCTTTGGAGGTGAACCGGCGATGCATTGTGATCGAGCACGAGCATGGATGGAGAAGTACGTGGTGGAGGGGCTTCCCGCCCAGGAGCGGGCCGTCTTTGAAGTCCATTTGCGCGAGTGTCGGGATTGTCAGCAGCGGTTGGACCGCCTCCAAAGGCTGCTGGCGACCTTGCGAAGCGCGGCGTCGCCACCGGTTCCAGACGAGTTTGTGGGGCGGGTGATGGCCAGGGCAAGGCGGGAGGTTCAACCTTCGCTTCACGCCCGGCCCGCCTTTCGACGCGGCTGGAAACCGGCATGGGCAGTCCGGATCGCTCATACGGCCGCCGCGGTAGCGGCGGGGCTTTTGCTGGGGCTGGTCCTTGGGTGGCAGAGTTGGCAATTCACCGCGAGTGGCCAGGGGGCTGATCGATCGGCAGCGGGCGTGGATACGGAGGCCATCTACTCACTCGACTACCTTTCGGGTACCCCTCGGGGCTCCTTTACGGAGACTTACCTGAACCTGACGCAGGTCGCGAGTGACCAGGAGTTTTACAGCCCGTAACAAAACCGGGCACTGGCTTCCAAGGACCCCTTGGGTGAGGGGTATTTGCGTGGTTACATTATGGGGGCTTAGTCATGTGGCGCAGCAGCAGCAAACGGTTTCTGATCGTGGCGTCCGTCACACTCAATCTTGCTTTTGTCGGCGTCTGGTTGGTCCATGTGATTCCTGCCGGGATGGGCGAGGAAGTTGCGTCGCCGGCCGCGCGATCCGGGCCCATCTGGTGCCCGTTGCATCAGCAGCTGGATGTGACCCCTGAGCAATGGGCGCGGATCGAACCGCTTTTGAAGGACTTTCAGCAGTCGGCCCGGTCCGTGTGCGGGCGCGTGAGCGAGCTTCGGCTTGAAATGATGGAGCTGATTGCGGCGCCGAATCCCGATCGCGAGGCCATCGCGGCGAAGCAGGCGGAGATTCAGGCTGGCCAGCGGCGGATGCAGGGCTTGGTGATCAGCCATCTGCTTGCCGAAAAAGAGATTCTCACGCCCGAGCAACAAGAACGGCTGTTCGCCATGATTCGCGAACAGGGTGAGTGCCCCCACGGAGGCCCCGTGATGATGTCGGGGCGGTCGCGCGGCGGCATTGGCCGCATGTTTCGCGACGGGGCCCCCGCCCCTTGATGCCCCGGGCCCTTGATGAGACGGGTTCAGGACACGGGTTCGCTGATTTCGAGTTCACCGGCCAGGCCGCCCTACCCCCAGCCGATCGGCGCGCGGGCGGTGGGTCTTTGGTTCAAGTTTATGAAACGGGAGCGGCAGTAAGTATGAATCACGTTGAAGTGAGTCCGGGCGCCCGCGAATCGGGGGCCGCCAGTACCTCGGAGGGGGAGCACATGGCGAGGACTCGGCCATCACCGGCGACACGCCCGAAGCGCGAAGGCGGAACGTTGCAATCGTCGGCTCGAAAGAAACGCCGACGCAAGAACCGAAACCGGCTGTTGTCGTTGCTTCTGGTGGCTTCCGCGGCCACCGTCGCGGGGGGGTGGTGGTGGTATGCGGATCGCGCCGCCAGCGAGACGGAATCCGGCCCCGTGACGGCCACCGTGGCCCGGCGTGACTTTTCCTCCTCGGTGCTCGCCACCGGGGCGGTTCAGGCCCAGGTGGGGGCGGAGGTTCGGGTGGGGGCACGGATCTCGGGGAAGGTCGAACGGCTGCTGGCCAACATCGGGGACCCCGTGACGAAAGGCCAAGTCCTGGCCAGGCTGGAGAAGGCGGACCTGGAAGCCACGGTGGCCCAGCGCGAGGCTGAACTTCAGCTTGCCGAGGCAAAGCTCGCCGCAGTGCAAAACCTGCTCCCCAAGGAGATCCAGCAGGCCGAACTGGAGATGTCGCGTTATCAGGCGACCCGCACGCTTTGCGAACAGGAGATGGCCCGCGAGTCGCGATTGCTCGAATCCGCGGCCACCTCCAAACAGGCATTCGAAGAGGCTGAGGAGCGCCTCGCGGTGGTCCAAGCCCAGCTGAATTCGGCGGAACAAGCCTACGAATTGGCCAAGGCCCGCTACGAGGAGGATCGCAAACAGGCTTTGGCGGAGGTGGCCCGCGCCCGTTCCGCGCTGGACAACGCCAAGGTCCAACTCTCTTACGCCACGGTCACGGCTCCTATCGACGGCGTCATCGCCATGGTGTCCACCGAAGAAGGCGAAACGGTGGCGGCCGGCATGCAAGCGCCCACCTTTGTGACGATCATCGATCTAGAGCGTTTGCAGGTCGACGCCTACGTGGACGAAGTCGACATCGGAAAGGTGGAGGTGGGCCAGCGGGCGGTCTTCACGGTCGACGCCTTTCCGGCGACGGAGTTCGAGGGGCGGGTGTCGGCCATCTATCCGAGGGCGGTTATCCAGGACAACGTGGTCAACTACGACGTGGTGATCGACATCGAAACGCCCTACCAGGGCCGGTTGCGGCCGGAAATGACCGCCAGCGTGACCATTTTCCTGGAAAGGCGGAAGGATGTCCTCGCCGTTCCCGCCAAGGCGGTGCAAAGGGAGCGGGGCCGAACGGTCGTGTACGTGTCTGCCGACGCCAACGGCGAGCCTCGGGAGATCAAGGCGGGCTGGCGCGACGGGCAGTGGATCGAAGTGGCAGCGGGGCTTGAGGAAGGCGAAACCGTGCTCTTGGAAGCCCCGCATCAAGAACAAAGGAAGGACCAGACACTCCAATGATCGAACTCGACAATATCGAAAAAACGTACGGCAACGGGAGCGTGACGACGCCCGTGCTGCGGGGGATCTCGTTCCAAATCGAACCGGGCGAGTACGTGGCCATCATGGGCGCCTCGGGAACAGGGAAGTCGACGTTGATGAACATACTCGGCTGCCTGGACAAGCCGACCGCCGGCCATTACCGCTTCGACGGAGCGGACGTGGTCGAACTGGACGACGACGAGCTCTCGCACTTGCGAAACGAAAAGGTCGGATTCGTCTTTCAGCAGTTTCACTTGCTCCAGAGAACGACGGCGCTAAAAAACGTCACGTTGCCGTTGATCTATGCCCACGACTATCCCGATGACACGGAGGAGAGAGCCGAGGAAGCCCTGATCGCCGTGGGGCTCGCCGACCGCGTGACGTATCGGTCCAGCGAGCTGTCGGGCGGGCAGCAACAGCGGGTGGCCATCGCGCGGGCGCTGGTGACCGCCCCCGAAATGATCCTGGCTGACGAACCCACGGGAAATCTCGACAGCCAGAGCGGCTTGGAAATTCTGGCGATCTTCAAGCGACTACACCGCGAAGGTAGGACGATTATCCTGGTCACCCACGATAAAGACGTGGCCGAACACGCGGATCGGATCATCGTGCTCAAAGACGGCGCGGTGGCCGAGGATCGCCTGGTGGCCGAACCGCGCGACGCGGAACAGGAGAAGAACCGAACTGCCGAGGAGGAGAACGCCACATGAGACTTTCACGCGTTGCCGGAGAGGGGCTCCAAGCCCTTGGACTCAACAAGCTGCGGACCTTCTTCATGATGGCCGGCACGATCCTGGGCGTGGCGGCCCTCGTGGTCATCATGGCCATCGGTAAAGGAACCGAAAAAAAGATCATGAAACGGGTCCGGAATTTCGGGCCCCGCGCCATGATGCTCATTGCCGGGGGTGGGAAGGACATGCCCCCGCCCGACATGAGCGTCACCACGCTCACCCTGGAAGATGCCGAGGCGGTTCGCAACGAGATCGATGGATTGGAGCTCGTCTCGCCCATGGCGTGGCGATTCCACATGAACGCGAAGCAGGAAACGAACCAGTATCAGGCCGTGGTGTGGGGCGTGGAACCGAGCTGGCACGACGCTTGGAAATGGTACCCGGCCAAAGGCGAAGGCATCACCGACGAGGACGTGGCCACCATGGCCCGCGTGTGCGTTATCGCGACGACGGTTCAGGAGGAACTGTTCGGTGATCGCGATCCGATCGGTGAACGGATCTACCTCAACCAGGTCGCCCTTACGGTAAAGGGTGTTCTCGAAGAACGCGGGAGCAGCCCGATGGGGCAGGATTTCGACAACAAGGTTATTTTGCCGATCACGACGGCCATGCGGCGCGTCATGAACGTGGACCACCTTGGCGCCGTTCGAGTCGTCACGCAGGACCCGAACCGGATGCCCGAGCAGGCCGAGGCGATCCGGGAGCTGATCCAACAGCGGCACCGGATCAACCCTTCCGAAGAGGACGATTTCCGGATTGTCTCCGCCGAGGTCATCGCCGAACTGGCCAGGGGCACCGCGGGCACCTTGTCGATGCTGCTCATTGCGTTGGCCGCGCTGAGTCTGGTTGTCGGGGGCGTGGTGTTGATGAACATCCTGCTGATTTCGGTGGCCGAGCGAACCGGGGAGATTGGCCTGCGGCGGGCCGTGGGCGCCACTCGCCGGGACATCTTCGCGCAGTTTCTCGCCGAATCGCTTGCCGTGACGCTTCTGGGCATGGTGCTGGGCAGTCTGGTCGGGCTGGGGGTGAGCGTCGCCCTGCCGCGGTTGACGCCGATCATGGCGGTTCCCTCCTGGGAACCATTCCTGCTGGCCTTGGCCTTCGCCCTGTTGGTGGGAACATTCTTTGGTGTCCAACCGGCTCGCCGCGCCGCCAGGCTCCATCCAGTCGATGCCCTGCGGTAAGACCGTTCCCGCGCCGGGAACGACGGAATGTTTGAAGTCCCCTCTGCCGCGGAAGAAAGGGGACGCAGCGGTGATCCCGCTGCCGGACAAGCGGGACGTGATCCGACAGCAGAAACAAGGTGCCGCGTCCCACGGCCGTTCACGGCTGGCCCGCGGGCCGGCAACCCGGCCGGAAACGTCGCGCCACGTTCGTGTTATACCGGTCGTGGATGACTTTCTCCGCCGTGAGTCCGACCAACGGGAGGACGGCTTGCGTCGGGCCGCTTTCCACCCGGAAAAATGCAACCGCCTGAAATACATACCGGTCGCGGATGACTTTCTCCGCCGCGAGTCCGACCAACGGGAGGACGGCTTGCGTCGGGCAGCTTTCCACCCGGAAGAATCCAACCGCCTGAAATACATACCGGTCGTGGATGACTTTCTCCGTCGCGAGTCCGACCAACGGGAGGACGGCTTGCGTCGGGCAGCTTTCCACCCGGAAGAATCCAACCGCCTGAAATACATTTCCGATGGGGCAAGAATAGGATCATGAAGCTGTCTCGAAACGTCTCCCTCTCCTGTGAAATCCTCGCCGCGCACAAGCTTCGCACGTTGCTCAGCGTGACTGGCATCGTGGTGGGCATCGCGACCGTGGTATTGATGGTCGCGGCGGGACGAGGCGCCGAGAAACGGATCTTGGACCGTATCCGCGACATGGGCACGAACCTCATCGTGGTCAACGCGGGGCAGACGAGGATCCGTGCCGGCCGGAAGCGGCAGACCGCCACGGTGACGTCCCTGGAGGTCGACGATGCCAAGGCGATTGCCCAGCAGTGCCCGGCGGTGGCCCTGGCCGCCCCGGCCATGAGCAAGAAGCTCTCCACGCGTTGGGAAACCGAAAACGCCAACACGAATGTGCTGGGCACCACGCCCGACGGCATCCGCATCCGTAACATCGAGCTGAGCTCGGGCCGAGCGTTTGACGCGGAAGAAGGCCGCGCCCGGCGACGCCTGGCCATCCTCGGGCCAACGGCCGCCGCCAATCTGTTTGGCCAGGTCGATCCCCTTGGGCTTCAGTTCCGAATCGGCCGGGTGCCGTTTGAAGTGATCGGCGTCACCGTTCCCAAAGGCATGGACGCCAACGGCGTCGACCAAGACGACGTGGTACTCGTCCCCCTCGGCACGGCGATGCGGCGGCTCTTCAACGTCGACCACATCGACACGATTTACGTGCAAGCCAAAAGCGCTCAGCGGCTCGATCAAGCGGAAAAGCAGATACACGAGCTTCTTCGCGACCGGCACCGGCTTCGCGACAAGCCGGATGACTTCACGATCCAGAATCAGGCCACCTTGTTGGAAACCGAGCGCGAGACGGCCCAATCGATGACGCTGCTGGTCGGAAGCGTGGGGGGAATCTCGCTGGCGGTCGGTGGCGTGGGCATCCTGGCCGTGATGTTGATCTCGGTCCGCGAGCGCACGCCGGAGATCGGCCTGCGGCGGGCCCTGGGGGCGACGCGCGGCGACATCCGGCTTCAGTTCCTGGTGGAGTCGGCGCTGTTGGCGGGAGCCGGCGGGTTGCTCGGCGTGTTCGGGGGCGTCACGGCGGCCCTAGCCGTTTCCCGATTGGGGTATTGGGAAACCGTGATCTCCTGGCCCGCCGCGCTGGGCGGGTTTGGGTTCTCCGTCGCCGTGGGGCTGGTCTTCGGCATCTATCCGGCCGTCCAAGCCGCGGCCCTGGAACCGATCGAGGCGCTCAGGGCCGAGTGACCCGTGGCGGCGCTACGGCGCGTGCGCCATCAACCGTTCAATGGCTTCGGCCACCTGTCGCCGATGCTCGAGAATGGGTTTCGAGTCGGTGGTGAAATCGGTCATGCTTCGGGTGATCTCCGGCGGCACTTCGAGTAAGTTTTCATACTGTTTTCGTTGCTCGGCCGACAACTTTTGTCCCTGGCTGGAGAGCAGATCGCGAAGTGTCCACAACATTTCATAGTCCTCGATGCCCTCGCGAAGCATCTCCAAGCGGATCGAGGAGACCGGCGGCTCGATGACTGGTTCCTCGCCTTGGACACCCGGCTCGGCGGCGGCCAGTGGCGGATAGAGAAACCGCCCATCGCCGTTGCCCCAATACTGCTTCACCTCCGGGTCGTCATACCGGCTGCGGTAGCCCATCGGATCCTCGTACGGGTTCTGGGCATGGTCGGTGTACTCGGCCGGCGAGGTCCAGTAGTTGATACTCCAGACCAGCACGCCGGTAATATCCCGTTTCCACGTTTGCCACAACCATACCCGCAGCTCGCTGGCCGGATGGTCGATAAACAACGTGCAATACGGGGCCTTGGGGCCCGTGCAGACATACCACCAGAATTCATCGCCGTGCTGGCGGCGTTCCTCGGCCACCTTGTGATCGTAACGCGGGCTGACCGGGCACCAGATATCGACGGCCCCGTACAGTTCCGGCTCCGGCTGTTCGGTCAGGAACCGTGGGATGCCGGGCGCCGCTTTTTCCACTCGGTTCATGACATCGCGGACAAAGGGGTAATCTTCCGGATGAGGTTCGTCGAACCAATAAAGGTAGGCCATGTCCAGCCACCCATTCTTTTTCAAATGGCTTTCCATCCGCCGAGCCTGGCTGGCGAACATCGCTTCGTACTCCGGCGTTCCCGCCTCGAAGCCCTCGATCTTGCCCTCGCCATGGCCGCTCCACGAGCCCCACCCGATGCCTTCCAGCCGCAACCGAAAGTTGGTGAAATTAAAGCGTTCGATGGCTCGCCGCATCGCGGGATCAAAGTCGCTGAAGTCCGTTTCGGCCCGTGGCGGGTCAGCCTCCGGTTTGAATTCCACCCGCCAGGGATCGTATGGCGTCGGGTCGTAGGGGCTGATCCGATGTTCGCTCATCAACTGGTGGTACATGTCCATCACTCGCCTTCGATCCGCTTCCGACTCCAATTGGTGATAACGATGGATGTTGCGAGTCCTCAGCCCAAAGGCCGTGTTGATCCGGTTCGTCTCGGGCAGCGCGAAATCCCACACGTGTAAGCGGAGTGGCACGGACGCTGAAAACCCGTCCGCGGCAAGCTCGATTCGGCCGGTGTAGTCGCCGGCGGCGGCATCGGTTGGCACGTGAACCAATATCCAAAGTGGCTGGTTCTTGCCGGCTTCGACGTCAATCGGATCGTCCAGCGGAGGCAGGGCATCCGGCCAGGGTCCGACAATGCCCGTCGAATCGGTGGGGTGCGTGACCATATGGTAATAGACCCGACAAATCTCGATCTCGTCGGCGGCGATTTTCGCCCCCCCGGGACCGCTCAATGCAGTCGCCTTCGCGGTCAGCCCCGTCAACTTTTCTTGCGGCCGGACAACCACCTGTACGGCTTCGTAGTCGTTTCGAGCCGCTGAGAGTGTAGCCGCTTGTGATGTGTGACCAGGCACGGCGCGGCTGGGCGGAATCTTGCGCGCCGCGTCCGCCCACCAAACGGCCGTGGCCCCCTCAATGCCGGCGATCCTCGCCCCATAGTTGGAGCGGAAGTAATCGGGCAACTTGACGGTGCCGGTGGCCGACCAAGCGACTTCGTCCTTTGCCAGCAGCGTGAGTCGAGCCAGTGGATCGCCGGCCCAATCGTCGGGAAATGGAAGAACCAATTGTGAAGCGGTCTCGCCTTTGATTTCCACCGGGGGTCGTTCGATCCGGGCGGCCGAATGCGATGGTTCGCCGAAACGGCCGGTCAATGCGAGTTGGACCGGCGTTGGACGGAGGTTCTTCACGTCGGCCTTAACCAAGTAATTGCCATCCGGAGCATTCAGATCCACCACGACTTGCTCCACCCGCAAGTCTTGGCTCCGATGAGCCACTTCGGCGAAGGACGTCCAGCCCGTGGCACTCGGAACGTCACCCTGCAAGTCTCCTTCGAAATCGACTTTGTTGACCTGGAAGTTGACTTTCCCGGAGGCCGGCTTCACGCGCAAAAAGCAGTGCTTGGCCGGCAAGAGATCCGCCGGCAGTTCTCCGGTCAATCGCCCCACCTCGCTCCGTTCGCCAATCAGATCCCATTCTTTCCCGTCGCGGCTCACTTCCACGCGGCAGGTTCCCGCCCGGTGATAGTTCACATTGACCACCACGGTGCCGGATGTGAACGGATGGCCTGGAACGGCCAGCCGGTAGATCACTTCCGCGTCTTGTGTTCCGAACGTCCAACGGTAGGTGTTGAACCCGGCCGTCCCCTTCCAAATGTTCCGGTGCGCATTGCCAATGCGCCGATTTCCGGGATGCGAGAAACGATATCGGTTTTCAACAATCGATTCGCGTTCTCCCAGTACACCCACGTCATGGGATGGACGGACCGCGATTGCAGGCGCCAACTTCACCCAATCGAATTGAATGGCCCCCTTGGCCTTCCAGTGTCCGAGCCGGATCGTCGTGTCCGTAACCCCTTCGGGAACCCGAAACACCTGTTCGAGCTCGGACCACTCGCTGCCTACGTCCCGGTGGTCGCAATTGGCGAACCGAGGGCCCGACACGATCGAGCCTTCGCTCCCCTCAAGCCGCCTGGCCCGGAAACTGAACCGGTAGATCCGGCCAGGTTCCAGGCCGTCCACCCGCGTGGACCAATAACCATGATCCTCGCCGTTGCCATTCACTGTCAGCACGTCCTCGTCGAGCCATTCCCCTTCGGTTCCGGAGAGCGACCAGCCGGCCGGGGTGACTTCATCCTCAGCCGCCGGAGCCGCCTGTTGAAAGTCCGCGTTCGGCACGTTCTGCCCCTGGACGACGCCGTCCTTGGAACCTACTACAAAAGCGAGCAACGCCAGAAAGCCCCCTCCCCAAAAAACGCGTCGCGTGGTCAGACAGCGAACAAGTGGCAACAGGTTGTTACTCATCATCAACTCCCAAAAACAGTGAAGGAAACATTTGGGAAAGTGGGTAGGTATTTCACGCTCCCAGGCAGGCGAGTCTCGTCAACAGTTACTCGGTGGGGACTAACCGAACATTCTACTCTATGAGTGCAAGTTTTTGCGAGGTGTCTTTGATTTCGATAGGGAAATATAGAGGGTTTTGTCTATTGAGGGCATGTTGCCAGACCTAACGGAATGCGAGATCTACCAACGTGTCAATAACGGCAATCTCGCGTCGCCCCGCCGTCCAGACCCCCACGAGTTCATCTCGTGGGTGAATCAGGCTCGTCAGCTAAGGCACGCGTCGCCGCACCGACCAGACCCCCACGAGTTCATCTCGTGGGTGAATCAGGCTCGTCAGCTAAGGCACGCGTCGCCCCGCCGTCCAGACCCCCACGAGTTCCCCTCGTGGGTGAATCAGGCTCGTGAGCTAAGCACGCGTCGCCGCACCGACCAGACCCCCAC
>JBNJEM010000226.1:0-10876 GCA_051745935.1 Planctomycetota bacterium
GCGAAATCTTCCACTCTTCAATCAAGCACGCGCGACAAACTCGGGACAACCCACTTGTTCTATTTTGTCCGATTTTCGGGTTTTTCATCAGCCCAGTGCATGGCACCTTCTTTGACCTACATCTTGCCGGTTTCTTTACAGCGGAATAGGATTTTCCATTATGGCTCATTGGCCACCAGACACTTCCCAGGGATCTTTTTGTTATGCAGATTGAATTTGTTTCGTATGAGGAGTCGGTCGCCAAGGTTTTGGATGCGATTGGGGCGGCGGTGGTGTTGGCGCGACAAACCGAGATACTCATCAAGCCGAATCTGATCAACGCATCGCCTTTTCCGATCACCACGGCGCCGGCGTGTGTGGAAGCCATCATCGACTATGTGCGATCGTGCTCTGGAGCGGCCATTGTCATCGGAGAAGGCTGCGGGGATCCGAAGCTGGACACCAGCAAAGTCTTTGAAAGACTGGGTTATCAGGACCTAGCAAGGCGCCGCGGCGTGGCGTTGGTTGACCTCAACCAAGCGCCCTGCGAAGAGCTGACAAATGAGCACTGCGCGCTGTTTCCTCGCATGTATTTGCCGAAGATCGCGCTGTCCCGTTTTTTGATCTCCGTTCCCGTCTTGAAAGCCCATTCCCTGGCGGACATTACGGGTACGCTGAAAAACATGATTGGACTCGCTCCTCCCAAACATTACTCGGGCCGGCATGGCACCTGGAAGAAGGCGGTTTTTCACAAGCAAATGCAGCAGGCCATCATCGAACTGAATCGCTATCGTACCCCGGATTTGTCTCTTTTGGATGCCACGGTCGGCATGCGAGATTATCACTTGGGCGGCGCGCACTGCGAGCCGCCGTTGAACAAACTGATTGCCGGTTTCGATCCGGTGGAAGTGGATCGGGAGGGGGCCAGGCTATTGGGCTTGGAGTGGAGCAGCATTTCTCATCTGGTTGATTCGACACCGGTGTGAGCATTGTGTGACGTCAGCACAAAGTTACAACTAGTCCAATGAAACGAGACAGATACCGGCTTGAACCGACAGTGGAGACCCCAGTGAGAAGCAATTGGTGCAACCGCGGATTCCTGTCGTTGATCGTCACGCAGTTCTTTGGCGCCGCCAACGACAATATCCTCAAAGGGGTTCTCATCTATATGGTCATCGACGGCGCGTGGGCCGGGCGTTTGGGCGCCGGAGGCCAAGGCGTTGTCGGCGTCTGCTTCACGGTCCCCTTCATACTCTTGTCCGGGTACGCGGGACAATTCTCCGACCGCAACAGCAAGCGGTTCGTCAGCGTGCTGGTCAAAGTGGCCGAGATTCCCATCGCCGCACTCGCCTTGATCGGGTTTTGGACCGAGAGCCTATGGACCACGCTGGCCGCTTTGGTCGCCCTCACCTGTCAGAGCGCCTATTTTGGTCCCGCCAAGTACGGCATGATTCCCGAGCTCGTGGAATCGCGCGACCTCAGCCGGGCCAACGGGACAATCAACATGATGACGAACCTCGCCGTGATCATCGGGATGCTGGCCGCTGGAAAGATCGCGGATCTCTATTGCCCGCATCCCGACCCGTCCAGTGTCACCTCGCGCGGTGTACTCTGGCTTCCCGGCGCCGTGCTGTTGGTCGTGGCTATCGCCGGCCTGCTGGCCATCCTGTTCATGCCCCCGCTCCATCCCGGAGACCCAACACTCCGCCGTGAGCGGAATCCCTTTGCCACCTATATTGCCTCCATGAAGGAAATGGCTGGCAAACCACTTCTCATGGTGATGTTTGCCTGGGGATATTTCTATTTTCTAGCCAACCTCGCCCTGCTGACCATTCCCGAATACACGATCGTTCTTGAAGCGTACAACGTATCGCGGGCCGAAGTAAGTGTGTTGCTGGGGGTGATGGGCATCGCCATTGGGGTCGGCAGCGCCCTGGCTGGCTTTATTTCGGGCCACACCATTCGGCCGCTACTGATACCCATCGGCGCGGCCGGATTGACCGTCTTTTTCGTTCTCTTGGGCACGGTTCCACCCACGCTGCCCGACCTGCAACCGATGTGGCGCATCCTGGCAAGTTCAATTTCCCTTTTCGTTTTCGGTGCCGGCGTGTTCGCGGGATTCTATATCATTCCCCTGCAGGCGTTGCTGCAACGACTCTCGCCGGACGAGGAGCGAGGGCGGTTGCTCGGAACCGCCAACGGCCTTTCATTTGCTTTCCTAACCCTTTCCTCGATCGTTTATCGAGTTATCCGCCCCGCGTTTAGCACAAGTGAGGGGAAAGACCATCCCGAAAAGATTTTTTTGATCAGCGGGGCCCTGATGGTCACCGGAGCGTCATTCTTCTTATGGCGCATGAAACGGCGAGGGTTTTCATTCAAGAAAGTCGATTGACGACCAGAGCTCAAAGCCCCAGTTGCCCGGGCGCCATCTCAGCACATGGCGAGGAACATATTTCAGGCGGTCGGATTGGTCCGGGTGGAAAGCTGCCCGACGCAAGCCGTCCTCCCGTTGGTCGGACTCGCGGGGGACAAACTCATCCGCGACCAGTCTAAATGCCGGTGGTATCGGGTAGAAGCGGCGCGGGGTTCTCGAGCGACCGCAGCGCGTCGATATCAGCCAGTGAAACCGGCGAGCAGAACGCCTCCTCCCAGCTCACCGCCCGCCCGCTACGGGCCGCCATTCGCCCCATGATGGCCGTGAGCGTGCTTTTGGCCGCGTAATCGGTCTCGTTGGGCACGGCTCCTTGACGCAGCGCGTTCATTAGATCGTGGTCCTGTTGCCGCCCCCCGCGGCGATGCCCCTTGGTCCGCCAAATCCGTTCACCGGTTTGGCCATAGATCTTGCCCCCACTAATATCCGCGCGGCCCTGCGTGGCGTGAACGTGCTCGGACACGTTGTTCCAGCAGTTGGGCACGTGGCGGCATTGGCTAAACATCCTCGTGCCGTCCCCATACGAGTATTCGCAAAAAAACTGATCACACGTATCGCCGGGCATTTGCCCGGACCGGCGCTGGCCACGGCATGCCGCCTGCGCGTTTACCGCAATGGGGAATTGGTTCATCAACCAATTCCCCACATCCAGATTGTGAACCTGCCGCTCCACGATCTGATCCCCACCGAGCCACGAGAAAAAGTGCCAGTTGCGCAGCTGGTACTCCAGCTCACTCTGCCCCCCATGCCGCTGACGGGCCCGCAAGCATCCTCCATTGCGGTATACACGAAGCATCACGGGCTTACCAATTACCCCATTGCGGAGCTGAGCGATCGTGTCACGGTGGACTGGTTCGTGACGGTGCCGCAACCCAACAGCCACGGCCAGGCTGTTCTCCGCGGCGGCAGCCCCCGTTTGCAGCACCCGCCGGACCCCCGGAGCGTCAACCGCGACAGGAGCCTCCATGAAGACATGCTTTCCAGCCGCGACCGCCGCCTCGAAATGAAGGGGGAGAAAAGCGGGAGGCGCGGCTAGGACGACGAGATCGAGATCCACGGACAACAGGGACTGGTAGGCATCCAGCCCCACGAATCGATGCTCGCGAGACACGTCCACTCGAGCTTGATGTCGGCTCCTTAATTGCCGAAAAGCGGCCTGGATGCGATCGCCAAACGCGTCCGCCATGGCGACCAGTTTAACCGGGCCAGTCGTGGTGTCCAGCAATTCGACCAGTGTCTCCTTGCCCGCGCTACCACAACCGATCAAACCGACACGAATCAAGTCGCCGCCGAATGCCCGAGAAGACCGGGAGCCTCCGAGGCCGCCGGTCATGGCTCCGCCAGCAACCAGTAATGATGAAGCACGGATGAAATCCCGTCGTGATTTCCGCGTCATGAATCGCTCTCCATTGCCGGACGCCAGCCGGGCACCCGGCCCCCCCGCGATCCGCCAAGGCTGTCTCCCCCGCGAAGACAGCTCCGCAGTCCACTCGGGCCGAGTGCCCGGACTGAACGTGCCCTTCTTTGACAAGCTTGGCTCAGCGACCTTGCTTGCGGTCAATTTCGGGAAGCTGCTTGTCCCACTTTTCCAGCTTTTCCTGCTCGGAGGGCTCCACCAGCGGTCGCACGATACGGAAGCCCACATGCAACGCATCCGTGTGATACCAGATGCTCTTGGGAATCTGTGGATCCTGATCCTTCCAGGATGGATCCGAATAGGCCCGGGCGGCGCTTCGCAAGTCTTCAGGAAAACCGTCCCAAGAGCCCCCGCGCACCACCCGCGGGTACTCCTTGGTGGGCCACGCCAGAGGGTTATCCGCGATCTCGCCCCCGAATTGACTATAGAAATCAGGCCTGAACTCGTCCAATACCCACTCGGCTACATTCCCGTGCATGTCGTGGAGGCCCCAGGGGTTGGGCTTCTTGAGCCCGATCTCGTGATACGACTCGTCGCTGTTGTCGTAGTACCACGCATATTCGTCCAAGTCAGCGGGGTCGTCGCCAAACGAATAGGCCGTGGTCGTCCCCGCCCGGCACGCGTATTCCCACTCCGCTTCCGTGGGCAATCGATAATAACGGCCGGTCTTCATCGTCAACCACTGGCAGAAGGTCCGCGCGGCAAACTGCGTCATGTTAACCGCGGGCCGATTCTCCTTCCCCATCCCGGACGTCATGTCGCTGTAGGGTTCCGTGGGCTGCGAAATCTGGTATTCGGCGGCCGCTTCGTCACGCGGTGTTTCGTCAATGTTGTTAATCTGCTGGCGCTGAATATCCAGGTCATACACCCATACCTCGAACGCGTCCCACGTGATTTCATACTTTCCCATCCAGAAAGGGTTAACCTTCACCTGGTGCTGAGGTCCCTCCCACGGTTCGCGAAACTCCTCGCCTTCGGGACTTCCCATCAAAAACGTGCCTCCCTCAATCGGCACCATCTCGATGGTCGCATCGGTGTGCTCGATCAACTCCGTGTATTCCTTCATTTCGCTCTCGGCCTTCGCCTCGGCATTCTCAACGGGCAAAACCGAACGTTCACTCTGTGCCCAGCTGATCGAGCCGAAAGCCACCATCAGGACACTCAACACCGACCACGTATATCGTGGAAACTTTGGTTGCATACGGCTAGGTTGCCGATATACGCTAGACATGGATCTCCGGTCCTTTCTTTGCACTTTAATACACACCTTTCTTACACGTTGAAACCAAACAGACGACCCGACGCCTCGTGGCGTCCAAACATGAAAAAGCTGGCACCATGAACAAGAGCACCGTCACGATGATACTCAACGCATGGCTTCTTGGGGCAGGGGTGGTGGTGACCACCTGTTATTCAGGGGAGCTACACCGATTCCAGGATTCCCGACGCCACATGGGAACCCAATTCATCGTTTTATTGTATTCGCCCAATGAAGAACTGGCAAACCAAGGCTTTGAGGCCACATTCGCCCGGATCGCAAAACTCGAGGCGGTCCTGAGCGATTACGATCGTACCAGTGAGCTTACTCAATTGAGCCGCGCCGCACCAACCCCCCACCCAGTGGAGGTAAGCGACGACCTGTGGGCCGTGCTCCAGACCGCTCAGCGTCTGAGCCGCCAAACGGAAGGCGCCTTTGACGTCACCCTTGGCCCGCTGACCAAGCTGTGGCGACGAGCCCGTCGGCGACAACAACTGCCGAGCCCATCGCGACGTCGAGACGCTCGGGCCGCCACCGGCCATGCCGCACTGGTCCTGCACCCCAAGCGGCAGGCCGTGCAACTGCTCAAACCCAACATGCGTCTCGACCTTGGCGGGATCGCCAAAGGCTATGCCGTGGATCAGGCGTTGCGGGAACTGAAGCGAGTTGGAATCACCCGCGCCTTGGTCAATGCCAGCGGCGACATGTCCGCCAGCGGCCCCCCTCCCGGAAAACCGGGATGGCTGGTTGGGGTTGCCCCTCTGGAACCCGCCGCCCCTTCGAGCGTCTTCGGACATCTGGCCCACCAGTCCATCGCCACCTCCGGCGATGCGTTCCAATACGTGGAAATCGACGGACAGCGCTATTCCCACATCCTCGACCCGAACAGCGGACTCGGCCTGAGAACCCGCGGCAGTGTTTCGATCCTCGCCGACGACGGCATGCGGGCCGACGCCATCGCGTCCGCCGTCAGCGTCATGGGGCCCGACAAAGGCCTGAAGTGGGTCCGACAACAACCCGGCATTGAAGCCCTCGTCGTACTGAAACAAAACGGTCAAGTAATCAAACGGCAAACCGATGGGTTCCGCCAATGGGGCTCCGCAAAACCCGCCAGACACGGCCTGGGCACGCGAGCCCGCCTGGATGCCACGGGCTTGTCCCGTGGTGGTTCACGCTCGCTGCTACAAACCGCCCAGACACACTACTGCTCCTCGTCGGTAGTGTGGAACGTAACGGACCACGGGACAAGCCCGTGGCATTTGCACCTTGAAAAGCCTTCGTTGGAGATGGGCGACGGAAGTGCGAACATGCGGGAATATCAGTCTCTTGCCCGTGAACGGTTACCCGAGGGCATTTCGGGGCGTTTTCAGCGGGCGTCTCCCGGGCTTCCCCCGTGCGATGCTCCACCGCTCGCGATTCACCCGCTTCGCAGTTGCCGGGTCAAGTAATCTCGCGCCCGATTGATTTCACGGGTGACCGCCGCGGTGGTCTCCAGAATCGGGACGCCCCGCGGGACCGGATGCATGAAGATCTCCGTCCAACCCGCGTAATTGATCTCGCGCAACGCGCTCAACAATGGCCTGAAATCGAGGTCCCCGCGTCCCGGCATCTGAAGCAATTCCTGCTCTTTGGGCAACTTCTTCATGCATCCCATGCCATGCTGCCAGGCGTAAAACATCGCAATCGATCCGCCCAGCGCGCGAATCAAGTCAGCCAACAACCTTTCTTTCTGGGGCAGGTGATACGGGGCAAACGCGATCGCCAGGCGCGGCGAGGGACGAAGTTCAGCGAGCCACTTGAGGGAGTCGGGCGACTCGATTAGATTGTTGCCGTGGTTCTCGATCGCGATCGTTACCCCCGTCTCCTCCGCGACCGCCAGATGTGGCTTCATCTTCTCAATGAACTGGGCCACGGCCGCTTTCAGTTCACTCCCCTGCAAACCTTTCGCTCCCCGTCCCCCCGTCACGATCGTGTGGCATCCCAGTCGCTGGGCCAACCGCATTTCTTCCCGAAGCCCGAACGGCCCCAACTTGTACTGGGTGATGCAACCTAGCGAAACGTCGTGCGTCTCGAGCAGGGCCGAAAATCGACGTTCCCCCATTTCTTCCAGCTGCTCGCGCTGGTTGCCGTGCACCTTGGGCCAAATGTCAATCGCCGTCGCCCCCGTTTTCCGCACCTCCGGCAGAATCTCCTTTAGCGGCGCGTAGCCATACATGCATGAGCCGAGGATATAGCGAGGTTTGAATTGAGCGTCCTCGCCCGCTCGTGCCGCCGCAAGCATCGGGCTGGTCCAGGCACCGGCAGCCGCCGCGCAAAACGTCCGACGCGAAAGCACCGCCGGCACGCCCCGCCGTTGGGTTGATCGCGTTTCTCCCGTCTTTCGCGTCATGGTGAATCCCCCCTTGCAAGTCCCGTACCCTGAAAATCGCGACACGTCGCGCAAAAACTCCGTCCGGTTGTCCACTCCAATAAGATATTGAATCGTCATTGGTTTTTCCAGCGGACGGCCGCCCGCGCGGTGCTCCGGAGCCCAATTGCGGGGCACGGCCCTGGAAACGATACAAAGAGGGCCAACCGCTCCGTTGCACGACCAACCATGGCGGCATGCTCCTGTCAGCCGTTCATGGCTCCCCGACAGCGGTATGTAGTCGACGCGATGACAAACCCCAAGGCGGCAGGGCCGCCAACCAAATAGGGACCCCACACAGGGATGGTGCGCTCCCGTTGGTCACTCACGTCAAGCATGCGCGCGCCGCGCGCGCATGTTACGCCCTAAGACTCTAGCGAGGTAGGACCTCGAACCAATGCGAGCTACCGCTCGAACCGTGTTAGCCCGCTCCCGTTGGTCGCTAGAACTTGACTCAAAATGAACGACGTTCCTCGCATAAGTAGACTAAACGAGGTAGGACCTCGAACCAATGCGAGCTACCGCTCGAACCGTGTTAGCCCGCTCCCGTTGGTCGCTAGAACTTGACTCAAAATGAACGACGTTCTTCGCATAAGTAGACTAGCGAGGTAGGACCTCGAACCAATGCGAGCTACCGCTCGAACCGTGTTAGCCCGCTCCCGTTGGTCGCTAGAACTTGACTCAAAATGAACGACGTTCCTCGCATAAGTAGACTAAGTGACACGAACGCGGTCCGCCGTTTCCGTGTAAAGAGCCGGGACAGGGGCTGGATGACTGTGGACGGAATGTTCCGCGTTGGCCCGACAAGGGTATCATACCCGGCCTGTAAGCGATTACCCGATCCTGGTACACTACGCTAATGTCGTAGAGGCTACGAGCGGGGTGGCGCCATTGGTACAGCCCAGACTCCATGACTTGAAGTGCGAATACCTTAGTCCGTTCATGCTTCCCGTGTGGCGAAACCAGGCCATGACGCGACACAGTGGGTGTTGGGCTCGGGATGTTGGGCTGGTTTTGGCGTAATCGGGTTCGTCAGGTTCCAGTCGCCGAAGAGGTGACCTGCGACCAGAAGACCTCCAGCCAGAGGCCGCGAAGCCCCGTCGGTCTCATCCGCCAGATCGCCGGTCCATGCGCAACTTGAGTTTTCGGTGGCCTAGCGTAGGCGAGCGCAGCCTTGCTCCGGTCGGCCGAAACCAAACAGAATTCGGTTTTGAGCTTGGGTGGCACGTTCCTGAGCGAGCGTCGTAACACGATACCATTTCCAGCAGGTAACTAACGCGAGCGGAGCCCGTGGGCGTCCCACTGCCGGCAGAGCCTAATTGCCCCGCGATGGGCGCCTGAGAACAAGCGTCACGTTGATCTTTTTCACGCACCAGGAGTGTATGCATGTCCGAAACCACCCCCATGAACCGCTGGCTCGTCGTGGTCGGCGCGTTGCTCATCCAAATCTGTCTCGGCGCGATTTACGCGTGGTCGGTCTTCACGCCGGGGCTCACCGCCACGCAACCCAGACAATTCGCGGCCATGTATTCGGCAAGGCAATTGGGCATCGATCAAGAGAAGTTCAACGCCATGGACCAGGAGCTTGAAACGCCACAAGCCAAACTGAAAAAGACGGCGGCTCAATTGCAGGGAACCTTGGCGAAATTGGAAGGAACCTTGGCGAAATTGGAAGGAACCACGGACACGGCGAGGAAGGAAGAACTGGAAGAAGAGCGAGACCGGCTTCAAAAGCAGAAGGAAGAACTGGAAGATGAAAAGGAAGAACTGGAAGATGAAATCGATTCAGTGGTCAGGGATTACGTGCCCGCCGAGAACCTGAAACAGCTGAAATACGGATTCAGCAAGGAAAAGAGCCAGTGGATTTTTTCCGTCGGCTTGGCGTTTTTTGCCGTCGTGATGGTGCTGGCGGGACGCATGATGCCCAGGACCGGGCCGCGCGCCCTCGCAACACTCGGTGGAATCACCCTAGGGATCGGCTACATGTTGGCCGGACTGTTCGGAGGCCAGAGCTTCCTGCTGCATCTAATCTTCATCGGTGTCGTGGGAGGGTCCGGAATTGGCCTGGCGTATGTCGTGCCAATTGCCGTGGCCATGCGGTGGTTCCCGGACAAAAAGGGTCTAATTACCGGATTGGCCGTGGCCGGTTTTGGATTTGGCGCCATGGGATGGGTAAAGATCGCGGGAGCCTGGTTTGACTTGATCGCGCTCTTGGGACTTCCCACGGTGTTCATCATCTACGGAATCGCATTTCTCATCATCTGTGTCGTGGGCGCCATCTGGATGGTGTTTCCCCCTGAAGGTTGGAAGCCGGCGGGTTGGACGCCCCCTGAGCCGAACACCGCGTCGGGACCGGCCGCCGGCACCGTGAATTTCACGAGCGGAGAAATGCTCCGCACGCCTCAATTCTATATGATCGTGTTGGTTTTCGCCTTCAGCGCCGGCGCCGGTCTCATGAGCATCGGGCTGATGAAGCTCTTCCCCTCCATGGCACTGATTCAAGGTGGAATGGACGCGGTCAAGGCCAGTGCGGTGGCGGGCACGGCCATGGCGGTATTCTTTAGTCTTGCCAACGGCATCGGCCGCATTGCCTGGGGCGCCATGAGTGATTTGCTGGGACGCAAGAACTCGATCGTTGTCATGTGCGCCACCCAGGGGCTGTTTGTCCTATTGTTTACGTCCATGGCAAGCAACCCGTGGCTGCTTTACCTTGGCGCTACCTTGATCGGCTTCAATTTCGGGGGGAATTTCGCCCTCTTCCCGACGATCACCGCCGACACGTTCGGGGCCAAGTTCGTCGGTCAAAACTACGGCTGGGTCTTCCTCGCCTACGGCGTGGGCGGAATCTTCGGGCCGGTGATGGGGGGCAAGCTTGGCGACCAGGGCAACTTCCCGCTAGCCTTTACCATCTGCGGGGTCTTGTGCCTCGTCGCGGCCGTCATCGCGGCGTTGGTGAAACCAGCGACCAAAGCAGCCACCGCGGAGGAATAGTCCATACGAAAAGGCACAACGCCACGATAAACAAAGCCCTCTCCGACCGGAGAGGGCAGGGTAAGGGCGACTCGATCGAACAAATGTTCCGTGTCTTTTCGGCGTCTTTTCGGCCATGACGGTATCCCTCACGTATTCGAATTCGATCCACGGGGACACGGCCTGAAACCAAGGGCTTTTCCAGCGTCCGGGCCGATCGAAAGGCGCGAAACGTTTACACTTTGAGGAGCAAAGATACCATGGTGGCCATCATCGCCGACCGTTCGCTGGAGGATCGTCTCCGCGCCGAGCGGCAACGCACCGGAGCGGATCGTTACGACGAAGTCTGGGAGGGGGTGTACGTCATGAATCCGTTGCCCGACAACGAGCACCAAAGACTCGTGCACCGTTTCG
>JBNJEM010000227.1:0-10837 GCA_051745935.1 Planctomycetota bacterium
AACGGCCCAGACGCTGGAAAAGCCCTGGTTTCAGGTCGTGTCGAGGGGGATCGAATTGGAACCCGTGACGGGTGCCGTCCTGGCCGCGAAGGCCCCGAAACCCGGGCTTTACCAGCTAGTCGAGACATGAAGCTTACAGTTTGAGTTATGCGCTAAGACTTTAGCGGCCGGGATGTTTTCTTCACCACCGCGATGGCGATGCGGAACGAGACGTCGAGCCATCCCCGGTGTCGCGAACGCGCCGATGACGGGAAACCGTCACGCACTCGGTGAGCAGGCACAAGCGTTATATTTCAGGCGGTTGGATTTTTCCGGGTGGAAAGCTGCCCGACGCAAGCCGTCCTCCCGTTGGTCGGACTCGCGGCGGATAAAGTCGTCCGCGACCAGTATAGGTGATCGGGAAAGGTGATGTCTTCAATGTCGCGTCCGATGGCGCGAGGCATGGAGATTGGCGAGAATCGTGGATCGTGCTGGTTTTGACCAGGCAAGTTTTATGGGAGACGTATCAATGCGAAGAGAAATGGTTTCAAGGCGAGAGTTTCTGCAGCGGACGTCCGCCACGGGAGTAGGCGCCGCGCTGGCGGTCGGGGCAACGTCATCGCTCCACGCGAATCTGGTCCAGGATGCTGAAACCCCGGCTCTGCTGGGCGGAAAACCGGTTCGCGCCAAAGGGTGGCCGGAATGGCCCATGTGGAATCCCGAGACGGACGAAGAACGTGTCATTAAGGTGCTTCGCAGTGGGGTCTGGTCCCGTGCCGGCGTGGTGAAGGAATTCGAAAAGAAATGGGCGAATCTGATCGGCACCAAACGGTGTTTGGGAACCACGAACGGCACCCACGCACTGATTACCGCCCTGCATGTGCTGGGAGTCGGAGCGGGCGACGAAGTGCTGACCACGCCGTACACCTTCATCGCGACCGTGGACGCCATTTTGATGAACAACGCGATGCCGATATTCGTGGATGTTGATCGGGAGACCTTCCAGATCGATCCCAACAAGCTGGAAGAGAAGATCACGCCGAATACCAAGGCGATTCTGCCCGTCCACATCCTCGGGCTCCCCGCCGACATGCCCGCGATCAATGCCGTGGCGAAGAAGCACGACCTGGCGGTCGTGGAAGACTGTTGTCAGGCATGGCTTGCCGAAATCAATCACAGGCGAATGGGCTCGTTCGGGGACCTGGGCTGCTTCAGCTTTCAAAACTCCAAGAACATTCCCATTGGCGAGGGCGGAGCGGTTGTCGGCGATGACGAGCATCTCATGGACAAAGCCTACTCGTTCCACAACTTTGGACGCCCTCACGGCAGCGTGCAGGGGAGCGGCTACGTGATGGCCGGAACGAAATGCCGCATGGCTGAGTATCAAGCCGCGATCGGCCTGGCGCAACTCGAAAGACTGGAAGAACAAACGGAAATCCGAAACAAAAACGCCGCCTACCTCTCCGCTCAGCTGAACGAGATCCCCGGCATCACGCCGCACCGCTTGTCCGAGGGGGTCACGCAAGCCGCGTATCACCTCTATCCCTTCCGGTATGACCCCGCCGGGTTCGCGGGGCTTTCCAGAGGAACATTCCTGTCGGCCTTGCGAAAGGAAGGAGTGCCTTGTTCGGGTGGCTACAGCCCCATCAACGCGATGCCCTACCTGGGGGATGCGTTTGGTTCGAGAGTCTTTCAAAACTCATATCCGGCCAGCGCGCTGGACTTTGAAAACTACAAGGAGCGAAATCAATGTCCGGAAAACGATCAGCTGACCCGCGAGGCCGTTTGGCTGTTCCACAAGCTGTTGCTGGGATCCAAACGCGACATGGATGATATCGTGGAAGCGATCGCGAAAATCCAACGGCACGCCGGCGAACTGGTGTGAGCCAGGCTCCCACGCATCCGTGAGCAACCCGGAAAAATGTGCGCCGCGACGGGGGCACAATCACATGAGAATCGCCCGGTAATCCCCTATCCGTTTCTGAAATGCACCATTCAGGATCACGCCGGAGTCACGCCTCACTGGTTGCGCAGCAACTGTTCGAGCTCCTGGCGGATATGTTGGTACTGAGCGTCGTTCGCCAAATTCCGCCACTCGGCCGGGTCGGCGCGATGGTCGAACAGTTCCCGTTCTCCGTCCGGACCCAGTTTGATGTAACGCCAGCGGGATGTGCGCACGGTCTGCAACAGGTTTTGTCCTCGACGGAGAACGGTGTAGGCCACGGCTTCCCGCGGACTGTCGGGATCGTCTAGCAGCGGCGCGAGACTACGGCCGGCGAGGTGACGGGGCGGGTCCAGTCCCGCTAGTTCGACGAGTGTGGGATAGATATCCAAGAATTCGACCGGCTTTGAGTAGCGGGTTCCAGCCGCTTTCATGCCAGGGGCACGAATCCAGAGTGGCGAACGGGCGGAATACTCATACAGTGTCGCCTTGTTCCACCAGTCGCGTTCGCCCAGATGGTAGCCATGGTCGCTGAGCGCGACGACGACTGTCCGTTTGGCAAGTCCCGTGTCCTCCAGGGCGTCGAGAACTTTTCCGAGTTGAGCGTCCATGAATGTCGTGGCGGCATAGTAGGCTTGAAGAAATCGGCGCCGATCTTCATCTGAAAACTGGTCAAACGCCTCTTTCCAAGCACCACCAAGCTGCCACGAGGGCGTGGGGGACGCGAAGTCGGGCGTCTCGTGCAACTGGAGTTCGTCGAGGGGGTAGAGCTCGAAGTAGCGTTTGGGCGCGACGAACGGGTCGTGTGGCTTGTGAAATCCCACCGCCAGGAAGAACGGCTTCTCCCGTTCCGTTCTCAGAAACTCCACGGCCTGCTTGGCGATCCGCCCATCAGGCTGATCCTCGTCGGTTCCTTCGGCGGCGAGCCCCCAACACCAGTGAGGCTGCTTATTGGGAGGATACCAGCGTTCGCCTTCCTTGCCGCGACGCGTCCCCTTGGGATACTTGGCGACATCCCACGACTTGGGGTCCTCCATATTCGCCGCTCCGTGAAAGATTTTACCAAGCCGCATGGCGTGGTAACCGCTATTTCGAAACAGCTGGGGCAGCGTCACGACGTCCGGTAATGTGTCCCGGAAATGCGTGCGATTGTCAAACACGCCGGTCTGTTGAGGGCGTAGTCCAGTCAGAAAAGAGGTGCGGCTCGGATTGCAGAACGTTGCTTGCACGTAGGCCCGATCGAACGTCATGCTCATTTTGGCCAGCCTATCGAGATTGGGCGTCTGGACGATAGGATCATAGCTGGCTACATCGCGCATATCGTCGATGGCCACGAACAACACGTTTTTCGAACCTGGCTCGTCGGCGGCGCAAGCTCCTTCCAACCACGTCGCCGCCGGGAGGGCCAGTGCGAACCAATAGACAATCATACGCATCATGAGCCGTGCTTTCACTGGAGTACTCCTGACTGGACCTGTTGTGAGTTAATCCAACACTGGTGCCATGATAGTTTCTCGTGCCCGGCGGACGCAACTGCATAACCTGAAAACACCGGTTCTCGGTCGCACGGATTTCTAATTCGCTGCTCGCTTAATAACTGACACTGAAAACTTTACATGATGACTACCTGGTAAAGCCCGGCTCCAATTCGTGGAGACTACCGCCGACCCGGATATCCAGTTCACCGTTCGGTGCCACGTCTCGTTTCCACTGTCTTGGCTCGACTTCGCGATGTGTGCAATCAGCGCCGTGATCGTGTATGCTATGGTTGCGCCGGAACATGCTTTAGCGTCCGTCCCGAAACGCGGGCAAGAGGTACCTTTCGGACGTGCGAGGGGCCTTCGAGCTCCATCCACGGCGCACGTTTCGATGGGATCGGAGCCCCATGGCGTGAACATTCCGGGACAGGTTGCTAGAGTCTTACGGTGTAACAGGCGCGCATGGTGCGCGCATGCTTGGCGGGAGCGACCAACGGGAGCGGTCCATCCCCGTGCGGTGTCCCTATTTGGTTGACGGTCCTGCCACCTTGGGGCAGTGCGAAAGTGAACGGCCGGTCAACCGGTGAAGCGAACCGCGGGAGCGGGTCCAGGACGAGGTAACCGTTCACGGACAATAGACCGATATCGGCAGAGGTTCGCACTTCGGTTGCACACCTTGAAAAAGGGCTTTGGCGGATGCAAATGCCACGGGCTTGTCCCGTGGTCCGTTACGTTCCACGCTACCGACGGCCAAGAGTAGTGTTTCTGACAGTTTGTAGCAGCGAACGTGAACCACCACGGGACAAGCCCGTGGCATCCATGCGGGCTCCTGTGTCCAGGCCGTATAGTGGCACCCGTGAACGGCTACAGGACGAGTTGGCTGGGCCAGCGAGCAGGGCTACGGTGATCGACCCGTAAACCGCCAGCGCTGGTATTCCACGACCAGCGAGTTGGGCGCGTTCGTTGTCACAGTGGAAGCTGTTTGTCTGCTTGGCTCTCGAAAAGGGAAAGAGGTGCATTCATGGCACGGGATATTCGACTTCTTCGCTGGCTTTTACAGCGAGCAGCAGCACGTGGTTGCCGCTCCCAAAACGCCCCGGGTGAAAGGAAACCTGACTGGTTTTGTTATCGCTTCTTGGTCTTCGCAGTCATCGTTCTCATCCAGTTGTCCGCGCCGTGCAAGGTGGACGCGGATCGGCGCGGGAAGTGGGTGCGTCGCGAGCACGAGCCCCCGGACCTGTTGAAACACGCCTTTCGCGTTCCTCCCGAGTTTCAAGAGGACAGTGGCCAGTATCAGTCCCCCTTGGTGGTCGACGATGGCCAACGCGTGGAAACGGCTCGACAGTGGCAACGCCGCCGGGCGGAGATTCTGAGTACCTGGCACGAAATCCTGGGGCCATGGCCCGATTTGATTGAAAAGCCACGAGTCGAATCGGTCAACATGACCCGCCGCGGAGAAATCACTCAACGCCGGGTGCGAATTGAGGTTGGGCTAGGCGGCGAGATGGTCGAGGGGTTCTTGCTGATTCCCGACGGCGACGGTCCCTTTCCCGCCGTACTGGTGGTCTACTATGACGCCCAGACCGGCGTGGGGCATGGCACGAAACGGCGTGACTTCGCATGGCAGCTGGCCCGCCGAGGTTTCGTGACTCTCTCGATCGGGAAACCGAACGCGGGGATCAATTTGGATGACCCTGACCGAATCGAAGGCAAGCACGCCCCCTACTTCGGCCCAGAGGGAAAACCGGTCCGGGTCCAGCCGTTGTCGGCACTGGCCTACGCGGCAGCGAACGCCCATACGGTACTGGCCCAGCGTCCCGACGTGTTTTCGGACCGAATCGGTATCGTCGGACATTCCTTTGGCGGCAAGTGGGCGATGTTTGCCTCCTGCCTCCATGAAAAGTTCGATTGCGCCGTGTGGTCGGACCCTGGTATCGTGTTTGACGAACGGGATCGCCGCAAGGAGAACCCGGGCGGAAGCGTGAACTACTGGGATATTTGGTATCTTGGCTTCCCCTTGGGGAAGAAACCCGAGTCGATGGAATCCTACCGGTTCCGTAAATTGCCAAGCGAAGGCGAACCTCGCACCGGTTCGTACAAACAGTTGATTGAAGCGCGACATGACCTGCACGAACTACACGCGTTGATGGCGCCCAGGCCGTTTCTCGTTTCCGGTGGAACCGCCGACCGCCCCGAACGGTGGCAAGCTCTCAAACACTCGGTCAAGGTGAACGAACTGCTCGGGTACCGGAATCGCGTCGCCATGACCAATCGGGAAACACATGGCCCCACGGAAGAGTCGAATGAACAAATCTACCGGTTTTTTCAATGGTGGTTGACGGAGCAAAGCGATCTTTGAGACAATCTACCTTGAACGGCCCGCCCATAACTATGCCGGTCGCGGATGACTTGCTCCGCCGCGAGCCCGACCAACGGGGGGACGGCTTGCGTCGAGCAGCTTTCCACCCGGAAAAATCCAACCGCCTGAAATATATGCCGGTCGCGGATGACTTGCTCCGCCGCGAGCCCGACCAACGGGAGGACGGCTTGCGTCGGGCAGCTTTCCACCCGGAAAAATCCAACCGCCTGAAATATATGCCGGTCGGTTGCATCTACACGTGAACGTCCGTGTTCAAAGGAAACGTTGCCATGAAAACATCTTGGTTAGTTGCATGTTGTTTATTGCTGTTGGCGCCTCTAGCGACGGCTGAAGAGCTGATCGTGTTGCCGGAGAAAACCGATGAAGTTGCTCCAAAGGAGATGCTTCACGCGTATCTGATGGACAAGGTTTACGAGGCGGTGGACCGCCGCGAGGCCGAATATGAATCCGTTGAGACACCCGAAGAGATCGAGGCTTATCAGGAGCGGATGCGGCAGTTCTTCATCGAACAGCTTGGTGGATTCCCGGATCGCACGCCGCTGAACGCGCGCGTGGCGGGGCGGCGGCGGCGAGATGGATATCGAATCGAGAAAGTGATTTTCGAGAGCCAGCCACGGCACTTTGTCACGGCGATTCTCTATCTACCGGACGGCGAACCGCCCTATCCGGGCGTGTTGGTTCCGTGCGGGCACAGCGCCAATGGCAAGGCTCGCGATCTTTACCAACGAGCGCCGATTCTGATCGCGAAAAACGGCATGGCCGCTTTGTGTTACGATCCGCTGGACCAAGGGGAACGTCACCAGCTGTTGGACGCCGACGGCGAACCGATCATCACCCGGGCCACGCAGGGTCACAATTTGGCGGGCGTGGGAGCGATCCTGCTGGGACGCAACACGGCCACTTACCGAACGTGGGATGGAATGCGAGCACTCGATTACCTGGCCGGCCGCGAGGAAGTCGATCCAAACCGGATTGGCTGCACGGGAATCTCGGGTGGTGGCACGATGACGAGTTATCTGATGGCGTTGGACGATCGGATCAAAGCGGCGGCGCCGGGATGCTATCTGACAAGCTTCCAGCGTCTGTTGGAGACTATTGGTCCTCAAGACGCCGAGCAAACGATCCACGCTCAAATCGGCTACGGCATGGACCATGCCGACTATGTTTTGATGCGCGCGCCCCAACCGACGCTCATGATGACGGCCACCGATGATTACTTTGATATTGATGGGGCCTGGAACACCTTTCGCCAGGCAAAGCGATGGTATACGCGTCTCGGTTTCGCGGAACGGGTGGACTTGATTGAAGTGGATTCCAAACATGGGTTTCCACCTAAAATGCGAGTGGCGGCGGCACGTTGGATGCGCCGCTGGTTACTGCACATCGACGATGCGATCGTCGAACACGAATTTCCGGTTGCGACGGACGAACAACTCCAGTGCACGCCGCGGGGCGAGGTCATGTTGCTGGAAGGCGCGCGCAGCGTGTACGATCTGAACATGGAGTTGGAAGGCAGGCTGGCGGCGGAGCGGAAACGGTTCTGGCAAGAAACGGACCGCTCGCAGGCCCTGGCCAAGGTTCGCGACATGTGCCAAATTCGATCGCTCGAGAAGTTGGGGGCTCCAGATCCAGAAAAGGTCGGTTCGGTCTCCCGACCGGGTTATTCCATCGAGAAAATGATCCTCCGGCCCGAGCCAGGAATAGCGCTGCCCGCACTGATGTTCGTGCCGGATCAGCCGGCCGGTCCCGCGACCCTGTACGTGCATGCCGACGGCAAGCAAACGGAAGCAGCGCCCGGCGGCAAGATCGAAGCCTTGGCGCGAGAGGGCCACATTGTGTTGGCGCCGGATCTCCGGGGCGTGGGCGAGACCTCGCCGGGCGGAAAGCATTCTTATGCCGGATATCTGCCCATTGAATGGCGTGACAGCACCATTGCTTATCTGCTCGGCAAACCGCTGCTGGGCATGCGAGCGGAAGACATCCTGGTTTGCGCTCGGTTCCTCGCGGAATTTGAAACGGATGGTCAGCCGCGCCCGGTGAATCTGCACAGTGTCGGGCATACCGGTCCCCCCGCCCTGCATGCCGCCGCCTTGGAGCCTAACTTGTTCGACAAAGTGGTTTTGCAGCGGAGCCTGATCTCCTGGTCCAAGGTGGTGCACACCCCGCTTTCCAAGAACCAGTCCGCCAACCTGGTCCACGGCGCGCTGCGAATCTACGATTTACCCGAGCTCCGCGCCAGCTTGTCCGACGAGAAGCTGGAGCTCATTGAACCGTTGGACGCCGCTGGACAACCCGTCAAATCCAATTATACCGGTCGCGGATGATTTTCTCCGCCGCGAGTCCGACCAACGGGAGGACGGCTTGCGTCGGGCAGCTTTCCACCCGGAAAAACCCAATCGCCTGAAATAGTAACACTTTAGCCGTCTGAAGTAGAATCCTAGCTTCGTGATCACAAATCCCTTGTGACGTACCCTGTTTAACCGCAAGGCCAGAGTCCGCTCGCCCGCGCGTTGGACCAGCAAGGATCCATGACGGCGGACGGCGGCCTGCGCGCTCTACAGGGCCGTTGTCCAACCCTCATCGCCTGGAAGAGCCTTACTTCAGTTCGCGTAGCCGTTCACGGGTGCCGCTACACGGCCTGGACACGCAAGGCCCGCATGGGATGCCACGGGCTTGTCCCGTGGTGGTTCACGCTTGCCGCTACAAACCGGCCAGACACACCACTGCTGGCCGTCGGTAGCGTGGAACGTAACGTACCACGGGACAAGCCCGTGGCATTTGCACCTCGAAAAGCCTTTCCTGAATATGTGCAACGGACGTTCGCACGCCCGTTGCACCCGTAACTGTCTACCGGCTGGCGTAGGTGCGCCCCAGTCGTTCGACAATGGCCTTTTTCAGTGTCAACGGATCGAATGTGCCCTCCTTGCGATAGACGACCTTGCCACCGGGGGCGATCAACAGGGTATACGGCACGGGACCGCGCCATTTCTTGTCCAACGCTTCGGCCAATTGGTCGCGATCGGTCGAGTTGAACAGGTAGTTGGTGCACGAGACGTGCTTCTCTTCGAGCACCTCTAGCGCCTGATCGCGATTTTCGGGGCCGTCGAGGCTAATCGTAATCGCTTCGAAAGGACGTCGGCGGTACATGCGGTTGATGGTAACCAGCTCGGAAAGTTCTTCCACGCAAGGAATGCACCAGCTGGCCCAGACGTTGATCAGCCGATACTTCTTCGTGTCGTTCTTGACCAGCTCGCGCACGCCGGCCTCGTCGATCGTATTGAGCGACACCGGTTCCGCGTTCCATTTCTTCAGCGACTCGGCGGCGCTCTTTCGCTTGTCGGACCACTTGGTGGAACACCCGAACACGCGAGTTTTCTCCCGGGGAACCGGTTCGTTCCTCAGGAGGGCTTCCACCGCGTTTCGCGTGTCATGCGACTTCACGGGGCCCACATCGGAGTTGTCGAAGCCACCCACGTAGCGAAGTTTTCTTTCGGCGTCGAAGATGAAGACGTGCGGGGTGGCCAGCACGCCGTAGGCCGTTGAGGTTTCCTGCGTCTCGCCGTCGTACAGGTAAGGAAACTTGAAATCCTTGTCCCGCGCTCGAATCTTCATGTCCTCGAGCGAATCGCCCACGTCGGTGTAACCGAGTTCGTCGAGTCGCACCGCCTGGGGATCGTTGGGTGAGATGGCCACCAGAGCCACGCCCCGATCCTTGTAGTCGGCGTGCAACTGTATGATTCGATCCTCGTACGCTTGGGCCGTGGGACAGTGATTGCAGGTGAAGATAACCACCAGCACTTTCGCGTCCGCGAAGTCGGCGAGTGAATAGGTCTTTCCATCGACGCCGGGCAATTCGAAATCGGGCGCCGCCGCGCCAATCTCCAGAGGCTCCACGTCTTTGGACATCGCCTGGCCAGTTGGGCTTAACAAAAGCGAGACAACCAGTAGGCTGGATAGAACGATACTGAACCGTGACATCATTGTTTCAGGTCTCCGTAAAAAGCGTTAAGAAAAAGGCGCCCCGAGGATACTTGTTCACGGGCAAGAGGCTAATATCCGTGGACGTTCGCACTGCCGTTCCATATCTTGAAGGATGGCCTTTCAAAATGCAAATGCCACGGGCCTGTCCCGTGGTCCGTTACGTTCCACGCTACCGACGAGCAGGAGTGGTCTGCCTGACCGGGTTGTAGCGGCGAGCGTGTGACGTCATGGATCAGGTGCTGAGTTCCATTAGTCTCCCGGCGCC
Organism: Planctomycetota bacterium; assembly: GCA_051745935.1. Lineage (GTDB taxonomy): Bacteria > Planctomycetota > Planctomycetia > Pirellulales > Pirellulaceae > JBNJEM01. Next base: position 10,026 of record JBNJEM010000227.1, read on the forward strand.
AGGTTTGCTCCACAGCAACAGGGATCGTCCCCCGGTTCCATTGTGCGAATGACCAGGTATTTCATTCTCGGTGCCAGGAACCGTGTTTCCGCGTGGGGCACGTTTGACGGGAAAAAGACGAGTTCCCCCGGTCCAACGCGGTGCGTTTGGCCGCCAAAGGTAAACTCCGCTTCACCTTCCAGGATATACATGGCTTCCTCCGCCGCGTGCGAGTGCTGATGCTCCCACCCGTCGCCGGCTGGATCCAACTCGGTCACGTGTACGTGCACCTTCCGGGCTCCCTGCTCTTTCCCAAGGAGCGACAAATAATTGGCTTTCATTTTCTCCATTGAGTCTATCCTTTCAAAGTCAACGCCTCGTCCATTGCATCCCGCTGCGACATTAGGCAACTCAATTCTCTTCTGTTATAATTGTCGTTCTGACTGACGTGTTTGTACAGTGTCACTTGGGTGCTTCCTGGCGGGGACGAAGCCGGTGGGGCTAACGCCGGCTATCAGCAGGCATTGCATTCATTGTTTCAGCCAGAGTGGCGTTGTTCCACTGATTGTAACTGCTCACGAGCAAAAGGCTGATGTCCGCGGACGTTCGCACGTCCGTTGCACATATAGAGGAAAGGCTTTTCGAGGTGCAAATGCCACGGGCTTGTCCCGTGGTCCGTTACGTTTCACGCTACCGACGAGCAGGAGTGGTGTGTCTGGCCGGTGTGTAGCGGCGAGCGTGAACCACCACGGGACCAGCCCGTGGCATCCATGCGGGCCTTGCGTGTCCAGGCCGTGTAGCGGCACCCCTGAACGGCTACCACTGATTGAAAA
>JBNJEM010000228.1:0-10834 GCA_051745935.1 Planctomycetota bacterium
TTTTTAGGTCTCTTAGAGGTCCTTTCGTCTCAATACCGGCGAAACGAACGGCGCAACAATATGGATGGCAACGACTTGGAGTTTTTCCTCACCCCACCGCACAGGGGTGGCGCGCTTCCGTTGGTCGCTCACGTCAAGGATGCGCGCGCCGTGCGCGCAGATTACGCCCGAAGACTCTAAGGCGTGCCCGGGTCATCGTCGTTAATGCCATCGTCACTCACTTGATCTTGGACTCCCGGGGCGGCATCGGAGGGCATGACTTGATCCGAATCATCCTCCTGTCGTCTCAGATCCATCTCGCCCGGCCGGCGGTGATCCAACATGGAATCAATCGCTCGCCCCAGCCCCAACGAGACGCCGGGCACGTTTCTGAACTCTTTTATCCCGCTACGGGTGCGATGCTGGATATCCCCGGCGCCCATGATTAACAGTTCGAGCAAATCCTTGGTTTCACGCTTCAAGCCGCGGGCGAAAATCGGCTCGCGAGAAGTACCTCGCAGAAAGCGGCGCTCGTACACGTAGGATTCGTCCAATTCCACGCGGTTGAACAGCCAGGCCCAGATCACTTCCGCACTGATCAACAACGCGAACACCCAGGCGGACGCAATGTAGAATCCGTCGGAAACCGACACATCCAGACCTTGCACATAGCTGCGAACCCAACCAAATGGATTCCATTCCCATTCGCTTTTGGAAATGTACGCCAGGCCGAAGACCGCGGCCACGCATACGAGAAGTATGGCGGTCTTGAAGATGTCGAAATCGTAAATGACCGTAAGAATGCAGAGGGCCAGCAGGATGAACCACATCAACAGCGGCCATCCCGCGCCCACCAAGCCGCTCTTGGCCACGAAAAAGAGGATCAGGCTGCCCCAAATCATGGGATGCAAGTAGACCGAATCCCCGTACCAGATGAACCGGACGCTGTAAATGCGATGTTCGTCCCGTAGAACTTTTCCGTGTAGGTACGAGAGCCAGTGTTCGTACAGCCCCTTGAAGAGAGCCATGAAAGGCCAAACAAGGATCTTTAGAGGCCAGGGCAGCCCCGACTCTTGGGATTCGGCCGGTGGTGGTGGTTTTGTCATCAACGTCTCCTCGGCCACGCGTCGCATCCGCCAGATTCGGCACATGGAGTGCGTGACGGTTCATAGGCACGGTTCATGGGCTTCGACCGGCAGCCGCGGGGGCCACGACTCGGCACGACGGCGGCTCGGCACGACGGCCAAATCCACCCTCCCGCTTCGCCCCCCGCGAGGCGGACCGGCAACTGTCCACGGTAACGTTACATCAGGCGCTCGTCAATCACGCACCGGCGGGGTCGTCGATTGTTTTGCCTCCTGATCCGTCCCCGGCCTCTCGCGAGCCCGGCTTCTTCTCATGCCGCTTGGTCCTTGAGAACCATGTCCGACTCGCTGACGGCCACCAAGACTAACTGGTGGCGGCGAGCGAAAGCCAGCACGCGTGGCTCGTCCACAATGATCGTTTTCTTGGCCTCCACCGCCAATACGCGTCCGCCCGCTTCGACAAGCGTTTTCACGGTGCCCAGGCCAATGGTGGGAACGTCAAATCGCATATCCTGCTGGGGTTTCGCCACCTTCACCACGGTGAACCCGCCCCGGGGACACAGCGTTCCAGCCCGCCGGATACATTCATCGGTCCCCTCGACCGCCTCGAGCGCCACGGCGGCCAGGCCCTTGACCACCACGGTTTGCCCCACGTCGACCCGGCCGAGCTCCTTGGCCAATCGCCAGCCGAACCGGATGTCCTTCATCTGGGCTCTCGTCGGTCCGCGAACGCTCAAGGGCCCATGGTTCACCAGGAGTTCCGGCGCGAAATCGGTGGCAGGCGCGAAAATGATCCCGTCCTCGGCATAGGTTTTCACGAGTGTCGTCAATAATGTGTCATCGCTTCGATCCATTGAACCGGTCAGAAAATGAGGATAAAAGGCGCGACAACACCGCCAGTCCGGAAGGTGTCCGATCCAGCCGAAACGACGAAAAAGCATTTTCGCTTTGAAAATCTTCCCGGCCATCGTGGCCAACTGGACCCGGTTGCGGCGAAAATAGCGGACGTGACCGCCCACTTTGGCGATCCCCACCAAGCGAAAATCATCGCAGATATCGGCGAGTGCCGGATCGGCGTGGTCCCGGATCCCTAGACAGTAAACCTCATAACCTTGGCGTTTCAGGGCCCGGGCCACTTCCATGGGAAAATGTCCCCAGCCCGCGATCAATCCCATTCGCCGCGCCGCGTTCATGATGGAGCTCCGCGAACCAGAAACAACCCCAAGGGGAAGAATGTTTTTACAGCCCGTGACACAACGTGGTTCCCCCGCCCAAGAACCCACGAGCCGGCCCGTCCCAGCGCGCCGGTACGGACGAATCCGACCGCCTGAAATACGATCACATTCGGCGATCCAAGCATCCCATCAGGCTGCATCTTCACATTCTTGATGTTCCAACTCAGCCCCGCATGTTTGCTCCCATTGTTTCTGAAGTCTTTTCAGCTGCCGTCGCATGTTGGGCAATTGTCGCACATGGCCCCACATGCGCCATTGATCCCGCTCCGGTGTCGCCGGAATCCCAATGAATACCGCATCGTCCGGAACATCGTTCATGAGTCCTGCTTTCGCGCCCAAAATGGCGCGGTGGCCAATATGTAAATGGTCGGAAAGACCAACTTGCCCCGCCATCACCACGTAGTCGCCGGTCGTACAGCTGCCGGCGATGCCGACTTGCGAGCAAATCAAGTTGTGCTTGCCAATTCGGCAGTTGTGGCCAATCATGACCTGGTTGTCGATTTTCGTCCCGTCCCCAATGGTTGTCGCGTCATAGGTGCCTCGATCAATGGTCGTCCCGGACCCGATTTCAACATCACACCCAATCTCCACGTTGCCAAGCTGAGCCCCGCGAACGTGAACCCCGTCCACGGCCTGGTAGCCGAACCCATAGCCACCGATCGTCGCGCCGCCATGAATGACCGAACGGGCTCCGACGACCGTGCCAGGATAGAGAACGACATTGGGAAATAGCACCACCCCTGGACCAATACGGCCGCCGGCCATGACGCGGACCCCCGAATGGATGGTCGCGCCCGACTCGATGACCACGTCCGGACCCACCGTGGCGAATGGATGCACGATGACATCCGCCGCGATCCGGGCCGATGGCGCAATATGCGCCGCGTCGCTGCATCCCGTGCAGGGTGACTCATGGGGCGGGCGAAAACGTGAAACGATCCGCGCAAAAGCCTGGTGCACATCGTCCACGACAATCCGGGGTTGTCGTGTCGGAGGAAATCCCTGGGACACCACGACCGCGGACGCCGGCGCGTTATTGAGTGGTTCGATAAGTTGCGAAGTGTCGGCCAGCGTGATATCACCATCTCGACAATGATCCACGGTGGCAGCGCCCGTGATCATGACCTCTTCGTTACCTTCCACTTCGCCGCCGACCAACGCGGCTAGGCTTGCAAGTGTTGCCGTTGACACAATCGAATCCTTTTTTCTCAAGGCAAATACCCTGCAGCAAGATACCACCGCAACACGCATCGTCCCGCAATCCCTACCGGGCATGGCATTGGGTTCCCACCAGCGCGGAGAAGATGGTACTCCAAGACCGACCCACGCAGCAAGGTGAATCTGGGAAGATTAGTAACGGGTGAGAGCGATCTCGGACTCTGGCCCGCTGTGGAATTCCTAGTGCTTTGTCACAACCAAGAATGAGGGGGGCTCCCGATAGAGCGCCGATAATCCGCGGTCTGGCGACCACGGCTACTCTAAAAACAAGCGGTCACTAAACACGAGCCGTGACAAAACACTCGGTTTCTTGGTGCGCTATCGCGCCCCGGGAGGGCACGATTGGGCCGCGAGCCCCCTGGCGCGTTTGGTCCCTGCTTCAGCCGGGTGGAACGTTAGGCGTAACAACGTGGTTTACAATGACTTAGAGCTTCTTTTGGCCCCTCGGGGACGGGGGGCGTTATGATGACGCCGGTATTATGGTACGCTTGGCCAACAGCGGTATGAAACAAGGGGCGGCAAGGGGGGCCAATGATCACGGTACACGGATTGACGAAACATTTCAGGGTTGGGCGCCGCACGATTGTGGCAGTCGATCGATTGTCGTTTCACGTGGGAGCCGGCGAGGTCTATGGGCTGCTGGGACCGAACGGGGCGGGGAAAACAACGACCTTGTGGATGGTCTTGGGCGTGCTGCCTCCGACCGCGGGGTACGCCGAAGTGGACGGGCTGTGTTCGACGGACGAACCGGATGCCGTCAAGGCCCAAATCGGGCTGGTCTCGGCCAGTGCCGGCGTCTACCCATGGCTGACGCCGCGCGAGACATTGTTGTTTTTCGCCGACTTGTACAATGTACCGCCCCGTCAGGCTCGAGAATCGTTGGATCGAATTTGTTCCATGCTGGGGCTCGGTGAGTTCTTGGACCAGCGATGCGCCACGCTCAGCAGCGGCCAAAAGCAACGGATCAACTTGGCCCGAGCTTTGATTCACGATCCACGCATCATGTTATTGGACGAGCCGACGCGAGGGCTTGACGTGTTGGGAAGCAAGGTGATCTTCGACTATGTACGGCATCTGCGAGACCAAGGCAAAGCGGTTATCGTGTCCACTCACCGGCTCGACGAAGCCCAGCGCCTGTGCGATCGTTTTGGACTGCTTCATCGCGGGGGCCTGTTGCACGAAGGGACGCTGCGGCAACTGCAACGGCGAACGGGTTGCGAATCGTTGACCGACATGTTTTTGCAGTTTGTCGCGGGGGACGAGACGGATGGAGTGGTTTCCGGATGAAGGACATGAAGGACAAACCAGTCGCAAAGCTGCGTGGTCGCTCCCCGGTCAGCCGGACGCTGCGGTTGATGAGCAAGGAGATGCGGGAAACGCTCCGCGATCGCCGCACCGTCATCACTTTGGTATTGATGCCGCTGCTGGTATATCCTTTGCTCAGCATCACCTTCAATACGTCCTTGTTGCTCGTTTCCGAGAAGGTAACGGATTCAACCCTTTTCGTCGGCGTGGCCACGGATCAGGACGCCGCCATCCTCCGGACGTTGTTGTTTCGGGGTGAGCAAGCGTTGGACACGTTCCAAGAGCGAGCGGAAGAAGGGCAAGGGGAAGAGGAGCAAGGGGAAGAACAACAGAACGACGCCGTGGGACGTGAATCTTCGCGGGTGGAGGTGCGAGGGGCATCGGTGAAGCTGACTTCTGTTGGTAGTGGGCGATTGGAACAGTATGTAGCCAACACGGACTTGGACGCCGGCGTCCGGATTCATCGCGCGCGCTCGGCGTCGGGACCGGAGTCGGGACCGGGGCCGGGAGGACCTCTCGTTGAGTGTGAATTGATCTATCGGGAGAATTCGCCCACAAGCCAGCGAGCGGTGCGTTTTGTCCAAGAACGGCTGCGGGCTTTGAATGAAGCCGCGCTCCGCGGGCTGCTCGCCAAGCTTCAGATGCCGTCCGATATTCCGGCGGAGATGAGATTCAAGAAAGTCAGCCCGAGCCGGGAGGCGCCGTTTTCGCTGGCCACGTTCGTCCCGCTCGTGCTGATTCTGATGACCATTACCGGCTCCGTTTACCCTGCCATCGATCTGACCGCGGGGGAGCGGGAACGGGGCACTTTGGAGACACTCATTGCCGCGCCGGTTTCTCGCCTCATGCTGTTGGTGGCGAAGTACGCGGCCGTGCTGACGGTGGCCGTGCTGACGGCGATCGTCAATCTCGTTGCCATGACCGTCACGTTGCTCACCTCCAGCCTCGGACGGCGTGTTTTTCCCGACGGGCTGTCTTTCACGCTCATGATAGAGATCCTGGGGCTGATGATCCTCTTCGCCGCCTTCTTCTCCGCCATCGTCCTGGCACTGACCAGTTTCGCTCGCAGCTTCAAGGAAGCGCAAGCCTACTTGATCCCGGTCATGCTGCTGGCCATCTCCCCTGGCCTGCTGAGCCTGATGCCGGGCGTGGAGCTCTCCGGCCTGCTGGCGGTCGCCCCACTGGTGAATATTGTCTTGCTGTCACGTGATATTCTAGAAGGAACGGCGGAACCTGGCACGGCGTTTCTGGCGATTCTCTCCACCGCCGCCTACGCCGTCGCCGCCATCGCCCTTGCCGCTCGAATTTTTGGCAACGACGCGTTGCTCTATGCCAGCCAAGGAAGTTGGACGGAGCTTTTTCAGCGTCCCAGCACCCGGCGAGTGGCCGCCACTCCCGCCGCCGCCCTCGCCTGCCTGGCCCTGCTGTTTCCCTGTTTCTTCGTGCTGGCCAACCTGGCCCAGGTCGCGGCCGTATCGATGCAAGTGCAGCTTCTGATCAACTCACTGGTGACCATCGTCGTGTTTGGCGCGTTGCCTTTATTGTTTGGATTCTCCCAGCGCGTGACACTCCGCGCCGGGTTCCAGATCCAACCGGCTTCCCGGCTCGCCTTCCTGGCCACGTTCGCCCTGGGCGTCACGCTCTGGCCCGTGGCCTACGAGCTGTACATGTTTGGAGAGTGGGCGGGTTTGGCTTCACGGGACCAAGGCCAATTCGTCTTGGCGGAGCGGGTGCTCGACGCCGTTGAGGCCGTGCCCCCTCTCGTCCTGATCCTCTTGTTGGCGGTCATTCCAGCGGTCATGGAGGAGTTTTTTTTCCGGGGTTATCTGTTCCAGGGGCTTCGAGGCGCGTGTGGGGAACGGGCGACGATCTTGGTCAGCGCCCTGTTGTTTGGTTTGTTCCACGTGCTCTCGCCCAGCGCCCTGACGCCAGTACGCTTTCTCCCCAGCACCCTCCTAGGCTTGGTTTTGGGATGGGTGTGTTATCGGACCCGGAGCGTGTTGCCATGCATGCTTCTGCATGCCTGCCATAACGGCCTGCTGGTGCTCATGGTTCTGCAGCGACACGCGATGACCCCTTTGGGCTGGAACTTGCGCCAGTCGCAACACATTCCACTTTCGTGGCTTGCGAGTCTAACGGCGATCGGCGTGATAGCCGCCGCGGGGCTGTACGTCGTGACTCGCCGCTCCGCCGCCGACGGCGGCCCCTGACGACTCCTTCGCACGTTCCAAAGCTTCACAGCCCGCAAGAAAACATGGCTGCCGCTCCCAAGCCCCCCCTAGCTGAAAGGAAACATAACTGGTCTTGTTATAATTTCTTGAAAATGCGGTCCAGTTTTCCGTCGCCGTAGCACAATGCCGCTACCAGGCAGGCAATGGCCGCGCCAGCCAACGTGTCGCTCACGAAATGCGCTCCCGACTCGACGCGTTGCATCATGGCCAGCAACGCGTAGAACGCGAACAACCAGCGACCACGCGGATACAACCACGCCAGTCCGAACGCCAAGCCCACCGCCGTGGCGCTGTGCCCGGACGGAAAGGAATGGACGTCACGTCCAGAAAGCGACTCGAGTTGAACATACCGGTCGGCGCCCCCCAGAAAGAAAGTCCGCCACACGGGGACGGACAGGTCGCATACGTGGGGCCGTAAGCGGGGCAGGAGCAGTTTGGCAACTTGGGCGATCAAACCGGCACCGTAGGCGGAACACGCCACGCGCGGCACCCGCCTCCTGCTTGTGGGGTCTAGGACCACCACGGCCAGCAGGATCAAGGCCACGCCCATCCCATGAGCAAACACTTCCGAAACAGAGAACAGTTTCCGCAGATCTCCCGGCATGCCGGAATCACTCACAAAGCGAGCCACCGGCATGTCAATGGCACCCGCGATGACCGAAGCCACGGCGAAAGAGATAGCGAGCAAATAGGCCCGGCGTCGTCTTGTATCACACATTGATCAGACAGCTTTTTGGAAAAGAAGTAACACTTTAGCCGTGTGAAGCCGTTCACGGGTGCGGCTACACGGCCTGGACACGCAAGGCCCGCATGGATGCCACGGGCTTGTCCCGTGGTGGTTCACGCTCGCCGCTACAAACCGGCTAGACACACCACGCCTGCCCGTCGTAGCGTGGAACGTAACGGACCACGGGACAAGCCCGTGGCATTTGCACCTCGAAAAGCCTTTCCTCAATATGCGCAACGGACGTGCGAACGTCCGCGCACATCAGTCTTTTGCTCGTGAACGGTTACAGCCGTGTGAAGTAGAATCCTGGCTTCGTGATCAAAAAATCCCTTATGAGGTATCGCGTTTAACCGCAAGGCCAGAGTCCGCTCGCCCGCGCGTTGGACCGGCAAGGATCATGACGGCGGACGGCGGCCTGCGCGTTTTCCATCGGCTTCTTAAAACCCTGACCGAGGGCGGAGTCGACCGCGTTGCGGGGACGCCACCGCGGTCCTGGGACCGGTCGGATGCAACGCCCAACTCAAACCCGTTTTGTATTTCAGGCGGTTGGATTTTTCCCCCGTGGAAAGCGGCCCGACGCAAGCCGTCCTCCCCTTGGGTCGGACTCGCGGCGGAGAAAGTCATCCGCGACCGGTTATACATGATTTGGCTTCAAGGGTACCCGAAAGCACTCCACCGAGGTAGATGGATGGCATGCTCTTCGAGGCCAAAACGCCCCTCCTTTCCCCGTTCCTAGGGGGATCCGGACATCTGGACTGAGGTTGTGGGAAAATCAGATATTTTCGTACACTTCGAAAATCGAGGTTCCGGGAGATTCGGCGGCGGATCGAACCGCCTGAAATATAACCTGGTCGAATTCAGCGAGGGATCGTGATGACATCCACGCTACGGCATATCGCCATCGTTCTCATGGTGGCAGTGGTGGTATTGTTTACCAATCTGGGGGGATCGCGATTATGGGATCGCGACGAGCCGCGCAATGCCGGCTGCGCCGTGGAGATGCTCTCCCGAGGCGACTGGGTGACGCCGGTTTTCGACGACGAGTTACGGACGCATAAGCCCATCCTGCTGTATTGGTTCATGATGGCGGCGTACGCGATCTTCGGGGTTAATGAATTCGCCGCGAGATTCTGGTCCGCGCTATTGGGGGTTGGCTCGGCGTGTTTGACCTATGCGCTTGGACGTCGCCTCTTCTCGCCGCGAGTGGGGCTGTGGGGGGCCGTGATTTTGGTCACCACACTGATGTTTGACGTGGCGGCACGGGCCGCCACGCCGGACAGCTTGCTCATTTTCTGGAGCACGGCGGCGCTCTGCATTTATGTTTACGGTACGTTTGCCGCCCCAGATTCCCATTCGCCCTCCCCGGGATCCATTCGTTTGTTCCCGCGCTGGCCGGTGGCCGTGTTCATGTACGCCATGATGGGATTGGCCGTGTTGGCGAAAGGTCCCGTGGGTCTGGTATTACCCACGGCCGTGATTGGCATGTACCTGCTCATCCGCCGCTTACCCAGCCGTGAAGCGGCACGCTCGGGCGTTTGGCACCGGACTCTCGAAACGGGCCTCCGGATGGTACGGCCGTTTGCTCCCCGGCATTTTCTGACAACCTGTTGGATCATGCGCCCCATCACGGCGGTGCTGGTGGTTTCGGCGGTCGCATTGCCCTGGTATGTTGCCGTCGGACTTCGCACGGACGGTGAATGGGTCAGAGGGTTCCTATTGGAGCATAATCTGGGACGAGCGGCGGAGCCGATGGAGGGCCACGGCGGGTCGTTTCTTTTCTATCCCTTGGCTTTGCTGGTCGGTTTCTTTCCCTGGTCCGTCTTTGCCGCGCCCACCCTTTTGGAATCGGTCCGCCGTATCCACCGCCGGACCGAACATCCGGACGGTTTCATACTGGCAGCCTGCTGGGTTGGCGTTTACGTCGGTTTGTTTTCACTTGCCAAGACGAAACTGCCCAGTTACATCACACCGTGCTATCCGGCCGTGGCATTGCTGGTCGCCAATTACGTGGTCGCTTGGGTGCGGGGGACGGCGCTTTCAGCGTCGTTTTGGCCGCACGCCGCCCTCGGCTGCCTCGGGGTGGTCGGTTTGGGGATGGCCGTGGCCGTTCCCTACGCGGCGGTCCAATACGTCCCGGGGGAAGAATGGTTGGGCCTGATTGGCTGCATTCCCATTCTGACGGCCATTGCGGCTTTTGGATTCTTACGGGCCAAAACGCCGCGGCGCGCGGTGGTTATGTTCTCCGGAGGCGCGGTTCTCTTTACGACCATGCTTTTCGCGTTCGCCGCCGAACGTGTCGACCAGCATCGCTCGTTCGACAGAGTCCTCACGGCGGTATTCCAGCGGAGCGACAATCCGAAGATCGGCACGTTGGGCGTCCTGGAACCCAGCTGGGTATTCTATGCCAATCGCCCGTTGGATCACCTTTTCGCGCCCGAGTTGACCGCCGACGCCGATCACGAAACAGTCAGGTTGGGCCCCCCTCGGACCGCCGACTGGCAATTCAAGCCCCGTCTCAACGTATGGCACTACCTGCAAGCCGGAGCCGACCGGTTTGCCATCACCACCGTTTCCCAGTTGGAACAGATGGAACCTCTGCCCGCTCACGTCGAAGTGATTGCCCGTGCGCCCCGTTTCTTACGCGATGACGATTTGGTGTTGTTGGGATCCCGTCCACGAATCGCGGATCGCCCCACCGAGCCGTCCCAATACTAAAAACGGTGTCATAAAAACCTCAAACTGTAAGCTTCGCGTCTCGACTAGCTGGTAAAGCCCGGCTTTCGGCGCCTTTTCGGCCATGACTGCACCCGTCACGGGTTCAAATTCGATCCACCTGGACACGACCTGAAACCAGGGCTTTTCCAGCGTCTGGGCCGTTCGAAGGGCGCGAAACGCTTACACTTTGAGTAAAAACGGTGTCAGGGTGTGCCGGGATAAAACCGGGTTGGGATCGGCAATGAAAGAGTCCTACGAAGAAGATGTAGCCAATCACTTCGGCCTCCAGCGGAGGGGCGACTGCGGTAACAACGTCGTCTTGAGCGTCCGTGCGGAGGG
>JBNJEM010000229.1:0-10780 GCA_051745935.1 Planctomycetota bacterium
CCGGGCAAATGGCCACGGCGTTGGCTCGCGGGCTGGTGGATGCTCAATTCTGTCGGGCAGGACAAATCGTGGCCTCTGATCCCTCGTCGGAGGCCCGGGAGCGTTTTGCGGCGGCGGTTGAGGGCGTCGCGTTTGAGGACTCGAGTTGCCGAGCGGTCGAGGGGGCTGAGATCGTGCTCTTGGCGGTAAAGCCGCGGCAAGTGAAATGTGTTGCCGAGGCCATTCGCACGGCGGTCACGCCGCGGCAGCTGCTGGTTTCCATTGCGGCTGGGATTGGGATCGAGAAGCTTCGTCAATGGCTCGGCATGGATCGGGTCGTCCGGGTGATGCCCAATACCCCCTGTTTGGTCCGGATGGGATGTTCAGCGTACTCGCTGGGCCCCGGGGCCACGGCGGCGGACGCTGACCTGGTGGAACGGATGATGGCTGGTGTCGGGGTCGTGCTGCGAGTGGAAGAGTCATACATGGATGCTGTCACGGGGCTGTCGGGGTCGGGGCCCGCGTATGTTTATTTGCTGATTGAAGCGCTCGCCGATGGCGGGGTCCGCGTCGGGTTGCCGCGGCCAGCGGCGCTGAAACTGGCGGCCCAGACGGTGCGGGGCGCTGCGGAAATGGTGGTCTCGGATGGGCAGCATCCCGCCTTATTGAAAGATCGCGTGACCAGTCCTGGCGGGACAACCATTGCCGGTCTGCAGGTCTTGGAGGATCGTGGAGTGCGGGGGGCGGCCATGGCCGCCGTGCAGGCGGCCACGCAGCGGGCGCGGGAGATGAGGGAAGCCGATTGAGTTGAAAAATCGCTCGCTGTTTGTTCGATTGTCGTGGAAGCGTGGTGGGCCGTGGCCCCGCGTGATTCATGTTATACCGGTCGCGAGTCCGACCAACGGGAGGACGGTTTGCGTCGGGTAGCTTTCCACCCGGAAAAACCCAACCGCGTGAAGTATACTGCCGAGTGAAATCGGAGGGGGGGAACGGATCGCTGTTCAGACAAAAGACGGGTGGGGCATGGCGCGGCTTGGGCGGAAGGGCGCGGCGGTAGCCGAGTGAGCAGGGGGCAACCAGCGGCGCCAAGGTGCCCTTGGCCTGTGTCATGGAGTTCGCGAGGTCCCGGATTCGACAGCAATTGGGTAAGCGTTATGACATCGATATTGTGCGTGGTCGACGACAAATACGTGCCGCTGTACCGAGTGATTTGGGTCTCCGCGGTCCCCCATTTTTGCGGTTCCGACGACTGCATGTGCGAGGGGCTCTACGAAGTGCGGCTGGAACAAGGGGAAGCGGTGTGGGCCAGCCGCCCGGATCGGGACCGGTTGCTGGCGGCTTTGGAGAGCTGGCAGGATGGATTCGAAGGCGAGCAAGAGGACTGGTAGGCTGCCGTTTGGGACATTCGGGCTGATTGAGCATCTCGTGCTTTGTTGGTTCAGGGTTTTTGGGCCTGGTTGTGCGCGGAGCGGGCGGGTCCAGATTCCGCCAGCGGGAACGGCTATTGGTTGGCCGAGGCCCCAAGATTTCCGGGGCGGGCAAGGGCGTGTTGGGCGGGGCGGTGGACGGATCAGCCACGGACCAGGACAATATACCGGTCGCGGATGACTTTCTCCACCGCGAGTCCGACCAACGGGAGGACGGCTTGCGTCGGGGAGCGTTCCACCCGCAAAAATCCAACCGCCTGAAATATAACAGCCTTGACGATTCGGTAATTGGCGTCCTCGTACCGTATGACGGGCGGCGGGCGACGGTGTTTGATCGTTGCACTCGGTAGGGGGTGCCGGTTTGGCGTCGACCGCCTTTTAGCGAATGCAGCGACCGGCTGCCGGATCCTTGCCGCTGGTCGAGAATCTCGGGTGAAGGGAGTTTACTACCATATGTCCCTGTTCGAAAACGACGAATACCGCTGGCGCGACACCTACTTCGTCTTGTTCCAAGAAAAGGACCGGCCATCGCCTGATGCCACCCTGCAGGCTCTGGAGTCGCTTGGCCCTCACTACGCGGTGAAGGACGTGCGCTACGATGAACGCGGAAGGCTCGAATCATTCACGTTATTTTCTCCCGACGACTTTGCCGCCATGGACATCTCATGTATATCGGGTGAAGAAGTCATCGAGCAAGTCGATGGGTTCGTGAAAGAGATGTCCGTTGATCAACCATCGGAACAAGAGGCTCAACGGATCGACCGTCTGAAGCGGTGCAACGCCCGTTTCGATGTCTATCATTTCGAGCAAGTGGCTATTGGCAATCAGGATGACGACGACGGTTTTTTCGATCCGGGCGCCTTGCTGCTTGTGCTGCAATGCTTGGCCAGTTTGTGTAACGGCACGGGGATCGATCCGCAAACGGGGACGATTGTTTGAGGGGGAACGAGTTTCGTTTGAAACCGGCTTTGCGAGGGGAGGCAGGCGCGTCACGCCGGGCGCGCCGATAGTCCAGTTGGGACGGCGGTGCCACAATTCGCCACCCGCTACGACGGCTGCCCCCGCGACTTGTCCCGCGGGACATGTGCCGCCCCCCGAGGTGTCCGAAAAACTCGGCAAATGCCCCACCCTGGTATCGGGCCCGGCTGGCTCCGGGGATCGTTACGTTTGCCGCGCGATGACGCGCGGAATCTCACGTCTTCTGTTTCTTTGCTGTTTTCTTGCGCGCGGTTTTTTTCCCCGGGGTCTTTTTCCCTGGGGCTTTTTTCTTCGTGGCGGCGGTGGATTTCTTCTTTGGGGCCGCGCTCTTTTCCTTGACGGGTGATTTCTTCTTGGCTGATTTTTTCTTCTGGGTGGCCGCCCTCTTTTTCGACGGGGTTGCGCCGCCGCTTTTCTTGCGGGCCGTTTTCTTGGTTTCGCTGCCGAACGCTGACTCCCAACCGTTGGCATACTTCCGGGTCGTACCCGCACGTGTGATTGTCACCGTTGCTCACCTCAATCTTTTTGAAACGTATCTCTTTGACCGTGAAACACTTTTACGAAACATATTGTGGGAATTGTGGACGATGACTTTCCGATTCGTCAACCCGATGGCCGCGCCGGTCACGAAAACTTATTATCCAGTCGACGTCAATATTGTCCAGTCGACATCAACACGAATGTTAGCGCTCGGGGCGAATCGCCGGCGATCGCTTCCCCGGGAACCGCGTTTCACCGTGACCGGTCAGTCGGTCCCAAACGACCGACGCGCCACTTGGCGCATGACCGAGTGTATGAAGTGTAGCCTTCGGACACCGCCGTTGCGCCCCTTGAATCAATTTTTGATTTTCCCGCCCGTGGAACGGTATGGAGGGAGCGGGACATACTTCAGGCGGTCGGATTTGTCCAGGTGGAAAGCTGCTCGACGCAAGCCGTCCTCCCGTTGGTCGGACTCGCGGCGGAGAAAGTCATTCGCGACCGGTATAAGGGTGCCGCGAGCCTTCCGGTTGGCATCACGGGTGGGTCAGCTGGGGAGGCGGGTCGGGAAGACTAGCGTTTGAGTTTTTTGTAACGGAATCGTTGAGGAGCCTGGTCATCGAGCCCGAGTCGCCGCAGGCGTTCTCGTTCATAGGTATCGAAATTTCCTTCACACCAATGCACGTATCCGTTTCCTTCGAACGCCAGAATGTGGGTGGCGATACGATCGAGGAACCAGCGGTCGTGGCTGATCACGACCACGCAGCCGGCGTAGTTCAAAATGGCTTCTTCCAGCGCGCGGAGGGTATCCACGTCGAGGTCGTTGGTGGGTTCGTCCAGCAACAGGACATTGGAGCCTCGCCGGAGAAGTTTGGCCAGATGGACCCGGTTCCGTTCGCCTCCGGAAAGATCTCCGACTTTTTTCTGTTGATCGGGACCGCGAAAATTGAAGCGGGAAACGTAGGCCCGAGCGTTGATTTTGCGTCCTCCCATGGCCAGCGTTTCCTGTTCCCCCGAGATTTCTTGATAGACGGTGTGCTCGGGACGCAACGCGTCGCGGCTTTGATCCACGTATCCGAATTCAACGGTGGGGCCGATCCGGATGGTCCCGGACGTGGGCTGCTCTTGCTGAATCATCATCCGAAACAAGGTGGTTTTTCCGGCGCCGTTGGGCCCGATGACGCCCACGATACCCCCTGGCGGTAGCCGGAAGTTGAGGTTTTCGATCAGTACGGTCTCGGAAAAGCACTTCGTCAAGTCGACGGCTTCCACCACGAGATTTCCCAGATGCGGTCCCGGGGGAATTTGGATTTCGAATTCATCCCGTTGTTCCTCGTAACCCTGCGAAGCCATTTGTTCGTAGGCTTTGATGCGGGCTTTGCTCTTCGCTTGACGAGCCCGCGGGGCCATCTGGATCCATTGCAGTTCCCGATCGAGGGCTTTCTGCTTCGCTTGTGACGACCTCTCTTCCCGTTCGAGACGAAGCTTTTTTTGTTGCAGCCATGAGGAATAGTTGCCTTCCCAGGGAATGCCTTCTCCTCGTTCCAGTTCCAGGATCCACTGAGCGGCGTTGTCCAGGAAGTAGCGATCATGGGTTACCGCGACCACCGTTCCGCTGTACTCCGCCAAGTGGCGTTCCAGCCATTGGACCGCTTCGGCGTCCAAATGATTGGTGGGTTCATCGAGTAGCAGCAAGTCGGGTTTTTGCAGCAACAGCTTGCATAACGCCACTCGCCGCCGCTCGCCTCCCGAAAGCGTGGGGACGGCGGCGTCCTGGGGGGGCAGGTTCATCACGTCCATGGCGATTTCCACTTCCCGGTCCAAATCCCACAGATTCTCGGCATCAATGCGATCCTGGAGTTGGGCCATTTCGTCGCAGAGTTTCCCCATGGCGTCGTCGTCCAAGGGGGTGGACAGCTGTTGGCTGACCTCGTTGAAACGATCGAGCACCGCGCGCCGCGGCGCGACGGATTCCTGTAGGTTTTCCCACACGTTGAGCGATTCATTGAGCCGCGGTTCTTGAGGGAGATAACCGCGACTGAAGCCGTCGGCTAATCTGGCCTCGCCATCGAACTGATGGTCGTGGCCGGCCATGATTCGGAGCAGCGTGCTCTTACCCGCTCCATTTCGACCCAACACGCCGATCTTGGCGCCGGGATAGAAGGCCAACCAGATGTTCTTCAGCACCTCCTTGGGGCCGTGCTTCTTGGTCAAATTGGCGATCGTGAAAATGTATTTCTTGGGCATCGGTTCAGACTTTAGCTTGGGGAGAAAAGGTTGTACACGCCGTAACAGAAGCGGGGTTCCGCTTCCAAAACTCCTTCGATGGCACGAAATCCGGAGGGTGTTGTGATGGCTTCTTGGTCGCGGTCGAGCGCCGGTCGGAATAGGCGCGGGGGAACATCCCCCACGAGGTCCAGCCTGTTAAGCCAGGTAAAATCCATGACCCGTATGGCATGCGTCGGGCGTATCGTTTTTAACGGCTTTAAGAGCGGCTTCGAGAATGTTGGTTGCATCGATTGCCTGACGCCGATGGGATATTCCGACAAACTTCCGCGGTCTTCACTTGCCAGCCGCTCACCAACGCCGATATCGAGCTTTCCGCGTGCTCGCCCCGCAATCGGCGTTGGCTTGGGCATCCGCGCACTTCTAGATCGCGACCGCTCTCCGTGGTCGTGTTCTTACCCGCAAAGGTGCCAGGGACCATCCGACCCACCCGGTTCCTGGCACTTTTTTCTCTTGGTCGCACCGTGGCCGATCGGCCTCCGGCGGGCTTTCCAGGGCGAGAAGCGGGAAATGGGGCGAGACACGGCGAAATCTTCCGTCACCGGGCATCAGCCCGCAACCAGGCGATCCACGGGCCCGCCGCGCGGCTCAAGGATTATACCGGTCGCGGATGACTTTCTCCGCCACGAGTCCGACCAACGCGAGGACGGCTTGCGTCGGCCAGCTTTCCACCCGGAAAAATCCAACCGCCTGAAATATACGTTCCTTGCTATTCCCACTCGATGGTGGCTGGCGGTTTCGAGCTGATGTCGAAACAGACCCGGTTCACCCCCTCGACTTCGTTAATGATCCGAGCGGAGATGCGTTCAAGGACCTCCGGGGGCAGTCGGCTCCAATGAGCCGTCATGAAATCATTCGTATTGACGCAGCGGACGACAACCGCGTTGTTATAGGTTCGGGCATCTCCCATCACCCCGACGCTTTGCACGGGCAGGAGAACCGCGAATGCCTGTGACGTCTCCCGATAGAGTTGGGCCGCCTTAATCTCATGCACGACGATGGCGTCCGCTTCGCGAAGGGTCTCAAGCCGCTGTTTCGTGACTTCCCCCAAACAACGTACTGCCAGACCCGGACCTGGAAATGGATGTCTCCAGACGATGTCCGCGGGCAATCCCAGCTCTTCCCCGACCTTGCGGACTTCATCCTTGAACAGGGCACGCAGCGGTTCAATCAGTTCAAAGCCAAGTTGTTCAGGGAGTCCGCCCACGTTGTGGTGAAGCTTAATGGTGGCGGCGGGGCCGTCGGGCATGGCGCCGCTTTCGATGACATCGGGGTAGAGAGTGCCTTGGGCCAGGAAGCGGGCATTCGGGATGTTTTCGGCTTCCTGGGTGAAACAGTCGATGAAACAGTGCCCAATGCGTTTACGCTTTTCTTGAGGTTCCGTGATCCCCTGCAACCGAGCCAGAAAAAAATCCTCGGCTTGCACGACGTGCAAGTCCGTCTTGAAGTGTTTGGTGAATTCGGCGATGACCGTGGCTTGTTCATCCTTGCGGAGCAACCCGTTGTCGACCAGGATGCAGGAGAGCTGAGTTCCAATGGCTTGATGAAGCAAGGCGGCCGTGACCGAGGAGTCGACCCCGCCGGAAAGGCCGCAAATGACGCCGGCGTCCCCCACGGTTTCGCGAATCTCCCCAATTGTTTCTCGCGCGAAATCTCCCAGCCGCCACGTCCCCTGGCAGTGGCAGACGGACATCAGAAAGTTGCGAAGCACCTGGCCGCCCAGCGGGGTATGTGTCACTTCCGGGTGGAATTGAAGCCCAAACACCGGGCGTCGAGTGTGCTTGAATGCCGCCACGTGGCAGGTGCTGGTCTCGGCCAGGGAAACGGCGTCCTCCCCCAACGCGGTGACCTGGTCTCCATGACTCATCCAGACGTCGATTTCACTCGGTAGGCCGTCGAAGAGGTCCGAGGCGTGAACCACGCTGCAGCGGGCCGGCCCATATTCGCGCCGCGTGGATCTGCTGACGGGGCTGCCGAGCGCCTGGCATGCCAGGTGCATGCCATAGCAAATGCCGAGAATCGGCAGGTCCAGTTCAAATAGCCTCGGGTCGCATTGGGGGGCGTCCCGGTCATAGACGCTGGCCGGGCCGCCCGAGAGAATCAGGCCCCGGGGCGAGTACCGTTTGATCTGCTCCACCGTGATGTCATGGCGGACAATTTCACAAAACACGTGCTGTTCTCGCACCCGCCTCGCGATCAACTGGGCATATTGAGACCCAAAGTCCAGCACCAAAACTCGCTCTCGCGATGCACGCGATGGGAGGGATCCCGATGACGCCGTCGAATTGCCCATTAAAGTGCTCCTTGAAAGAAGCGATGCCCGGAGGATCGTTACGGAAACCAATATGGTATCAGCGGCTTCGTGAGCACCGAGCGCGAACCGCCCCGGCCACGCCGCGGGCATCCAACGTGGTATTGGAAAGGGCTCGTGGCACCGAGAGGGGACGAAACGAAAAGGTCGAATTATAGGCCCGCGCGTGTCAAACCTCTAGGCCCCGCCTAGCCACGTGCCCATCGAAGCGAGTCGCGGATGCGCCAATTCTAGGGATTGGAACCCGTCGCGAACGGAAATACCCATCGCAATCCGTTTATATGCAAGAGTTTGCGTCCGTTGGTTCGTTGATCGAACGGGCCGGAGCAACTATCATGTGAGGCAGGGTCTCGAGGCCGCTTTGCCGGGAGGAAGTCGGATCGGCCGCCGTTGCCTGGAGGCTGCCTTTCTCCGGAGTCCCGGGCGTGGTCCGAGATCGCGGCCCCGATGACCGAGAAAGGTAACTCGTATGTGGTTGGCGGTCCCGCCGCCTTGTCAGCTATGGAAGGTTCGTCCTTGTGCATATTCTGCTCACCAATGATGATGGCATCTATGCGCCCGGGTTGGAGGCCATGGAACGTGAGTTGCAAAAGTTGGGACGCGTTACGGTGGTGGCTCCCGTCACGGAACAAAGCGGCGTGGGACACTCCATTACGTTTCTCAGTCCCTTGATTTGCAAAGAGGTTTATCACGGTAACCGACGTCGCGGGTGGGCGGCGGAAGGAAGTCCGGCGGATTGTGTGAAGATCGGGATCCTGGAACTTTGCCCCCAGCGTCCCGACTTGGTGATCAGTGGGATGAATGATGGGTTCAACGCCGGAATCAACGTCTTGTATTCCGGTACGGTTGCCGCGGCCATCGAAGGGGCGTTTTTCGGCATCACCAGCGTCGCGGTCTCGCTGGAATTCGATGAGCAGGCGGAGTATGACCAAGCCGCGGCAATGGCCCGGCAAGTCATTGAGTTGATTGTGCGGCGCACGGAAACGGAAAACGATTCGAAATTGTTCAACCTGAACATCCCGACCAGGGCCATCCACGGGGATGCGCGACTGAGAGTGGTGCCCATGAGCGTGGATCGGGCCGGCGAGAAATACATCGAACGGAAAGATCCCAAGGGAAGAACCTATTACTGGGCCTCCCCGGAAGTAGGGGGGCGATGCGAGGAGTACGAAACCGATTTGTCAGCGTTGGAAGAGGGGTTCGTGACCTTGTCGCCCTTGCAGTATGACATGACCGATCGCGCGGCCATGCGGCACATGCGAGATTGGCATCTGGAGTTGGAATCATAGCATCGCGGCACCGACGGGTCCACGAGCCCGCGACGCGTGTATTCATCCTGGTTAGACGCCGAACCAGGATGATGGCGCGCGGGGGGCGGCGCCAATGGCCGGGATGTCGTCGGCCGCGGCGATTGCCGGCCGGTGTCGGGAGGCCCGGAATGTTTTTCAGGCGGTCGGATTGGTCCGGGGGGAAAGCTGCCCGACGCAGCCCGTCCTCCCGTTGGTCGGACTCGCGGCGGACAAAGTCATCCCCCACCGGTATAGAAAGTTGCGGTCATGCGATTGAGTTGGTTCTGTCTGTTAAGTGTTTCGTGCGTCGCGGGAGTTGGGTTGGGGGTGGTCGGATGCTCGAGCCAAACCGGCCCGGGCGATCAGGAAACGGGGGGCCGGACGCAGTCGACCGATGCCCCACCGAAGCCACCGGTCTTGGAATCCGCTGACGCGCCCGCCACGGGCGAACACTCGGACAAAAAGCCGGCGATGCGTTCAAAGAAGAAAGAATCCGTGCCCGTGAAAGCGCGGGTGGGCGTGGGGAAAAAAGGTCGGCGTCTGGAAGATGAACGACTCGCGCGGACGATTGTCACGCCCGCTGTCTCGCTATTTCGAACGCGGGAACGGATGGTTTTCGAAGTCCAAATCCCCAAAGCGATGAAGCTTTACAAGGCGAGCAACGGAAAGCTTCCGGAAACAGAAAAGGAGTTCTTTGAACACATTATCAAGGCGAATCAGATCAAACTTCCCACGCTGCCCGATGGGCAGCGATATGTTTACGATCCACGAAAAGGACAACTGATGGTCGAGCGGCCCGCTCGGTAATTCGACCCCGGTCGGGCCACCGTGATACGAGAGGCGAGGGGGGCGGGTTTTGTGACGGCCCCGTTTTGCTCATTGGTTCCTAGACTTCAGACGGTCGGATTGGTCCGGCTGGAAAGCTGCCCGACGCAAGCCGTCCTCCCGTTGGTCCGACTTGCGGCGGACAAAATCATCCGCGACCGGTATTACAGGCGTTCTCCCCATGATTCACAAACTTTGTTTTGCTTGTTTGATCACCGCCTTACATCGCTCTCGGGCACCCGTGAGAGAAGACGCGAGGGGATATGTCCGGTCACCTCCCGCTCGGTTGGGCTGGACATGCTTGACCGCGATGCTCTCGTGCGCGACGGTGTGGAACATCGTGTTGGCGCAGCCCGCCGCGGGGGCGGATTGGATTACATCGCCTTCGTACTACACGCACGATCCGGTTACGGACGAACGGGTCACCCAGTACTCGCCCGTGGGGCCATTCTACACGTTCCCTCGATCCGACTATCGTCGTAGCGGGTATCGGCATACGCGGAGCAGCATCCAGGCCGGTCGCTCGGCGGATCATATGCACATCATCGAAGAATGGGGACGGCCGGTGCGTCCCTATGGCGAGTGGCGGTTCCCGTATCGGCCCTACAGCGTACCGTATCCGGCTTGGGGGCCGCCCTATGCCGGGTTGGGCCAACCGGGGTATCATCCGTATCCGCCGGCACCATCGGATCATGGGGGATCCAGCGCGCAACCGGATCCCTACCGGCGCCAGCAGCCTCCGCCCTATTACGATGGCGGCTACCCCTCATCCCCAAACCGTTCACGCGATTCCGGACGAACTCGGCGCCCCTCGCGTTCCCGCCGACCCGAGCGGGGCCACCGGGAGGACCGGGTGCCCGGCCCCGGAGAATCGCGGCGGCACCGTGGCGATTCCCGCCGTGAGGGATCGGCTTGAATGCGTGGCCTCCGCAACGCGCCGACGCGCCCATCCGCGAATTGCGAAATGTGTATTGGGTATCTGTTTAGCCGTATGCAGTACAAGAATCGCCCGAGGCCCCGTGGTGAGCTTGTCTCGTGGGTGAACAAGACGTGTCAGCTACTGCCATGTCCAACAACCTCCGTTTCCGGCTCGGAAAAGAAGGGGCCACTTCGGAGAACGTGACTTCAGATGGCTGACATTCTACAACAATCTTCCTGTCTTGTAATCTTCCTGTCTTGTAATCTTCCTGTCCTGCAATCTTCCTGTC
>JBNJEM010000230.1:0-10752 GCA_051745935.1 Planctomycetota bacterium
TCGCGAAATCTTCCACTCTTCAATCAAGCACGCGTGACAAACTCGGGACAACCCACTTGTTCTATTTTGTCCGATTTTCGGGTTTTTCATCAGTTCAGAGCTGGGGTGTCACAATGGGGCCGCTCGGCAGGTCGCGGCGGAAACCGGGGCGATCGATCGGGGAGGCTGGGCTTGAATACCGTTGCCCGTGTGCGAGTAACGCGTGTGCGAGTAATAAGGCGGCGCATGGCCCGCCGGTCGGCACAAAAAAACCGCCGGCTCGAAAACCGGCGGTTCCGCGGTTCTGTTTTCCCGAGCGGGCATGGATCGCGCACGCGGGGATTGCGGCGGCCCGTTCGCTACGTGGCGGCTTCTTCCCGGAGGAAGCCGGCCAATTGTTGGCTGCGCACCGGATGCTGCAACTTGTGAACGGCTTTGGCTTCAATTTGTCGCACTCGCTCGCGGGTAACACGAAAGATTCGCCCTACTTCTTCCAGGGTATATGCATAACCATCTCCCAATCCGTATCTTAGTCGAATGATCTCTCGTTCGCGATACGTGAGTGTCTTGAGCAGATTTTCGATTTTATCCCTGAGAATTCCGTTATTGGCGGTTCGGATGGGGTTTTCGCTGGCGGAGTCCTCGATGAATTCGCCGAAATTGCAGTCGTCTCCTTCGCCGACCGGACGATCCAAGCTGACCGGATGGCGGCCGATGTCGAGTACTCGTTTCACTTCGTCAATGGACAATCCGGCTCGGCACGCGACCTCTTCGGTCGTCGGTTCTCGGCGGTTTTCCTGCAGGAATCTCTTTTGAATATTGCGAAGTTTGGAGAGCACGTCGATCATGTGGACCGGGATGCGGATAGTCCGAGCCTGGTCGGCGATGGCGCGGGTGATCGCCTGCCGGATCCACCAGGTGGCGTAGGTCGAGAACTTGAAGCCACGGCGATATTCGTATTTATCGACCGCCCGCATCAGGCCCGTATTCCCTTCCTGGATCAGGTCGAGGAAGCTGAGTCCGCGGTTTCGATATTTCTTGGCGATGGACACGACCAACCGCAAGTTCCCGCTGGACAACTGCCGTTTGACCTGTTCGTAGGCGTCGAACTGGGCGCGGAAGGTTTCGCACCGCTTCCGCAGGCTTTCCGGGCTTTCCTGAGTGAGCAGGAGGAGATCGCGGAATTCACGCCGCAAGTTGGCCCGTTCGTCCTTTCGCAAGGGATCGTGGCGAATGTGCCGCAACCGGTTTTTGATTTCGTCCATTCGAGCGCTGAATTCCTCCAGTTGGTGCATCAGCGGTTGGACGCGTCGGGTTCGCAGACTCATTTCTTCCACGAGCTGCAGGCATTTACTTCGCCGCCGCAGGAAAGCTCGGCGGGTCAACGCCCTTTCCTCGTCCGGCGTCGATTTCCGAATCAGGTTCGCGAAATCGCGTTTGTTTGCCTCCAGCAACCGCTTGAGGGTCTCCAAGTTATGAGGCATGCGTCCCAGGACTTGTTCTTTGGTCAGCCGCTCGGTCTGGGAGACCTTGATTGTCCGGTCGAACGGCAGGTCTCCCTGGTAAACGCGATCGAGGGTTTGGATAGCGGCTTCCATGGCATAATGGCATCCCAGGACGGTGCGTCGAAAGCGTCTCCGGGTGACCTCTATTTTTTTGGCGAGCGCGATTTCTTGTTCGCGCTTGAGCAAAGGGACCTCCGCCATTTGCGACAGGTACATGCGGATCGGATCATCGCTGAGCTTCGGGATCTCGCCAGCGGCTTGCAGGCGGATCTCGTCTTCCTCGATCGCCAGCTGAATGGTGTCGGCGGACGGCGCCGGCGCGGGCTGTTCGAATTCATGCTGGGGCGGCTGGTCGACGAGTTCAATGCCGCGGTCGTCGAGAGCGATGAGTAGATTATCAAGTTTTTCTGGCGTGACATCTTCGTCGGGAAGATAGTCATTGACTTCGTCATACGTAAGGTAGCCTTGTGATTTCCCCTTGGCAATCAGGGCCTGCAAATCTTCGTCGAAGTGGTCCACGTGTCATTCCCTCCCGCGCTTTCTTGCGCTCAAGACACCGGGATGAATCTTCGCGGGGCCCCCTGGGCGGGGCAATGTCGCGAAGATAGCCGACAGGGCATGCTACCCGTCCGTGGGCGCGGAAATACCCTGGCGGTTCCTTTCATTCTGGATGATCCTTTGCAGGACCTCAAGTTCCTCCTTTTCATCGTATTCACGTTGTTGGAGGGCGGCCAGTGATTGACGCTGCGCCCTCCGTTCACGTTGAAAACGGAAGTCGCGGACGAGACCGCGCAGGCGGTTTTCCGCGTCTTCCAAAGCCACTTTCGCCTTGGCGTGGGCGTCATCCTGCAATTGTACCAATGTGTTCTTCAACGCGGGGTCTTCCGCCAGGGTCATGATCTCGCCAAACTCGAACCCTGCTTGTTCGTCCCGCGCGCTCTGGTAAAGCCGCCACAATTGGTGCGCCACGCCGCTGGCCAATTGTTCGCCTTCGATCATGCCCAAAGCCAGTTCTCCCAACTCCGGGTGCGTTAGCAAAATCTGAAACAGCTCTCGCTCGACGGGAGACAGCGCGGCAAAGGAAACGGTGTCGCCGGGGGAGTTCGCCGAGTGCGCCGCCGGCTGGGAGCCCCCTCGATTCCCCTTGCGCCGGCCACGCAACGCGCTGAGCCGAGCACGCAAGGACTGTTCCTCCACGTGGAACTGCCGCGCCAGCCGCACCAGCATCTGCTGTTCCCGCAAACGCAACGACTCGCGCGCCACATGCGACGGGCGGGGGGCATTGGCCATGGTGCCGAGGATCTCTTCCAAAGCATGATGCGCCCGATCGGGATCCGCCACGATATCCACCCCGGTGGTGGCCGTGCGTACCTTATGTTCCAAGGCATCCACCGCTTGGTCGAGATGCCGACGAAAGGCTTCGATCCCTTGTTGGCGAATGAGATCGCACGGATCCAGCCCCGAGGGCAACGTAAGAATGTTCAGGTTGACCTGGGCCCCAATGAACAGCTCCAGGATTTCATTCGTGCGGCGCTGCCCCGCCTCGTCCCCGTCCAGCACCAGCACGACCTGCTCGGCGAAACGCTGCAGCAACCGGACATGCCGCTCGCCCAACGCCGTGCCCAGCGCCGCCACGACGTTCTTGGCCCCGTGCTGGTGAGCCATAATGACGTCCGTGTACCCCTCCACAACCACAATCCGGGGATCCCGCGAAAGCGAGTCGCGGACGAAGTCGAGGGCGTACAGATTGTTGCTTTTGGAGAAAAGCCGAGTTTCTGGCGAGTTAATATACTTCGGGCTATTGGCGTTTCCCGCCCCGCCCGGCAAGATCCGGCCCCCGAACGCGATGGGGCGATGTTCGGTATCCCGGATGGAAAACATCAGTCGGCCGCGAAATCGATCGTACCGCCGCTGGCCATCCTGGGTACGGCTCACCAAACCAGCCGCTTCCAGCACCTCGGGAGAAAAAGGCGTCGTCTTCGCGCGGTCCATCAACCATTGCCAGCGATCGGGAGCAAACCCCAGATGAAACCGCTGAACGCTCTCGTCACTAATCCCCCGCTCCGCCAGATACGCGCGGGCCGGTTGGGCCTCCATCGCGTCGAGCAAACAGCGATGAAATTGTTCCTCCGCCCACGCCGTGGCTCGAAAGAGCGTCTGTTTGTCGTCCGGGCTGCCCGGCTTCGCCCGTTTCTGACTCGAGGTGATGGCGATGCCAGCACGGTCGGCCAGAATATGCAACGCCGTGCGAAAGTCCACCCCCTCCCGCTTCATCACGAAACTGAATACATCCCCACCCACATCGCAAACCCAGCATTTCCACGATTGACGTTCCGGGTTGACTTGCAAGCTGGGGCGGGAGTCGTCGTGCCAGGGACAGAGCCCCACATAGAGCTTGCCCTGACGGCGCAACCGTAGCGAACGGCTCACTAGGTCCACTAGGTCCGTGGCTTCTCGCACGCGTTCTTTCGTGTCATCGGTTGATGCGAAGGACACCGGCACTTCCTGTGGCTTTTGGGCCGCGGGAGAGTCCCAATCGCGGCCACGGACGGAGTGTCACTTCCCTGTCTTTTACAGCCAGTTACAATATCAGGTTCCCCCCTTCCAAGACTCCTTGGGCAGTAGGAACACTGGATCATCTCGTTCGGGCTTTTTACAGCCCGTTAGAACATCCCGTTCCCGCTTCCAAGACTTCCTTGGGCGGCGGGAACACTGCTCGTTCGGGCTTTTTGCAGCCCGTTAGAACCCCGGTTCCCCGCCCCCGGCGTTCTTTGACGGCGGGACACCCGAGTGGCTTTGTCGAGGCTTGATCGTAGACTTCTTCATGGCGGCTGGTTCTGGGTCAACCGAGCCCTTGTGTTTCCCCGACACGAGCGGAATTATAGTGCGGTTCGGAAACGGGGTCAACATTGTCCTTCGCGGTTCGCCGGCGTCGGCGTGTATTTCCACAAAGCGTCCCTTCCCCGGTTGCCTTTTTCGTGGGACTGGCCTAACATAAGCGGTACTTAGGGGATTTGCGGCCGCTTGCAGCCTTTAACTGCTAAAGAGCCATCCCCCCCGGCCTCGCATCGCGGCGGGGGTACTTCGCGGGTGGGTGATCTCGGACTAACGCCGCGCCGTCGCCAAGCTACACATATCGCAGCGGGGATATTCCGCCGGGGGCCCGAGCCACGGGAGGACGGGGTGTGTCGGAGAGCTTTTCCACCGGCGGATTCTAACGGACAGCGGTATGATCGGTTTGTGCGACGTTCCGGCAATCGGCGTTGCACTTCTCTTTAGTCAACACTGACTTTAGTCAACACTGAGGTGGTTTTGCCGCCGCGCTGCTGCGCGGTGGGGCCAGGACTCGCCCGTCGTGATGTCCCGCGCCGGTGTCGGTGCCCCGTCCACCTCGGCGATCGATTCTTGGTCTGTCCGCCCGGGCACGCCGTCTGTTTGCGGCCCCAACCTGTAATATGGAGAAGGATTGCGGCGAATCACCGCCCGGATGGTCGCGCCCGCGGGCCGCGAGCACCGGCTTTTTCCGTTCACCTGGGATCGTTCAAGCCGTCGGATTCTGCCCCCCCAGCGGTATAACATTCTGGAGAGACAATCGAACCATGGCGCTAAGAGACGTAAAAACGAAACAGACGTCGTCGTTGCCCAACCGGGGCCCCTCGACGCTCGCCGTGCATGCCGGTGAAACCCGACAGAAGCTCGCCGACTCAATCACCGACCCGATCTGCTGTGCGGCAACCTATACGTTCGCCGATACCAACGCGCTGTTGCACTACGTGGAGCACGGATCGGAACGGGAGGAATACGGACGCTATGGGAATCCGGGCGAGCGCGTCGTGGAACGAAAACTGGCGGTACTCGATGGCGGCGAGGAGGCCATTCTTTTTTCGACCGGGATGGCCGCCGTGGTGGGGGTGCTAATGGCCAAGCTCAGCGCCGGGGACGAAGTCATCTTATTCGATGAATGTTACCATCGTACCCGTGAGTTTTGTGTCAAACACCTATCTCGGCTCGGCGTGGTCACTCACCAGGTGGCGGCGTGTGATTATCAAGCGATGGAAGACAAAATCACGCCCAAGACGAAGTTGCTCATTAGTGAATCGCCCACCAATCCGCATCTGAGTGTCGTGGACTTGGATCGCTTTGTCGATATCGGGCGTCGTCATCAGGTTGAAACACTGATCGATGCCACGCTTTCCACGCCCTACAACCTGCGGCCGATTGAATGCGGCGTGGATTACGTGCTGCATTCCGCGACCAAGTATCTCGGCGGACACAACGATTTGCTGGCCGGGGTGATTGTCGGGGGAAAAGACGCCTTGGAGTCGGTGCGCCACTTGCGCGGCGTCATGGGGTCGACCAACGCGCCGCACAACGTGTACTTGCTTCAGAGAGGTTTGAAGACGTTGGAACTGCGCATGCGACGGCACAACGAAACCGGACTTGCGGTCGCGAAGTTCCTGGAATCGCATCCTCGGGTTGACCGGGTGATGTATCCCGGTTTGCCCACGCACCCCTACCACGAGGTCGCCAGTCGCACGATGCGCGGATTCGGAGGACTAATCACGTTCCTCGTTAAGGATGCCTCGCGCCAAGACGTGTCGCGGATCATTGATGCACTCCAGTTGCCGCGTATCGGGCCGAGCCTGGGGGGCGTCGAGTCGCTGATCGAACAACCGGTCATCATGAGCTACCATGAGTGTTCGCTGGAAGATCGTCAGCGGTTCGGTATCCAGGACAACATGGTCCGATTGTCCTGTGGCATCGAAGACACGCAAGATCTAATCGATGACCTAAAGCAGGCCTTGGAAACGGAGTAGGGCTGGAGTGGGGTGCTGGCTTTGACCGACGGTTCAACGGCGGGGAGACTCTCGCGAGTCCACGCTCGCCCGTGCCTTGCTCTCGGTTTCACCGTCCCAGGAGATGAATTTGCCCAAATCCGATTTCGCGGGCGTTTCGGACTGCTCCGCGCCGCCGGATCCCTCTAACGTGGCTTGGCGATGAGGCCCGGCGGGGGGGTGTTTTGGAAAGGCGGGGCGACGCGTCTTCGACTTCTTGAGATTCCGGCTCTGCTCCTCCAGCGGGGCCTCCCCACCGGGGGCCTGGTCCGAGGCGGGTTTGCTGGCCGGCGTCGGCTGCCCCGTGCCACTGGGAATCTCCTGCATGGGGAGCATCTCGCCTTCCATCAATGAACCGGCGTAATGCGCGGGGCGGCTCGCTCCGGGAATGTGGCGGCCCGTTCGGTGGCGGGAGTCCGAATAGCAGGGGAAGGTGTGCTCGTAGTACGGGATCACGGGAATGAGCTTCTTGTCGAAGGTACTGCGCCGTAACGCCGATTTGTAAATCTTGTGCCGGGCATCACAGCCGGTGCACCCGGGTAGGAGGCCGCCTAGAGTTCGCTGGAGCGTGGCTGTCCAGCTTGTTCGCCGTCCCGGTCCTCCGGCGGATGACGGGCCACCGTCAGCGCCGCGGCACCGTGGACAGGTGCGTTCGTGGTAGGCGATTGAGTGAGCGGTTTGCGCTCGCACTCCCGTGGTTCCGACCAGGATAACGCCTAGTATCAAGGCTGTCCGCGTTCGTTGCATCTCCATGCCTCCCTGCGGGTAATGTGCTTGTCGGGGCCCATTGCCGACGCCACGGCGGGTGTTGGGCCGCCGGGCCGTCAGACAACGCGGCGGTCGGGACGCCGCAATCAGACCATTCGTTATCAAGGATCGAACCGTTATGGGGTGATTGAACAGGGCTTTCTGATTCGTTGGCACGGTCCCCGTGTTTTGCCTATTTTGATGGGCTCGCGCCCCGTCGTTATACCGGTCGCGGATGACTTTCTCCGCCGCGAGTCCGACCAACGGGAGGATGGCTTGCGTCGGGCAGCGTTCCACCCGGAAGAATCCAACCGCCTGAAATATATCAACCGGGAACCAGCGAGACGCGACGCCGCCACGACGCGGTCTTGGCGGCGCGGTCTTGGATGCCTCGTTACGACTCTCGAGGTGCCCCGCTTGTCAACTGGCCGCCCCGACGTTCTAATCGGGAGTGTTGAGTGATCGGGGACGCGAAAACGCTCCGCTGGGGCCCCTGGCACGCCCCTGAGGCGGTGCATTGCCGTCGCCCGAGAAGCGTGAGCTGCCGTTTGCCTGAACGTGAACTGTCCCGATGCTTTCTTTTTCCAGGCAAGCCCAGATTCGTTTTCGGGTATGCCGTAAGGCAACTGGGGCGAGCTTCCGCAACATACGCTGCCGATTTCAATGGACCGCCGCCGTGAGTGTGAAGCTTTGTCGACGTATTCCCTGCCCGGTTGCTTTGCCTTTCGCCGCCGGGTTGTCCTGGCGTTCCCATCTCGGTCATTCATGGGGCGGTAGCCGCGTCGAGGATGGATTCCGCCTCGCGCGCCGGCGAAACCAGCCCACCTTTCGCTTGGGCTTTGTATTTCAGGCGGTTGGATTATTCCGAATGGAACGCGGCCCGGCGCAAGCC
The DNA here is from genome assembly GCA_051745935.1 of Planctomycetota bacterium. GTDB lineage: Bacteria > Planctomycetota > Planctomycetia > Pirellulales > Pirellulaceae > JBNJEM01. The sequence goes on from JBNJEM010000230.1 coordinate 7,959, forward strand.
GTCCTCCCGTTGGTCGGACTCGCGGCGGAGAACGTCATCCGCGACCCGTATATGCCGTCGTGAACTTCGTGTCCCGAGCAGTGAGGATGGACGAGGATGGGGGGACGCGGGCATTTGGGGGGGGGCCGAGCATGCAACGCAATACAAGCTGAGCTGGACGTCAGCTGGACGGATGAGCCTAGACCCTAACGTTGCAAACAGTATATGTAGGACGGGTCTCCAGGCCCGTCTTTTCAAGTACGAAATCGTACTTGATCTGGTGTTCGCGGATCTCACGAAATGTGAGATCTTCAAACAACCGCAAAAAGACATTTGTGCGCTGTAAGAGACGGGCCTGGAGACCCGTCCTACGCCGTCTTTGTGCAACAATAGGGTAGACTGGCTGATTCCATGGACTGAAGTACTGGTGGGGGGTGGCAGGCGTGACACCCTGCCGGGACAACGAGTTTTCTACTTTGGAGGTTTGCATCCGATGGAAGTAAAGATCAAGTCGACGTACGAGGAGATGAGTCGCGCGGCGGCGCAGGAAGTGGTGCGGTTATTGAACCGGAAACCAAACGCCGTACTGGGGATGGCGACCGGATCGACGCCGTTGGGGCTCTACCAGGAGCTGGTGCGGATTCATCGCGAAGAGGGGCTCGATTTTGCCCAGGTTACGACGTTTAATTTGGACGAGTATGTCGGATTGGCTCCAAACCATCCGCAAAGCTACCATTACTTCATGCACGAGAATTTTTTCCGTCACGTGAACGTACCGGAACAAAACATATACATACCGTCCGGAAACACGAGTAACTATCCGGCGTTTTGTGAGTGGTATGAGCAGCGAATTAAAGAGTGCGGGGGTATCGACCTGCAAATTCTGGGAATCGGTTCCGACGGTCATGTGGCGTTCAACGAGCCCAGCAGCTCGCTGACGTCGCGTACCCGCCTGAAAACGCTGGCCAAGCAAACCATAGAGGACAACGCCCGTTTTTTCGACGAGTCGGAAGAAGTTCCGATCTACGCGATCACCATGGGGGTTGGAACCATTCTGGAGGCGAATCAATTGATCTTGTTGGCAAACGGGAAGAATAAGGCGGAGGCGGTGACGGCGGCGATCGAGGGGCCGCTCACGGGCATGATCACGGCCAGTGCGTTGCAGATGCACCCGCATGCGCAAGTCTATCTGGACGACGCGGCGGCCGGCCAATTAAAAATGCGCGACTACTACGAATGGATCGAGGAACGCCGGCCGGGGGCTCCAACGTATTAATGGGCTCAACGTCCGAACGGGTGAGGCTCTTTGAGCGGCCTAGACGCTGGAAAAGCCCTGGTTTCCGGTGATTTTCGGGTGGATTGAATTCGGGCCATGTCCGGCGGCGGCCACCTCCGAAAAGCCCCTCGGAGCCGGGCGTTACCAGCCAGTCGTCATGTGAAGTTTTCAGTTTGAGTAATGGAGTTAGTCGTGGACGGGTAAGTCGTCCAGTGGCTTGCCGATGTGTAAAACCTTCGCGATACTGTGAGAAAGGGCTGCCGTGGTGGGAGACGTTCTTGACCGCTTTTTCACGGCCGCTCGTCAACGCCAACAGCGGGTTGTGCTGCCCGAGGGAGAGAACGCTCGCGTGATTGCCGCCGCGGAATGCCTGCTGGCACAAGGGGTGGCCATCCCGATCCTTCTGGGTGCGCCGGACCGGATTCGGCGGGCAGCGGCCGGGGCGCGGCTTGACGTGAGCGGTATTGAATTGATGGAGCCGCGAGCGGCGGGGTGCTTCGATGCCTATGTTCATGCGTACCGGCGGCATCGCCATGTCAAGGAGGGGGTTGCGCGGCGAATGATGGCGAGACCGCTTTTTTTCGGCGGCATGATGGTCGCTCAAGGAGACGCGGCCACGATGGTGGGCGGCGTGGATCATGCCACGGCCACCGTCATTCAGGCGGGCGCGTTGACCGTGGGGCTCGCGTCCGGCGTGGAAACGGTTTCGAGCTTTTTCCTGATGGTGCTTCCTGAATTCCAGGGCCGGACGAACTATTCGGTTCTATTCGCGGATTGCGCCGTGACCGTCGCCCCCACGCCAGCACAGCTCGCCGATATCGCTCTAGCGTCGCATGCCAGCGCCGAGAGGTTGCTCGGCGACACGCCGCGGGTCGCGCTTCTTTCCTTTTCCACGTTAGGGAGCGCCGCGCACACCGAAGTGGATAAGGTAAAGGAAGCCGTGTCGTTGGCCAGGCGGCGTGCCCCGGAAGCGCTGGTGGATGGTGAATTCCAAGTCGATTCGGCGATCGTGCCCCGCGTGGCTGCCCGCAAGGTTAAACGGCCCAGTAACGTGGCCGGCCAGGCCAACGTGCTCGTGTTCCCGGACCTGAACTCCGGTAACACGGCCTACAAACTAACGCAGTACATGGCAGGGGCCCAGGCGATTGGCCCCTTCCTGCAGGGCTTCGCGAAACCCATCAGTGATTTGTCCCGCGGCGCCAGTGCCGACGACATCGTGGCAACCGTGGCCGTGCTCCTGGCCATGGCCTGAGAACTCCGAGGGAACCTGCCAACCAGCTCGCCATGTCACGTATCGGACGTCATCACTTTGGATGTTCACCGCGGATGCTTGAATGATACCGGTCGCGGATGACGTTCTCCGCCGCGAGTCCGACCAACGGGAGGACGGCTTGCGTCGGGCCGCGTTCCACCCGGAACAATCCAACCGCCTGAATGATACCGGTCGCGGATGACGTTCTCCGCCGCGAGTCCGACCAACGGGAGGACGGCTTGCGTCGGGCCGCGTTCCACCCGGAAAAATCCAACCGCCTGAAATAT
>JBNJEM010000231.1:0-10735 GCA_051745935.1 Planctomycetota bacterium
TTCGTGAGATCTGCGGACACCAGATCAAGTACGATTTCGTACTTGAAAAGACGGGCCTGGAGACCCGTCCTACATATACTGTTTGCAACGTTAGGGTTTTGTTGCCCCCTGCGCCCTGCTCAGTGGCCTCCGCTCGCGTTTAGCGCTGTCAGAAATGCCGGTTCACTCAAGGGAGCGACCGGGAGCGAATAGTTTTCCCGCCACTCGCTCGACAATTTGTCGATCAGCTTGCAAATCGGGAACCTCAGCCGATTCTCAAAGCCGCCCAGCTCCAAGTAGTCTTCCTGGGGGCGCCAGCCGGTGCGCAGACCGGCCAGGACCACCAGCGTCGCCACCCGCTCAGGGAATGTGAGCCCGCTTGGACTGGGGCTTGTGCTATACCTCTAGAGTGGATTTGAGTGGTGGAGTACCACTTTTCCACTTATTCCAGGTGCCGCCAACCGGTGGCAGGTACCAGAAGTGGTTGATTCGGCGGGATTTATGAAGTGCGGGAAACAGGAGTTGAACCTGCACGGGGTATTAACCCCACTAGGCCCTCAACCTAGCGCGTCTGCCAATTCCGCCATTCCCGCGATCTTTCCCTTTCACGAGCGTGGCACGCCTCCAGCGTAAGCTCGTTCGACATTGAACGCCGCCCCGGACCACCACTCCCGCCGTTTTTACCCTCTTTCTTCGTCGTGCGCCCACCCTTCACGGGCAAGACACTGATCTCCGCGGACGTTCACACTTGCGTCGCACACCTTGAAGGAGCGCTTTTCAACGTGCAAATGCCGCGGGACAAACCCGTGGCATCCATGCGGGCCGCAGGGTGTCCAGGCCGCGTAGCGGCGCCCGTGAACGGTTACGTCGCGCGCCACCCGCCAACCGATTACAGGCTACAGCCGGGGAGCCGCCACGTCAAGATGTTCCAACACCGAAAGATGATGGGGCCGAGGGGGCCAAAGACAGGAAGCGCGCGTCCAGCAGAATTCGCACCTCTTAACAAGATGGAAAACACGCCAACGCGGGGGACACGCCACGCCGCAACCACGCCCGCGTAACAAAACCACGCGGATGTCCCGTAATCCAGAAGTTTTGGAAGCAAAAGTTCGGTTTTGTTACGGGCTGTAAAAAGGCCCTAAACGGACCGATCGACCTGGCGATTCATGTAATGAGCCTGGACAGGCGAAATCGGGATGAGCTTCGGCTGCGAGTACCGCACGCCATGAACCCGGCCATGAATCCATTGCAGTTGAGCAAAGTGATACTGCAAGAAGTGGTAGAGCGACGCGGGCGGTCCGTCCGACAACCACGCGTTGACCAGATGTTTCATTTCCCGATCATAGTTCTTCCGGGAGCCCGTATGCACATAACAACGTCCCGCGTGCCGCCGCAAATCGCCGTCAAACGCCGGGCCTATATGCCAAAGCTCGTGCGCGATCGTAACCAGCTTCTCCCGGAATTCCACGTCCATGAACCGGGGCAAAAAGAAGGTCAGGATATAGAGCATTTCCTGCCCGTCGCGGTTCAGCACCACTTGGGTTGTGTAGTAGCGCCCGCCTCGCTTGCCGGCCCGCGCGCCCCCCTGAAAGCGGAGTGGCATTAACGATGCATGGACGCCATCCGCCCCCACCTTCCGTGCCCGAGAAAGACTAATGGCCACTCGCGACATATCAATATGGGCCAGTTGAGGCAGCCGGATCACCATGTCTTCGCACACCGCACGAACGTGCCCCGTGAAGTCAAAGCCACGACCATCCACTTCCGGACACCGGCCTTCGCCTCCCATGGCCACCTCCGCGCACCCAAAAACACGAGCCAGAGCATTGCCGCTCCAGCTTACCCTAGTCCGATTTTCAACAGAGATTGTGGCGTCGAAATCCGGAAAAGGCAACAGAGATTCGGAGAATATTCTAGCCCATGATGTTTTGTCGCGGCTTATACCGGTCGCGGATGACTTTCTCCGCCGCGAGTCCGACCAACGGGAGGACGGCTTGCGTCGGGCAGCGCTCCAGCCGGAATAATCCAACCGCCTGAAATAGAACCGCCGCAACAGCCGGAAGCGAGCGGCTAGGCATCCGCTTTTTTCTCGTCCTCGGGACTGGTGGCTTCCTCGCCGGACGCCAACGCTTCGCGACTGTCCGTGTCCGTGGACGCGTCTTGATCTTCGGCTCGTTGATCCCCGGCTTCTTGCTCTTGAGCAACCTCTTCCTCGTCCGCTTTCTCCTCCAGCCCCCCTTCGTCCTCGAGATCCGCGTCCTCGAAAGCAGGACGCTCACTGGTTTCCGACACGCGATCGTGTTGCCCGGAGAACTCGAGGATCGCTCTGGTGCCGGCGTCTCCCAACCGAGGCTTCGCCAATCGAAGCACTCGGGTATAGCCTCCGTCCCGATCGATGAACCGCGGCGCGATTTCATCGAACAGGACCGAGACGGCCCGCTTATTGCCCAACAACCGGAGTACGCGACGCCGCGCGGCCACGGCTGGCGCGCGGGCATTGGACCAATCCTGCCATTGCGAACTAGCTCGCCATTGCCGATACTCCGCGGAACCGCGTTCGGCATCAACGGCATACGGTCTAGCCGCTTCTTCGTGTTCAAGCGAGCGGCGGGCGATCGTAATACACTTCTCCACGAGCGGACGTACTTCCTTCGCTTTCTGCAACGTGGTGGTCACTCGTCCCTTGACCTTGGGCGGGTTGGGATCCAACTCACTATCCGCCTCGCTCAGAAACAAACTACACGCCAAGTTTCGCAACATGGCGCGACGATGACTGGAACTACGCCCCAACCGGCGGCCTCGTTTTCGGTGTCTCATGATTCTCTATCTTTCTTCGGTCACCCTGTTGCTTGGGAGGGAGCTTACGCGTTTGGCCGCGCTGCAAGCGGCTCTTGGCCCCCCGCGCGTTGACTTGCACCTCGGCACCCCGGGGTAACAGGCAACGATGTTCCGCCAATGAACGCGGCCCGACATCCCCCGACACGCGTGTTGTCGTGTTGTCCAGCGAGTCCCACCGCCATCCGCCGGCACGCATCGCGCCTCGTTCCGCCGTTTTTAGCCCGGCCGGTCCCTTGGGGGAACCCCGTGGCGTGTTTAACCAGGCGAAGTCCCACCCCCGTGTTTTTTTGGCATCGGCTCACAGCGGCATGTGCTGGGCGGGTGCAACTCGCATTCCGAGATGGAGTCCAAGTTCACCGAGTTTCTCCCGCACTTCGGTCAACGTGGTGTCGCCGAAATTCCGGACTTCCAGCAACTGATCTTCAGTCATCTGAACAAGGTCGCGAACCGTGTTGATGTTTTCCGATTCCAGGCAGTTACTGGCTCGCACCGACAGGTTCAATTCGGCCAGACTCATGCCCAACTTGGCTTCCAACGCCGCATCCCCAGCAGCGCCGCCGGACCGGGCCGCGCTGTGGACGCGGTGTCCCAATTCGGAATACTGGACAAAGGGGTTCAAATGCTTACGGCAAATCTTCGCCGCTTCCACCAGAGCCATTTCCGGACTGACGGAACCGTTCGTCCAAATCTCCAGCGTTAATTTGTCGTAGTTCGTCTTCTGGCCGACCCGTGTTTCATCGATATGAAACCGGACCCGCGTTACCGGGCTGTAGACGGCGTCAATGGGGAGGATCCCGATCTCGTGATCCCCCATGCTTTGTTCGCTGGCGAGCACGCATCCTCGGCCATTTTCAACGACCATCTCCATCATGAATGGGACGCTGTCGGTCAAGGTGGTCAGCACATGATCTTTGTTGATGACCTCGACGTCCGCATCGGCCTGCACGTCCCTCCCGGTCACCGGCCCTGGTTCATTTTTCTCGACCGTGATCACGCGAGTCGCGTCACTGTGGTTTTTCACCACCAGCGACTTCACGTTGAGCACGATATCCGTCATGTCGTCCAAAACACCCGGGATGGTACTGAACTCGTGCTGGGCGCCGCGAATTTTCACCTGCGTCACCGCACTGCCTTCCAAGCTGGACAGCAGAATGCGTCGCAGACTGTTGCCGATCGTCACCCCAAATCCGCGTTCGAAGGGTTCGGCCGTAAACTTACCGTACGTGGCCGAAAGTGTCTTCGCGTCACAATCGACCGCACTTGGCAATTCCAGCCCCCGCCATCGAATATGCATCGGTAGCCTCCGTTGTAAGCGAAATCCCGCTAGCCAAGATAAAGGAAACGGCGAGCCGAAAGGTCTTGCCCGCCCGACCTGCCGCCGTTACACCCGCCGCTTCTTACGCGGGCGGCATCCGTTATGCGGGATGGGCGTGCAATCTTCAATCAACTTGACGGTCATCCCAGCCGACTGCAGCGCGGTAATGGCACTCTCACGCCCCGACCCAGGACCTTTAACCCGGACTTCTAATTCCCTCACACCAAACTTCGCCGCCTTCTCGGCAGCCTGTTGAGCAGCGCACTGGCCGGCGAACGGCGTACTCTTGCGGCTTCCCTTGAAACCACTCGTACCCGCGCTTGCCCAACACAACATATCACCTTTCGTGTCCGTAATCGTCACGGTCGTGTTATTGAAGGAGGCCTTGATGTAGGCGATGCCTACCGTCACGTTACGACGAGGTTTCCGCTTCTTACTCTTTGCCACGGGCTTCACGCTCCTGAGATTGATTGTTGCCAATCAGTGTGCTATTCGACGATTCCCACGATTAGACACCTATTATACTGGTCGCGGATGACTTTCTCCGCCGCGAGTCCGACCAACGGGAGGACGGCTTGCGTCGGGCAGCCTTCCACCCGGGAAAATCCAACCGCCTGAAATATACCGGTCGCGGATGACTTTCTCCGCCGCGAGTCCGACCAACGGGAGGACGGCTTGCGTCGGGCAGCCTTCCACCCGGGAAAATCCAACCGCCTGAAATATACCGGTCGCGGATGACTTTCTCCGCCGCGAGTCCGACCAACGGGAGGACGGCTTGCGTCGGGCAGCCTTCCACCCGGGAGAATCCAACCGCCTGAAATATATCCCACTATTGTCCTAGAGGAACACCGATCGGATCCTGGCGGACGCTGATTTAGTGAAGGTCCTTGACCCCCTTCTTCCCAGCCACCGTCTTGACCGGCCCCTTCCGCGTGCGGGCATTGGTCCGGGTGCGCTGGCCGCGCACCGGCAACCCCATCCGATGGCGCAACCCACGATAGCACTTGATATCGCGCAGCCGGTTGATGCTCTGCTGCACCCGGCGACGCAAAGGCCCCTCGACAATGTAGTCCCGTTCCAGAACCGTCGTCAGCCGTCCCAATTCATCATCTGCCAACTCATGAGCCTTCTTGCGCGGTTCAATCCCCGCCTTATGGCAAAGGTCGCGCGCCGTGGCCGGCCCTACTCCGTAAAGATAGGACAAGGAAACCACGGTCGGTTTATCGCTCGGAATGTCCACACCCAGCAAACGCGGCATGACCTAATACTCCTCAACCAGCATATCCCAACCTACATGTTTTACAGCCCGTTACACAACGCGGTTCCCGCTCCCCAAAACTCCCTGGGGGGCAAGCAAGGCTGACTGGTTTTGTTCTGGCTTCTCAACAGCCGGTAACACAACCCGTGTCCCGCTTCCAATACGTCGCTGGTGAAAGGTCGCCCGAAGGCCTTTGTCAGGCCTTTTGACCCACCCGCAACGCGCTCGATGTCCGTCCATCGGCGCGGGCCGCGACCACGCTTCTCTCCACGGCCCTTCACCCCTGGCGTTGTTTGTGCCTTGCATTGCTGCAGATCACGTAAACTCGCCCTTTCCGCCGCACGATTTTACAATGCTCGCAGATGCGTTTCACGCTTGTGCGCACTTTCATGATCGATCTCCGAAAAACGCCAAAAGCCCCGAGTATAGCCCGTTGCGCCTGCTACCTTCAAGGGCCCGCGGCGCCGATTTTCATTCGCCGGGCACGCATTTTGCCCACGCGACCCTTCAACGTGGCGTTTCCCGAGCGGTCCGCACTCACCTCGCCGCTGCCGCCAACAGCGCTCTCGCTCTCTTCCCACGCTCCATGGCGCGTCGCCGGCTAACGGTCGAGCCGTTCGCGAATCCGCCCAAAAACCTCATCCGGCGTGCCCTGTCCGTCTATCGTGGCCAGCAACCCCCGATCCGCGTAGTACTGCAGTACCGGGGCGGTTTGATCTCGATAGACCCGCAACCGCTGCGCAATCGTCTCCGACGTGTCATCCGCTCGTTCACGCGCCAGCATGCGGCGAATGAGTTCCTCGTCCTCCACGCTGATTTCCAAGACCATGTCGATCGGTGTTCCCCGCTTTTCCATGAGCCGGTCCAGGGCCCGAGCCTGTTTCACATTTCGGGGGAACCCGTCGAAGAGGCACCCCGAAGCCATGTCCGGATCGTTCAATCGCTCGTCGATGATCCCCAATACCAACTCATCCGGCACCAATTCTCCGGCCTGCATGTACGCGGAGGCCTGTTTCCCCAGTTCGGACTCCTCGCGGATGGCCTGGCGGAGCATATCGCCGGTGGAGACGTGGGGAATCCCGAGCAATTCGACGAGCCGTTGAGCTTGCGTACCTTTTCCAGCCCCCGGCGGACCAATAAAGACGATGAACATGAGTCGTTGTTTCCCTAAATCGCGCTGCAACCCCTCCGCCGCGCTATCGCCCAGCGGGGGGCTCGCGGGGCCTAACTTTCCAGCAAGCCTCGGTAGTTTCGCATCACCAAGTGGCTATCGATTTTCTGCACGAGATCGAAAGCCACACTCACCGCAATCAACAATCCAGTCCCCCCGTAGAAGCTGGCGATCGCGAAGCTCACGCCGAGCGAGCCGGAAATGATGGTGGGGACGATCGCCACCAGAGCCAGGAACCCGGCCCCCACGTAGGTAATTCTGACCATGACTTTTTCCAGGTAGTCGGCGGTCCGTTTGCCGGGCCGATATCCGGGAATGAACGTGCCATGGTCTTTCAAGTTTTCCGACATTTCCTTGGGATTGAAGGTGATCGCCGTCCAGAAGTAACAGAAGAAATAAATGAGAACCACATAGAGCATATTGTAAATAAAGGAGGTTCCGCGAGAGAAAAGCGGCGCCATGGTGCCGAAGAATTGCGACAACCCTTCCCCGAGGAACGTCCAGTTCATGGCCATATTGAAAAACATGCCGGGCAACATGAGCAAGCTACTGGCGAAGATGATCGGCATCACGCCCGCTTGGTTAATTCGCAACGGCAGGTACTGGCGGGTCCCCCCGTAGACGCGCCGCCCGCGCACGTGCTTGGCGCTTTGGGTCGGGATCCGCCGCTGCCCGAGGGTGATAAACACCACGCCGGTAACCACCGCGACGAACAAGCCAGCCAAGATCACCAACGACTCCACTCCGATCCGTCCGGATGCGATGCCCACGAGCTCGAACTCGGCCCGGTTGGCGAGCAAATCCATCAACGCGCCGGGCATGCGAGCCAGAATGCCGGCCATGATTAACAGGCTAATGCCGTTGCCGATGCCATATTCATCGATCTGCTCGCCGATCCACATCAAAAACACGGTGCCGCACGTCATGGTGACCACGGCGGTCAACTGCCAGCCGAATCCCAGCGTGCCGGCCTCATTCTGAAAGGCCTTCGCGACCAAGGTGTCTCCCTCCGCCCCCACTCGCATCAGGTAGAACTTCACGTAAAACCAACTTTGGACAAGGCAGAGCACGACGGTCAGATACCGCGTATACTCATTGATTTTCTTCTGCCCCGTTTCTCCTTCTTTTTTCAGTTCCTCGATCGGCTTCCAGACGCTGCCCAGCAGCTGGAAGATAATCGACGCGGAGATATAGGGCATGATTCCGAGGCCGAAGATCGTGGCGTTGGTCAGGTTGCTGGCGCTAAACACGGCCACCCGGTTGATGATATCGGCCAATCCCCCGGTCCCATCCGCGGCGCCTCGCAACTGGTTCTGGTCGACCATCGGAAGGGTAATCCAATAGCCAACGCGGTAAATCCCCAGAAACATCAGCGTCAGAAAGATCTTCCGCCGCAGCTCGGGTATCGTGAAGACAACGCGAAGTTTTTCCCACATGACGCCGATCCGTCCTCGCTAGGGTCGAGACTCACCGCCGAAGTCCGTCGGAGGCGACTGATTGCAATACCGCTATTGGGCAATTTGAGACGCTTCTTTTTTGGTCCGCTTCAGGGAAACGTTGCCGGGCAGGACCACCGCTTCCCCACCGGCCTTTTCGATTTTGTCCTTGGCCGAGCCACTGAATCGGTGCGCGGACACTTTGAGTTTTTTGGTCAGTTCACCGTCTCCGAGCACCTTCAGGACATCCCAGTGGGACTTGGCCAGGGACTTGGCGCGCAGCGTCTCGAACGTAACGTCGTCCCCCGCCTCGAAAACCCGTTCCAAATCGGAGACGTTCACGGTTCCCACCACCCGGGCAAAGCGATTGTTAAAACCTCGCTTCGGCACGCGCCGCACCAAGGGCATGGCTCCGCCCTGGAACACAGGGTCCCGAGACCAGCCTGCCCGAGACTGTTGGCCCTTGTGCCCACGCCCGGCGGTTTTCCCGCGCCCGGACCCGGCGCCTCGGCCAACCCGGCGACGTTTTTTGTTTTTCGTGACCTTGCGATGGACGTCATCGATATTCACTGTAGTGACACTCCCCGTAGTCGTTCCACCTCTTCCTGGGTTCGCAGCTTGGACAGCGCGTCGAACGTGGCTTTGACCAACGTCACCGGATTGTTGCTGCCAAAGCTCTTGGTGAGGATGTTGGTGATTCCCGCCGGCTCACAGACGGCCCGCAGGGCGTCACCGGCCACGATCCCGGTACCGGGCCCCGCCGGCAGGAGGACGACGCGGGCGGCGCTGAAGCTTCCCTTCACTTCGTGCGGAATGGTCCCATTGACAATGGGGATCTCCATCATCGCGCGGGTCGCCTGTTTCTGCGCCTTCTCCACGCTCGCCGGTACTTCATTCGCCTTGCCATAGCCCCAGCCGGCGCGGCCATTCCCGTCGCCCATGACCACCATGGCCGCGAAACTGAAACGCCGACCGCCTTTCACCACGGCGGCACAACGCTTGATCTTGACTACCCGGTCGATGTATTCGCTGCGTACTTGTTCTGTCGCCACGGCTTGGGGTGCTCCCAATCTCGAACCCAACCTTTCAATCCAGGCGGATCATGGCGATCGCCTGGCACATTACTCTTTCCCATTTTCCAGCCGCTGGAACCTCAATCCCGTCCCGGTTCCAAAACCACGTTCGGGGGCTCGTCAGCACGGCGGGGGGGGGCGCCGGAACCGTCAGAACGCGAGTCCCGCTTCCCGCGCGGCATCGGCCAGCGCCGCCACTCGACCATGGTATTTGTACCAACCCCGGTCGAACCGCGCCTCTTTGATTCCCGCTTCCGCCGCCCGTTGCCCCACGATCTGGCCCACAATCTTCGCCGCCTCACGGTTCCCCCCATAGGGAATCTGATCGCGGATCGCTCGATCGCGGGTCCCCGCCGACACCAAGGTCTGGCCGATTGAATCATCGATCAGCTGGCAAGCGATATGGGTGCTGCTACGAAAGACGCACATCCGCGGTTTCCGGGCCGTTCCCCGCAATCGTTTGCGGACACTGAACTTCCGACGGCGTCTCTGCTTTGCAATGGCCTTTTGCTTATTCACGATTCCTGCTCTGCAATAAACGTGTACCCGTTATCCGTGCCGATCAAATCCGTGTGCGTCAAACCCGTGTCACTCAAGCGAACCGCGTCCCTTAGGTCGCGGCCTTACCTGGTTTGATCTTCACCTGCTCGCCCACGTACCGGATTCCCTTCCCTTTATAAGGTTCGGGCTCGCGTATCCCCCGGACCTCCGCCGCGAACTGCCCCACCATTTGCTTATCGCATCCGGTGATCACCACGTGCGTCTGGTCTGGGCAGGTCACCTCCAAGCCCGGCGGAATTTTCTTTTTCACCTCGTTGGCGAACCCCACTCGCAATGACAGCACATCCCCCTCCACCGACGCGAGATAGCCCACGCCCTGGATTTCCAGTCGTTTTTCGTACCCATCCTTGACACCGACAACCATGTTCTGGATCAAGGACCGGGTGAGCCCGTGGTACGCCCGCGATTCGCGATTACTCAACGGCGTCGTGACCGAGACCGTTCGATCCGCCTCGTTGACCTCGACCCGGACTTCCGGGCGGCATCGATACCGCAACTTCCCCTTGGGGCCTTCCACGGTGACCACCGGGCCATCTTGGGCGACATTGACGCCATCGAGAATATCGATTGGTATTTTTCCGATCCGGGACATATCAGCTTTTACCGTTCAGGGCATCCAGTGTTCAGTTCGGGGCCGGAGCTAGTTCCGAGCCACATCGTCCAATCAAGCATTGTGTCCTCGCGCGCTGGCGGCCTGGGCCAACTTACCAGATTTCGCAGAGGACTTCCCCGCCCAAGTTCCGCTGGCGGGCCTCGCGGTCGCTGAGCACCCCACGACTGGTACTCAAGACACTGATCCCAAGCCCATCGAGAACGGGGTTGAGGTTCCGGGCTTTGCTGTAGATCCGGCGTCCCGGGGTACTCACGCGGCGGATTCGCTGGATGACGCGTTCCCCATTGGGCCCGTATTTCAGTTCGATTCGAAGGTTTTTGACCGGCGCGGCATCTACTTCCGTCCAATCCCAGACATATCCTTCGCGTTTGAGCACATCCGCCAAACCGCGTTTGACTTTGGACACGGGCATTTCGACATGGGGCCGCTCGACACGCACCGCGTTGCGAATACGGGTTAACATATCGGCGATCGGATCGGTCATCATGATT
>JBNJEM010000232.1:0-10723 GCA_051745935.1 Planctomycetota bacterium
GGAGAAATCAATGTCCTCATACGACGGCCCGGCTACCGTGAAATGCGGTCCCGTGTTGATCACTCGCCGAATGCCGCAAGCGACGGCGGCCTGTACCACATGCTGGCAGCCAACCGTGTTTACCGCGAAGGCCAAACGCCGATCTCGGCGAACCACCGCCAAGTTGATGATCGCGTCGTTACCGCGAGCCGCCTCGAGCACCTGCTTGTCGTCGGTGATGTCGACCCGTCGGAACTCGTGTTCACCGAATTCCCGTTTCACCTCTTCCGCCGGTGGCACGATGTCGGTGATCCGCAGCTGGTGATGCGGCGCCAATGCCCGCACGACGTGCGGTCCCATGTAACCGTTCGCTCCAAGTAGCAGGACCTTCATCGGCGGCGATCCTCCTTCGGTGAACGCGCACGCTGAACAACGCCCCCCGGCGAGTTCTCGTGCGTGGTTGAAAACAAGCCACGGAACCACCGTAACGGTTCCTCGGGCTTACCATGACGCGGATGACATGGCCCCACCGCCCACTCGCACGTGCTCCTGCCAGAGCTTGGCGACTACCGCGCATGAGGTCATCGGCTACGGGGCGACTGGCGGTCAATCCACGTCATGGAAAGCCGTTCCCGTCGGCGACTCGTTGCGTCAAATGCCCATGCCTGCCGCCCTCGCACGCTCATGGTCATGGCGCGGCCGGGCAACCGTATGGCCGACATTATAGTGCATTGCGCCGGTGAATACCACGGAGCGACGAATGACCACGCGGGCGTCGGCTTCATGGTGGCAACGCGGTCGGGCGGAAGTGACACAAACGCCAGTCGACGTCGCCGATGCCGTCATCCCGGGCTTACGGCTGATAGGTCAATTGGGCTGTCGCGGCACACGCTCGGTTGGCGTGAACGCGGACCCAATGGGCTGAATAACCGGGCGGGAACTCGTGCGTCACGGTCTCACCGGCCGGCACCTTAAACGTCTCGTACGTTTTCCAGGTGCCATCGCGCAGGAAGTCCACCTCGATCGTGAAGGTGACCTCGTGGGGGCCGTCGTGCGAGAGGGCGATCGTTTTCTTGTTGAAGCCGGTCATCAGATAGGGATCCGATGGTTGATCGGGTTCGACGGGCGTTTGCAGCCAGGGGCCGCCCCGGCCGCGAGGCTCGCCCATCTTCCACAGGTCATCCACGTCGCCGAACCAAAGTCCCATCTCGTCCGTCGCCTTATGGCAATGTTCGTCGGGCATTGCATCGGTGCGCACGCCGGCGAGCACAAGCATCCCGCGCCAGGAACAAAAATCGGTGATTCGCTTGTTGTGAGTGCAGACGGGCTTCATGGCGGGCACGCCGCCGGCCGACTTGTGAGGGAGCACATAGAAGGTGCCGCCACAGTTGAACAGACGGCGTTCCGTCACCACTTCCCGGATTCCCCGCGGCCACCCGGCCGACCACGGTTTCCGGTACCCCTGGTCGCTGATCGGCAAGCGATACCGATTGTCTTCGTAGGTGACAATGGCCGAAGCGGCATCGAGGGAGAAGTCGGGGGATCCCAGGCCGGCGGTCTGTTTGAGAAACTTGATCGCCCCGTCGCTGCCGTCGACCGGCTCGAGTTCCATGTCCGGGCCGATTTCGTAGTAGTTCGGCTGGTCGCGTCCCACGGCGTCTCCGGCTTCGCGATGGGCCAGCATTTGCAGGGTTCCCAGATCTCCACCCCGGGGTCGAACAATACCCACCGTGCGTTCCGCTTCGCTGGTTATGTCGGCCAGGGAGTCGAACATGGTCGGATCGGTCACACTGCCGCCCCCCGGTCCGTAATGGAAATACGCCGTCACGTCATCGGCTGGGCGATCCGTGCGAATCCGGACCCACTCAGCGTTCACGTCTCGAGGAAAAACGTGGAACTCATAGCCGCCGGCCGGTACCGTAATGGTTTCGTGCGCGGACCAGTTGCCGCCGCCCCGGCGGTCCAGTTCGATTGAAAAGGCCACCGGCTTGTCCGCTCCATGGGTCAAGTGCAGCATGCGGCGGGAATAACCGGCGAAATGAAAGGGCAGCGAGGGGCTGTCGGCTTCCACCCGGTCGTGGACCCAGACACCGCCCCAGCCCGCCGGTCGACCGGCGTCGGCCAGTTTTTCCCAGTCAGCAAACCAAAGGTTTGATTGCGATTGGTTGACAAACTGATTACCGCCAGTGATCGCCGTATCGTCGCAGCCAAAGACGATCGAATCACGCCAACGGCAAAAATCCGCCGTGATCTTCAGATGGGATGCAATCGGTCGTAAGGCCCCAGTCTTTTCATTCGAAAAGTGTCGAGGGAAATCAAACCAAAGACCGTGTATGTTCATCAAGTACTCGCCATCCGGTCCCACCTGGCGGATTCGTGGCCATTCCGTGTACCACCCGTGACTCGCCATGTAGTCATAGCTTCCAATCGGCAGGCGGTAGGTCGACCAGGTGCCATCGTCGAGCAGCTTGAGAAGCACCGAGGCTTTATCCCAGCCCGTGGCCCAGATTGGATCGCTTGGGGTCGAAGCACCGCGGATTCCGCCGGGCCCGGTGACTTCGTTGAACTGATGTTCCTCAACGATCGTCCATTCCTCCCCATCCCACTGGGCCAGGCACCCGGAGCTGTCATCAAACGGCGAGTGCGAACCCTTCTTTCCGTTGTTGGCCACGACGACACGCCCCTGGCCCGTATAGCCGCCCTTGCCGTGGTAACCGGGCAGATAGTCGAGAAACCCCTCCACGTGGCTGTCCTTGAAAAGCGTCTTGACCTCCAGCGTGGCCACGTCGATTTCGTAGAGGCCTTCCTCCATCGTGAATGTGTAGACCTTGTCGGCCGGATCGGTCAGATGACGCATCGTGGCGGTGGGTCGGCCAGTCGCCGCCTCGTACGGGATCACCCGCACATCGCCCGCCCGGTCGATCACGTAAGGGCCCATGAACAGTTGGTTCGACTCGCGATGGATCATTCGATTGGCCGGCGTTCCACCGACACTCTCTGGCCGCGCGACGAGAGTTAGATCGGGCGTGATCTCATAGAGTTTATCGTCACTGCCACGGGGCGCATGGGGAGGATAAGTGACCGCCCAGAGTTTCCCGGCCCAGGGCACCACCGCGCCAATGCCACATTCCCGGCCGTGATTGTACATGGCCAGGTGGGGATAGCGGCCACTGACCTGGAGACGTTCGTCACCAGCGGCCCGTTCCTCGCCAGCCGAGTCACCAGCCGAGGCGACTGGCGTCAGCATCAATCCGATACACAGGGCCAGCAGCTTTACCCAAGACCAAAGCCATCGGACGAAAAGCGGCTGCCGCGGAGGGTCTGTCGTGCGCACGGGGGGGGCTCCCAGTAATAAGGTGGCAGGAGTGTTTCGCGATTCGAGTATCTTTTCCCGGCCATGTGAACTTGTCAAGGAGGCGGGAAAGCCCGGGGGAAGTCTACGCAGGCGTCCAGCAAGCTCCCTAAGTCCGAACAAGCCCATTCGTGGTCTGCTTCATTCGCGCGGCGCGAAGATGGCCGATTTCTGGGCCCCCGCGAATTAAGTTGACCGCGAATATGGCCTCGGTCGTACGTTCGCCGGATGCGAGCAGTGTCGGCATGAATTGATCTTGGAAAAGTCGAGGTTTGGGGCTTCAATAGGGTAAAATGGCGGCCCCTTCTTAGGAGCCCATAGAGTGAACAAATCCCCCTTCTCTGGTCTTGCGCGGAGCACGTTATGACCGAGGCCGGCGGTTTCGGCACCGCAACGAGGCCCTGGGGGTTCAGCTCCCCCTTTCGGCAGTGCTAGCATGTACATGTATGCGATTCAAAGCCCTCTCTAAAAGGCGTAGGAATGCTGGGCTTTGCATGGACAGCGACGTAGGTTTTCAGGGCAGCCCTGGGGGCATTTCTCGGCTTTTTCAGCGGATTTCAAAAGAGAGATTCAGGGAGAAGGCTTGACGTCCGCCTCAGGCGGCCGGAGGGCAAAAACCGGATCCACGCACGGATTTTATCGCCCCGGTTTGTCGCCGCGCCCGCCAAGACGCCGGATATCTGGGGTAGCTGATCTAGCCAAGCTGGACAGGAGCGTTAAAATAATGGTTTTACAGCCCATGACAAAACGTGGTTGCCGCTCCCAAAACTCCCGAGGCAAAACTCTCGAGGCGAAAGGAAATCTGACTGGTTTTGTCATGGCTTCTTGATAGCAGTTTAGCCGATTGGCGGTCCTGGACGTCAGCCTGTCCAGGCTGATGCCGGTCGACGGGGAATTCTAGCCTGTCTCGCTAGATTCACGGCTATCAGGCTAGAAAGCCTGACGTACGTCAAGCGGCTGAAGGGTTGCGAACGTTGAAGTCGGGTGCCCCCTTGTTTTCCGGCCCTCCTAACCCGTTCCATTCAGGACGATTCTTCTTAAGTATCAGCCATTAACGCGAATACCTTGAAAAACTCGGCAGCGGATAAGAGCCCAAGACCAGGGGGGGGGGCGAGTCTGATGCGCTGCCGCCGATGGTTAAATGATTACAGAGGTTTTCTGGGCCGAGAGTTTTTGGAAAGAGACGAGCTATGCCAACCGATGATCTTGCGCGGGGGTCCGACGGCCCGTTCGAAATTGATTTGCGGCAGCCGGGACTGGCTGCTTTTTGGGCTTGGTTGTGGCCGGGAGCGGGCCATCTGTACCAGCGCCGGTATGCCAAGGGGATATTGTTCATGGTCTGCATTTTGTCGACCTATTTCTTTGGGCTGGCGATGGGCGGGGGCCACGTCGTCTACGCATCGTGGGATCAGACCGACAAGCGTTGGCAATACTTCTGTCAACTGGGCACGGGCCTACCCGCGCTGCCAGCCCTCGTGCAAGCTCGACGGCAGACTGCGGGACGGGAGCTGCTGTGGGGTGGGATGATGGCCCCACCCGTCATCACCGCGCATACGAATCAGCTCTCACAGTGGCATAGGCATTACCATTCGTACTTCGACTTGGGTACGTTGTACACCATGATTGCCGGGTTGCTGAACCTGCTAGTGGTCTACGATGCGTATGGCGGTCCGATGACGGTGGCACCGGAGGCAGGCGAGTCGCCCTCTCCGGATGCCTCAAAAACGTGACGGATCGCGGCGGCGTCCCCTCGCCAGCAGGTTCGCGAGGTGGCGAGAAAGGTTGTTTCCGGCTGCAAAAACGTGACCGATCGCGGCGGCGTCCCCTCGCCAGCAGGTTTGGGAGGCGGCGAGGGAGGTTGTTTCCGGCTGCAAAAACGGGATAAGATCACGGGAGGTTCGGCGGGTCGAGTGGCGTTTCCGATGTTTGTCGGGGTTGGGCAGGCGCGTGCAGTGTCGAGTGTATGCAGTGCATGGCGCGTGGCGGTTTATGATGCGAGGTCAATTGATGGCGGCCATGTTGAGGTAGGTCGGTTTCTTTTGGGGGCGAGTGATGCTCGGTTTTTTTGGGGAGCGGGGAATGGGTCTACTTGTTTTCTTAGCCGATTGGCCCCATAGCCAACTTTGGTTTGCCATTCCGCTAATCGTGTCCATCAGTCTAGTTTATGGCGCGACTCGCCACGAGCGGGTGGTTCCCATACTCTATCACGCCTGGCGCACGGCCAGATGGATCGTGGGGTTCATGGGCATCATATTCGTGGTGCTTTCGATATTTGCTTGGTTCTGCTAGAACGTCTGGCGGCCTGGGGAGCGGAAATTCCTGTTCGGAGCGTGTTCGCGGAACGGGCCCCGGGCCTCGGTCGGACGCCCGATGGACCTCCAAATGCGAGTTCACGGCCCGTGACAAAACTTGCCTTTCGCTTCCATGATTCCTTGGATGGCCGGTCATCTCAGCGGTTTTGTTATGGCTACTTCGTGGACTCGCAAGTCCATCGCATGAGATTTTGGGGACACGCTTCGAGGCCTCGGTGGCGAATCGGTGTGTTGGAGACGATCAACGGTCAAGTATGAGAATCCTAACACTCGGTGGTGGTACGGTTGGCACCTGGATCGCGGATTTGCTCTGTCGCAATCGGCACAGTGTGACGTTGGTCGACACGGATCCGGTGCAAACGCGGCGCATCAATGACGAACTGGATGTACGGGCCATTACCGGGTCGGCATCGCAGTCCAGTATCTTGTTCCAAGCGGGCGTGATGACGGCGGATATGTGTTTGGCGGTCACGGGGGACGATGAAGTCAACTTAGTCGGCGCCAGCCTCGCCAAGGCCATGGGCGCCCGACGATCGATCGCTCGCGTTTACGCGCCGGTGTTTCGGGATCCCAGTACGTTTGATTACCAGCGACATTTTGGGATTGACCGGTTGTTGAGCCTGGAACATCTGTCAGCCAGTGAACTGGCTCGGAATATTCGCAATCCGGGCAGTGTGATTGTCGAGAATTTTGCCCGGGGCGAGTTGGAAGTCCAAGAAGTGGTTGTGCAACAGCAAGCCTCGGCGGTTGGCGTGCCGCTGAAAGAATTGGGGTTGCGGGCCGCCGTTCGAATCGGGTCGATCTACCGAGACAATACGATGTGGATTGCGGAAGCGGAGGACAAAATCCAGCTGGGTGACCGCATTACCCTCATCGGACGCCGCGAGGATATTGACGAGGTGAAAGGTCTCTTTCAGCGCGGGGAAGTGGTGAAACGTAAGGTTGTCATTGCCGGCGGCGGAGAAACGGGGTACCATTTGGCTCGCGCGCTGGAAGGGGACCGGTTCAATATCTTGATGATGGAAGAGTCGTTGGAGCGATGCGAGTTCCTCTCGAGCAATCTGCGGCGCGTAACGGTGGTGCAGGCCGACGCCACTCGTCGTTCCGTGCTGGAGGAGGAGCGGGTGGGGCGGGCTGACGTGTTTGTCGCCTGCACCGGGGATGACGAGAACAATATCATGGCGGGCGTCGAAGCCCGTGAAATTGGCGCCAAACAGATCATGGGCATCGTGGGACGTCCCGATTACGCGAGCGTCGTGGGGAAACTCGGAATTGATGTGGCGGTCAGTGAACGAGACGTGATGGCAAGGCAAGTGCTTGGGTTTCTCAATTCCGGCGTCGTGGTATCGCGAACCATGCTGCCCGGCGGGCAAATTGGGGTCTACGAGATTGAAGTCACCGAAGGATGCACGGCCACTGAACATGCATTGGCGAGTTTGCGGTTGCCCTCGCAGTGCTTGATCGCGGCAGTACTACGTGAGGATTATGTCTGTGTTCCGGGCGCCAATGATCGGCTTCAACCCGGGGATACCGCTGTCGCTCTCATCCAGGATTCCGTTGTCGAATCCGCTCTCCAGTTCTTCCGGTCCGTGTCGCGGTAGCCTTGCGAACCAAGAAGCCATGACAGAACCACTCGGGTTTCCTTTCAACCAAGGCCTTTTAACAGCGACAACCACGTTTTGTTACGCGCTGTAAAACACGATTCTCCTGTCGCGGAATTTTCCTGTCGAACTGACGGTCGAAAACGTCCAGGATTTCCGGAAACCGATTGCCGCCAGCCCATTGGGCCCATCACGCCCGCCATCAGCTTACACGTCGCGCGGTAAGGAACGACAGGAAGATTCGAGGACAGGAAGATTGGAAGACAGGAAGACAGGAAGACAGGAAGATTGGAAGACAGGAAGATTGGAAGACAGGAAGATTGGAAGACAGGAAGATTGGAGGACAGGAAGATTGTTGTAGGATTTCAGCCATCTGAAGTCACGTTTTCCGAAGTACCCTCTTCTTTTCCGAGGCGGGGAGACGGAGGTTGTGGGAGATGACAGTAGCTGACAAAGCTTGTTCACCCATGAGATAAGCTGATCATGAAGGGCCCCGGGGCGATTCCTGTACTGCATACGCCTAAACAGACACCGAATTTGCATTTTGCAATTGGATCACCGATTCTCCGCAAACGCCAAGGGCTGCCACTTTCCCGCAGGCGCTGAATCCCTATTCCCGCTTTCCATTATCGCCCGCCCCTCCCCAATGGTCGCAACTCAATGTCCGCCGAGATTAGGTTATCCGAGCCCGCCGCCCCGGGAAAGATGGCGGGAACGACGGGGAATGAAGGAATGAGGTCCATCCGGCATGGATCTTGCCTGGAAATGGAATTCCGGGTATTTTATGGGCCATTCGGCCAAGTCCCGCAGCGCGATGATGTACCCCTTGGGCAGTCGAAGTCCAAATATCGAAGTCTCGACTATCGAAGTCTCGACCAGGAGTCGCTTTACTTTTTGAACTGTATTTCAGGCGGTTGGATTTTTCCGGGTGGAACGCTGCCCGACGCAAGCCGTCCTCCCGTGGGTCGAACTCGTGGCGGAGAAAGTCATCCGCGACCAGTACATCTCGGCGCGGCAAACAGAGATCGGCAGCATCGTCCGCGGCGGTGGAGGGCCCTAACGCGACCTGTTGGTTATTGGTTGGCGGTTTTTTTGTCTCCGTGGTCGAACTGGCCTATCGTGCCAGGTTGCCTCTCACACGCTCCCGAAGTCAACAATAATGTCAGGTGCCTATTGTAGCGATCCATCTCGCAAGCTCCCGCAATCGGCAGTGCTACGGGGACCTGTACAATCCTCCCTGCTCGTCGCCATGCTGCTATGTGTGCTAGCTCCCGGTTGTGCCTCCCTGCGACGCAACGGCCTTGAGGAGAGGCTCAAGCCGTCCAACGACCGGGACTGGAAGGCAAACATGTCCGTTTTGCCTTACGCTCGTTTTCGAGGGGACCAAGTCAAGGTCTACAACGTTCGAAACTGTCGCTACATCGACGAGGAGACTTACGTTTCGAACTACGACGATCGCAGCTATAAGCTGAACGATTTGGAAACACTTGATTTCGTGGTTTGTCCCTTCAAACGGCAGCCTAGTCTGGCGCATACCATGCTCAGTTTCGGGTTTCGAGACGGCCGGTATCTCGTCGTGTCAGTCGAAGTCCGGTTGGAACAAGGTGAATCCTATTCGGCCGTGGGCGGAATGATGCGGGAATTCGAGCTCATGTATGTCGTGGCTGATGAACGGGACGCCATCCAGTTGCGCACTGAAGTGCGGGAGACGGACGTCTACATATATCGTTTCCAGGCGCCACCGGAACTGGTGCGGGCCATATTCGTGGACATCATGAGGCGGATCAATACGCTTAAGGTCCAGCCGGAGTTCTACGATACGCTCATGAACAATTGCACCACGAACCTCGTCGCCCACCTGAACCGTGTACAACCCGGAATTTTCCCGTGGGATGCCGGTTCTTTGGTGAGTGGATACTCCGACGTGGTCGCCTACTCGCTCGGCCTTCTGGTCGACCATGGTTCGTTCGAAGAGACGCGGCGGCGAGCTCATGTTAATGCTCGAGCGAGCCGCTTTGCCGACGATCCAGGCTTCTCGCGGAAGATTCGCGGGGAAGATGCAGCGACCCGGCTCGTCCAGGACGAAGTTTCCGCCACGCGTCGGTAAATGACCGAACGCGGTTCCGCCGCTTGCCGTGTCACCACTTCGATGCCACCTCGCCCAAAAAAAATTAGAAAAAATTGGATTTTTTGGGCTGGATCCGAGTCTGGATCGCGATGCATTGGACAGAGGGCGTGTGAGCTCGCGCGTTCCGCTCCCCGGAGCGTTCGCTGGTTGGCAAAGCCATCTCCTTCCGTCTCGTGGGGGGGCTCACTCGTCTCGGCAGCGCGCAACCTTCGATCCCCTGTTTTGGTTTCCGCTCGGGGGGGGAACCCGCGAGCGGGAGCGGCAAGACGCTGGCAAAAACGGAGTTTTCGATGAAGAAATCTTCTGTTTCGGATCGGCATGCGCGCATCCTGAAGATTCTCCGCCAACTTCAAGCCGGCGGTCGGCGCAACGTCGCTGAGTTGGCGGGCGAGTTGAATGTATGTCGGCGAACCGTGTTCCGTGATCTCAATACGTTGCGGCAGGCCGGTATCGAGTTGGATTATGACGCGCGTCTTGATTGCTACCAGCTGCCCCCCCAAAGGGAGTTTGTTCCCGCGCCGGAATTGGATTTGGATGAATTGACCACGCTGGTGGCGGCTGTCCATCTTTCCGTGCTCAGCAACGTACCGGAGTGCCATGACTTGTTGCGACAGTCGATCAATAAATTGCTGGTCGGCTCCCCACGGCACGTGCGGCAACATGCGATTCGGGTGATGAAGTCGTGTGCGGTACACGCTGAGGGGGAGGATGACGTGCAAAAGCATCCTCTCATGCACCAAATCCTTACCGCGATTACTCAACGCAAAATCCTCCGCGTCACGATCATCGAGTTGGGGGTGGGCGATGAAGCGGAAACGCGTTTCGCCCCGTACCAGATGGTCGCCGCGGCCAATACGTGGCGAGTCACCGGGAGATCTTCCCTTCATGGAGGGGTTTGTACCTTCGGTCCGCGCCAGATGAAACGACCGGAGGTCACCGACGAAATCTACGCGATTCCGCGCCAGTACGAGTCCGCTGTTTGATTGAGGGAGGGGCTGGGCTGATGAAAACGCCGGAAGATGGGCAGGCTGAGGCGAATAGGGATTTCACCTTCTATTGCGAATACGGGAGGAAGTGTACGCAGGCGTCCAGTAAGTTGCCGAAGTCCGAACAGGCAGATTCGTGGTCTGCTTCATTCGCGCGGTGCGAAGATGGTCGATTTTGGGGCCCGCGCGAATTCAGTTGACCGCGAATACGGGGGGAAGTGTACGCAGGCGTCCAGTAAGCGGCCGAAGTCCGAACACGCACATTCGGGGTGGGGTGAGGAAAAACTCCAAGTCGTTGCCATCCATATTGTTGCGCCGTTCGTTTCGCCGGTATTGAGACGAAAGGACCTCTAAGAGACCTAAAA
>JBNJEM010000233.1:0-10705 GCA_051745935.1 Planctomycetota bacterium
TCGGGGGCAATCCGAAATATATCGTTCATTTTCAGGGTACAATACATATCCAGTCGCGGATGACTTTGTCCGCCGAAAGTCCGACCAACGGGAGGACGGTTTGCGCCGGGCAGTTTTCCACCCGGACGAATCCGACCGCCTGAAATATATCTTGTGTCATACACCCATGGCCAGCGAATATCAATATCCATCTTGTTAATTGGTCGCTGAGAGTGTGGTAGAATGGGCCTTCGAAGGTCGCCCATCGCGCGGCTTTCAGCCCACGCTCTGATCTGGAACGGAAGTAACCGTTGGTCCGATTCGCGAATCGTGATTCCCCATGTCCTGTTTGCCCGCGGGGCGGGGGGGCCGCTCAGCCAATTCGCGGCACTGCATCCGGATACATCCGGGGGCGTATCGCGATAAGCTGCGGTGATTGACTGGCAGCCCCGTATTGGGTATGCGTGAGACGCTGCCCGCCTAAAGGAGGTATTTCATTGTGAGCGAGATCACACGACGAGGGTTTCTGCGGAAGACGACCGTGGCGGGTAGTCTCTTGGTCACGCACGGCCTGGGGAAAGCTCATGGAAAAGCCTCACCGGCGGCATCCCCCGGTGGCGTGGCGGGCATGACCACGCATTCACCGATCATCGTGATCACCGAGCCGACAGGGCGCGACGTTAATCCGCGTGGTCGCGCGTGGCGATATATCGAAGAAGTACTCGAGCATGCCGGACTCTTTTTTGACCAAATGTCACTCGCGGATTTGCCCGCGCTACTCAACCGTTCGCATGGCATTGCTCTGCTGGTGGGGGAGTTGCGTTTGACCGCGGAACAACGCCGGACACTCAGCACGTTCGTCCGCGGCGGTGGCGTGCTGATCGGGATCGGCGGCACCTCCGGCTTGGACCCGGTTTTCGGGGTCGGCGCCAAACGGCCATTGGCGGAAGGCTGGATGAAGGTGATCCAGGAGGACCATCCCTTGACGGCGAACTTGCGTAGCTCGTTGCACGTGTTTGGGGGCTTTGCCGTTGAGAACGATTCCGCGACTTCGCTGGCGAAGATTGAATCGGGCAGACAAGGTGCCAAAGGCAGCGCAATCCTGGAAAACCAGTTCGGGAAAGGCCGTGCCGTGCTGTTGGCGCCCGATCTGGTTTTCTCCATTGTTCACATGCAACAGGGCCTGACTGTGTTGCAAGACGGCAGGCCGCCGGCGGACGGGTCGGCGTTGATTGACGATGGTGAGCTGAAGGCCGAGGACGGTTCGGTATTGGATTGGGAGCGGGACCGGACCGTGATGGAAGCGGATGGGGCGCCCGTGTTTCTGGAGCCGATCAGCGATGAACTGCGGGCGATTATTCTGCGCTGCATTTTTCACGGAGCCGCGCATCAGGGCGTTAGGCTGCCCATGCTCTGGTACTGGCCACGCTGTCTTCCGGCGGTCGGTCATATTTCACACGACACGGACGGCAACGATCCGGACAGGGCCGTGGCGTTGCTGGAGGTCATGAATCGCTGCGACGTGAAATCGACCTGGTGCACGCTGTTTCCTGGCGGGTATCCCAAAGAGTTCCACGAGACCTTGAAGCAGCAAGGATACGAGATTGCCTTGCACTATGATGCCAGGACCGGTGCCGCGCGGACGTCCTGGTCAAAAAAGAATTTCGTACTGCAACACCAGTGGCTCAAGGAGGAAGCGGGGCTCAGCCATATCACGTCCAACAAGAACCACTATACACGCTGGGAAGGGAGGCTTGATTTTTTCCGCTGGTGCGAACAGGTTGGTATTGATTCCGACCAGACCCGCGGTGGTAGCAAGCAGGGCACGATAGGCTTTCCCCTCGGGGGCTCTCACCCCTATTTTCCGTTGGACGACGAAACGGATCCACCGCGGCGTCTGAACGTGCTTGAAGTCAACATGCTGACGCAGGATTTGGTCGTTGTCTGCCCGCGCGAGTATGGCAAGGAGTTGGTGGATTCCGTGTTACGGCAACACGGCGTCGCGCACTTCCTGTTTCATCCCGCCCATATTCAAAAGGCTGGTGTTGCCGATACACTGTCCGAACTGGTTCAGTACGGCAGATCACAAGGGCTGGAATGGTGGACCAACGGACAAATCCACCAATGGGAGACGCGGCGCCGCGGCGTGCGGGCGCGATTTGACTCGCTCCACGCCGTCACGCTGGTCCCGGAAAAACCGCTCAGCGAGGCGACGTTGCTGTTCTTGAAATCGGAGACGGAGGAGGAGGGGGAGGCGGAGGCGGCGTCCATCCGCGTCAACGATCAACCCGTGAAGATCGACCGACGTACGCTATATGGCTTTGAGTTCGACGCCGTGACGCTGGATTTAACAGGTGAGGCCAAGGTGGAAATGCTGTAAGAACCGATAACAAAAGCACGCGGACGTCCCGTTCCTCCCCGACCATCCAATGACGTCAGCCTCACGCTCTGTGCTGGTGTTCCGTCTGTTTGTCCAGTATTTATGATGGGTGCTGCAAATCCAGTAGCGGTTGTAGTCGCTCTTTTCTAAGTACATAGTTCGGCCTCAGTGACACGGTTGACGAAAGGCAGTGCAAGCATCCTCCGCAGTCTTGATCGCTCGTTTACGCGAGACATTTGGCGGGCGCCGTTGCGTCTCGGGTTGGTTCGGATATGGGGACGTGCTTTTCTTGGGGTTCGGCGAAGAAGCTCTCCCGGAACGCGACATCGGATGGCCAACGCGTGACGCCGCTGTTTTAGTTGGAGACCAACTTTGCGGACTGGCGCGTAGAGGGCCCTGCAACTGCCGCGTCGGCTGAGTCGGATCGTTCGGCTTTGGAGCAGGCCACTGAATCACTAATCGGAAGGTCGAGTTTTATGGCAGAATCCATGCCGTTACCCGGCAGAACCGGGCAGGTTAGCTTAGCTTGGTCATTCGGGCCAATTGAATACGTTCCCTCAATGGTGTAGCATCGAACCGTGCCTGTTGTCAGCAGATTCTTCGGTATCGCCATCGCGTTTTACTGGCAGGATCACCTGCCTCCACACTGCCACGCCACGTATAGCGGGGACGAGGCGACGATCGAGATTCGCACGGGCAACGTCATTCGCGGGTTACTGCCACGTCCCTTGTTGAAGAATGGCGCCAACAGCATGTCCTTGAGCTGTTGGACAACTGGGAGCGCGCACGCCAGAGACAGGCGCTCGCGTACATTGCTGGATTGGAGTAAGACCATGATTCTCCATGTCACCGAGGCGCGGTACGAACGGGATTACATCGTGTACCTCAAGTTTAACGATGGAGCGGAGGGATTCGTCGACTTGGCCGAGGAACTCTACGGCGAGATGTTCGAGCCACTCAAGGATATGGGCCTCTTCAGGTCCGTCCGACTCGATCCAGAGCTAAAAACCATCGCTTGGGCCAACGGGGCCGACCTTGCCCCCGAATTCCTCCACGACCGCCTGGTCGTACCGGCCGAACAAGGCGATCAAGCGGAACACCAGTAGCCGGCCGCTTCGCGTCCGTCTATTGGTGTCCGCTTATCGCTGGCGTTATCCGCTTGAACTTCATGAATCAGACATCGACGAATCCGTACGATCCACCAAGCGCTGCTCACTCAGTGTCGGCGGAACGGCCGCGCGGTCAGCAACTGTTTCCGCTTTGGATATGGCTTGGTGTCGCGGTCTTGGCATCGTTCTTTGGCACACCGCCTGATCCGATTTCAATGATCATCGCTTTGGCGTATGGATTGATCTCGTTTTGGGTTGGCGCAATTCTCGGTTCATCGCTCAAAATGAGCGTCCGAATAATTCCCGCCGTCCTCTGGTGCATCCCGGCTATCGCTTTGGCATTATTGAACTCATTATACTTCTTCCTGGTTGTTTGGCTTTGCTATCTAATGGTGAGCATCATCATTGGCTTCTGGGCATCGCGTCGAATCAACAACGGACGATTACGCATTATTCTGTATTTCTCGGCAGGCTATGTGCTCGGATCCGTGGTCGGGGCGCTGGGTACCGTTGCTGGCGCTGTTTTAGGAGCACTCCTGGCAAAAAGCTCATTGGCGAAGCCGGATAGCAGATGACTGGGCGTTGGACGGGATCGGCTACATCCTCGGCAGTTCAGCGGTTAGACTATTGGAAAGGTTTGTTGACAGTTCGGGCTTGTTCGTGCTGGTCCGTCGCCCATTAACTTCGCCGTTCCGCCAATACTGGATTACCTGCCGTGAGATGCAACCGAACCTTTGCCGCACAGGCGTGACCGACCTAACTGACGCTGAACTGCTGCTGTTTGACATCATTGCAACGAGGGGTGGTACGTATCGATTCTTCCACCCAGATGTTTTTCCGCTTCAATACAACTATCCGTCACATGAACTTGACGCTCAAACGCTGGTCGACACGCTGAGGCGCTTTGAATCGATTGGCTGGACCGGTGGTGTGGACTTCGTGGATCAACGGTCGCGATCAAATAGGTCAATTCGAATCACCAACGCAGGTGCTGAACTCTGGGAAGCTGAACGCAGACCCGACTGGACACGATTCGTGATGGAATGGTATCGTCGCTCAATTGGCGATTCGGCGCGTCACCGCGTTTCCGTTTTGGGGCATTCGCCGTCTGTGTGTCGACAATTCTTTGACGTATCGTGTGAATGTGGGTTCTTCGATTACGACGGAGGCCGCGTGCTCACTGCCTCAGCACGACGTCGACTGATCTATTGGCGGCCAAAACAAACGGTGTATCTTGTGTCGGCATGGCTCAACTCATGGCACAATCCAACCGACTGGTTGTACTTTCAAATGCATCGCACGTGGTGGAGATTTCCAGATGAGATTGGTACACTTTGGGAATTCCCGTCTGCCGAAGACTGAACACAAACAAGGCAGAAATCGGGTAGCCGGGCGGGTTGCCCCGCCCAGCCCCACGCCACCTAGCAAGCGGGTCCGCACTAGGCGGTTCCACGAAGAGGAGCAATCTGCCCCCAGAGCTGCTTGAGCGAGGGAAGCCCTTGTTGCTCCAGCCACTTGTTCGCCCGTCGCGTAGCGCATGGCAGGCGTCCGAGACATCCGCCAATCGCGTTTGCGACTGATCGCGTGTTTGATCGCCATCTCAAGATCCACGCCCAGGTGCACCAGGTGGCGGACCTTGGTGCGGGGATAACGCCACGGTTTCCAGTAACCCGTCCGCACCCGATGGCGTATCCAACCGTCCAGCTCCACAAATTCGTCGAACTGGCGTGCCAGGCCGAAGTAGCCTATCCAACCTCGCGGGTAGCGACTGAGCTCGGTCAAACCGTTTGATCGTCATGCCGTCCGGGCCGGGAGCACCCCGGTTCCGTCGGAGCTGGCGCCAAGCTCGCTGGAGGTTGTGCACGTCGACAATCTGCGCCATCAAAGCGTCTTCTGGAGACGCGTTCAAGGCTGGCTGATCGTTGAGCGCCGGATCGGTCGACTCCGGTCGGAGTGTATTTCAGGCGGTTGGATTTTTCCGGGTGGAAAGCTGCCCGACGCAAGCCGTCCTCCCGTTGGTCGGACTCGCGGCGGACAACGTCATCCGCGACCGGTATAATTCCGCCAGTCGTGTCGGCTCGTCTTCGCTGAGGACGTCGAACTTCCGCTGCACGGCACCTCGATCCGAGTTCATCGGTAGCGCCGCCTTGTTCTTCATGGTTTGGCGCTTCCGATCGCCAGTGGAGTGTGGCGGGTTCGTACCATGGGCGCTGCTGACTGCTGGAATCGCCGCACGGGTTTCACCGCCCGACTCCGGCTTTCGGTCTCAAGCCGACTCCCGGACTTGGACTCCAGCCCTCCCTGGATAAGGGGTACAACCTTCGCCGCGCAAGCTCTTGATTGACCCAACCGGCTGAACGAAAACGGCTTGGTGCTGGCAGGCCCACTCGCCTGGCCGATCCGGCCTTGTATCACGTTTCTGTTCATAGCCTCGCGGCTTTGGTGAGAATGCGGCCGACGACGGAGGGGGTGTCGGCCAGGGCGAGCGCATTCGCGGGCTTCCTTCCCACGGCCGGTCACCCGAGCCGCGGTTGCCCTCACCTCGTACTTTGCTTCCCAAGATCACAGCTGGTATACTGCCTTTCTGAAGGAGTTCGTTCTCGTACAGGGGACTTACACCCCACAAGTTGTACACCATGCCAGGCGTACGAATCGCATGCACCGGAGCCGCCGATCCGGTCGGTTTTGAATGGAGAATCACTTGGCGGCGGCCCGGTGATGCTGGTCGTTCGACGGCGGAGAGATGCGATGAACGTAAGTGAGCGTGCGGCTCAAATCTGGTCGGTCCTCGCCCTGGCGGCGCACAATCGTCAGGTGCTGACCTACAACATGGTGGCGCGGGTTACCGGCATCGCTCGCGTCGGCCTGGGCCAGTGCCTGGAGCCCATCCAGTCATACTGCCTCGTGCATGACCTACATCCGCTCACCATTCTCGTGGTGAGCGAGAAGTCAGGCATGCCAGGCGTGGGCTTCATCGCTGCCCAGGACATTCCGCGGGCGCAGCAGGAAGTCTTCAAGTACGACTGGCTGGCGCGCGGCGGGCCAGCCCCCGAAGACTTCGAGAGGGCAGCCCGCGAGCGACCGTCCAACGGCGTTATCCAGGTGCCTGAGGAGTAGCCACGCTTTTCACCGGTTTGGGCGGCGTATCGTTCGCCAAGGATTCGCGATACAATCGAGTGGGGTTGCTGCCAAGAGCGCACGCGAATCGCGGAGTTGAGGAGACGTCACATGCAGATTGAGCGAATTACCCACAACCCTGCCGTCATGGGCGGGAAGCCTTGCATCCGTGGTCTGCGAGTTACGGTCGGTACCATCCTGGGGCTGCTGGCCAGCGGCACGTCGCGCGAGCGGATTCTGCAAGCATACCCCTACCTTGAGCCCGAAGACATTGATGCAGCGTTGGCCTACGCTGCTTGGCGGCTCGAAGAGCGCGAAGAACCGTTGGTTGTCACATGAGCGTGCAGCTTGTTGTGGACATGAACTTGTCGGTGGAGTGGATTGGCGAACTTGCGGCGCACGGCTGGTCTGCCGTCCACTGGTCCACGGTCGCTGACCCGCGTGCCGACGATTCGGTAATCATGGCGTGGGCACTCGCCAAGGGCCACGTCGTCTTTACCCACGACTTGGATTTCGGCACCATGCTCGCCCTGACCCATGCGACCGGACCGAGCGTACTGCAGGTTCGCGGCCAAAATGTCTTGCCCGAAGACATCGCGCCCGTGGTCATCGCCGCGCTGCGTCAACACGACGCCGCACTGGCGGCAGGGGCCTTGGTCGTCGTTGATCTGAAGAAGTCCCGTGTCAGGGTGCTGCCGTTGTAGGAAACGTCGAAATCCGGTAGCCGGGCGGGTTGCCCCGCCCAGCCCCACGCCACCTAGCAAGCGGGTCCGCACTAGGCGGTTCCACGAAAAGGAGCAATCTGCCCCCAGAGCTGCTTGAGCGAGGGAAGCCCTGGTTGCTCCCGCCACTTGTTCGCCCGTCGCGTAGCGCATGGCAGGCGTCCGAGACATCCGCCAGTAGCGTTTGCGACTGCTCGCGTGCTTGACGGCCATCTCCAGGTCCACGGCCAGTTGCACCAGGTGGCGGACCTTGGTGCGGGGATAACGCCACTGTTTCCAGTAACACATCCGCGCCCGACGGCGAATCGGGCGTTTTGAAAATGGAAGATCTCTCGCGCCGACCGGGTGATCGGTAACGTTATGTGTTGTGGACCGATGAGAATTGTCATCGGGCGGTCGAGGAGTTAAATTCGACGCATGATTGTTTACCTCGATACGTGCGCCATTCAACGTCCGTTTGACGACCAGTCCCGGCTCCGCATTGCACTGGAGGCGGAGGCCGTGCTCGGCATCAATACGTCAAAATCGGTTCCTCGAGCGTGACTGTATTCCCGGACTTGTACGGTTTATATGGGGCCTGCTTCACGGGCAAGGGACGCTGCCGCCGCTTGACCGGTTTCATGAACCGCACCTCGCGGATAATTGACCCGCCCCGCTCGGATGAAACGAATGTCAGAAAATCCTCCAGCTCAGGCGAGACGCGGTCGGTAGCCAGCCCCAATCGGACCTCGGCAAGCTGTTCCGTTTCGCTGCGGATGATCCGCGCCGCGAAAGGGGCGAACCGATTCAGCTTCAGATTCTCAAAACCACGGCCCCGCCCATCCAAGCCGGCCTCGAAAATGATAGCCGCTCGCATCTGGTTGATCTCCTCGCTGATCAGCATGCCGACGGCCTGCCCTTCGGTCACCATTTCTCGGGCCGCTCGGTAGGTAAGCCCTGGCTCGAAACGGATTTTGGGCGCCCGTGGATTGGCCCGCTCATACGCCCGGGCCAGGCGACTGACCACTTCGAGGATAGGCCATCCCATCGTCAGCCGCGCAAGTCGCACCGACAGTGCGCCCCCCGCCTCGTCCCCCGTTGCGACCGGTCGCAGGTAAAGCAGCCCCTTGATCAGTCTTTTCAGCGGAAGTCGGTCGCCAAGGTTCACGCGAAATTCGCCCTCTACGGTTGCCACCTCGTACAATTCGCCGGTGCGCGCGTTCTCGATGGTCACCTGCACTTCCGTGTCTTCCGTTTCCGGCACTACCTCACCGCGCAGTTCGGTCGCTTCGCTGAAATCCCGGGCGAACGCAGTAACGATTCCCCGACCCGGCTTGGCCGTAGTTATTCGCAGCCCGCCGTCGGCCCCTTCCCGCCGGGCACCCGGCTCGCTCAGCCACCGGGAAAGGTTGCCCACTCCATTAGCCATGTAGAGCGGTCCATCCGCCACGTGCAGCACCTTGCCGTCTTCGCCGTATACGAACAGCGCGCCCGGCGCCTCGTGAACGTCGTGGAGGAAACGCTCGCGGACCCGAGCGGCATCCTGTTCGTCATAGAAAGCGAAGGAGAAGCGAAACCGCGCCGCTTCTCCCGGCTCCAGTTTGCCACCGCGTAGGCCAGAGAGCCGCAGCTTCGATCCCGGCCCCCCGGCAAAGCGGAAGTAGCCCGTGCCGATTTGTTCGTTTTGCCAGCCCGCGTCCGGCTAATGTGGAATGTACCCCAGCGCGTAGCCGGTGGCCCGATTGTGCCACAGCTGGGCTCTACGTTCGGCGAGGGTATTCAGGTTGCGGCGGTCTCCTTCGAGTAGTTCCAAGCCGTCACCCATCTCCCCATCGAGAACTCGCAGCGCCCCGGCGTTTTGCGCCTGCTCGGAAGTGTTGGTGATCGCGATTTCGACGTCGAGCCGCCGAGCATCCCGGTTGAAGATGAATCGGTCCTCGATGCGGAAATGCACCGTCTCGTCGTCGGCGTCGCGGACGTCGCGCACCCGGCTGACCGTGTTCCGCACATTCCCGCCGGTCGTCCGCTGCTGCACCGCCTCGACGGTGTAGCGTTGCCGCTCCGGCTTGAGCGTGAAATCGAGCAGGAGGGCGTCGTTGCGGCGGTCGCGAACTTCGTACACGTCGCGGGCATCGTAGGGCCAGGGGCTGTCGGGCGGAAAACGTCGCGGTCGCTCGTCGGTCTCTTCCCAATAGGTGGGCAGCTCGCAGCGGAGGTAACGATTTTCCAAGTGGGGATCGTTCCACATGTACTCGGCCCAGGCTGCCCCTGCGTTGTCCTGGTGTGGAAGACGCGGAGCCGCTTCCGCCTGCAGTGTCACCTTGCGCCCGCTGTGCGGGGGCACCTCCACGCGGAGGACCAATTCGTCGGGCCGGCCGTCCCCATCGGTGTCGTCCACCTGGCTGGGCAATTTGACGCCGTCGTCCCCCGTGACCGAGATCGCCTCGCGGCACAGGTGGTCCGGCAGGTCAACCAGAGGGATTGTCACCGGAGACGCGACGGCACGATCGCTCATGTTCACCACGCTGAGCTCGTACGCGCAGGCCGGCATGCCGCGGCCTGCGACGGCCGCTCCCATTAACAAGACGCACACACGGAGGCGGATCATGGCAGCTCCCCTTCAGAAAAACACCCCGGAAGGTGTTAGAACAGTTTTCCAGCTCCTAACAAAACCTGGTTTCCGCTTCCAAAACTCCCTGACTGACAGCAAACCTGCAATGGTTTTGTTATGGCTCCTCAGTAAGCTCGAATGGGGGCTGAGCATCGGTGAAGTTTTGGGGGTAGGCTCGTAACGCCGACGACAGTTCAGCCCGGCGGCTGTTCGCCACAGCGCCCCTTCATTACGGTCGCAAGGTGGGATTACCGCACCTCTCCCGACACACAAAAGTTGCATGCAGGCTACCGTGTAGATAAGCACGGTCCACACCGAGACAGGTTACACCGCCCACCAGCTCCGGACGCTCCTTGGTTCGATGGGGTTGCCCCGCCTGCCGGTCTATGATAACAGGAAGACAGCCGGACGCAATCAATTGTCGGCAGTGGCGTCAAGGCAAAAGCATTCGGCAGCAGCACAGGGGACTTACACCCCACAAGTTGTACACCCCAAGGGACAAGCACCCTAAAATGGATGCGTTCACGCGGGCGGATCCGAGGTTGGACCACCTCCAACCAGTCGACTGGTTGTTACACCGGGACACACACGCCCCGCTCGACATGGGTTCCGCTAATACAAGATAAAATGACAGCTCTGCAGTGTGCCAGCTTCTTCGAGCTCTGAATACGGACCGAGGCATCGTCGCGCGGCCATGTCTCCCCGAACGATCGTGCTAGCAGTTATTTGACAAGATGACAGCGCGGCGGGTATATTCAGGGCAACGCGCGAACTGCGGGCAGATCTCATGAATCGAGGGATGTGAACG
>JBNJEM010000234.1:0-10701 GCA_051745935.1 Planctomycetota bacterium
CGTGAGATCCGCGGACACCAGATCAAGTACGATTTCGTACTTGAAAAGACGGGCCTGGAGACCCGTCCTACATATACTGTTTGCAACGTTAGGGTTGACTCGCTCATTTGGCCCCGTAGCAGACCAGAGTGCCGTCTTCCAAGCCCACGAACACTTTCCCATTCGCCACGACCACGCCATCCCAAACCGGTGGAGCGTCCAGTTCGTACTGGGCGAGTTTGCCGCCGTCCGCCGCCGAAGCCAACCAAAGGGTCCCCCCAAGCTTTCCGGCATACGCGGCTTCATATTTGTCCACGGGATGGTCGGGCGGGAAGAAAGCGGGATGCCCGGCAATCAGCAGGGTCTCTCGGGCCGCCGCCATGGCCCGGCCCGCGATCGGAATATGTTGTTCCCACTCGGATCGCCTGGACGATGCCGGCGATCGCCGGTTTCCTTTCTCATTACCTTCACCGTTTTCCCTTCCCGACTTTCCATTCTCGGCCGCATCGCCCCAACACACGGCATCCAGGCGGTAGCCCTTCACGCGGGGATCGAAGTACGAGTGGCGATGGACGGGAAACCCTTGTATGCCGTAGGATGTCGTGCCGTCAGTGACGAGAAGGTCCGCCACGGGCGGTTTGACCCGCGTTTTGCCGCGAAATCCGGTCTTGATGGTCCAGTAGCTTCTGTGATGGATGGCACCCTCCAAGAAGCCGGCAGACGGAATGATGTGGGAGCTGGACGAGTCGGCATCCGAAAGATCGGGGTTGAATGCCTTGTGCCGCATGTAGATCAATTCCCCATCACTGACGAGAACATCGGCTCTACACCCCGCATTGCCCACGGCGGGAAATCCGGTCTTCTCCTGGAACGGTCCATGAATCCGGCGGTCGTGAATCACCGCTCCCGTACGCGGGTTCAATCCGTAGAGGAACACACCCCCATCAAGAAACGAACTTCTTCCCGCCGCGAAGTACGCGATGCCGTCCATAAGCAGAATGTTGCCACTCACCGGCCACGCCGACTCCAACTGACCGAAGGCCCCCACGCGTTTGTCCGGCAAATCCCTGAACCGCCACGCCAATTCACCGTTGGTGGCCTGCAAACAATACACCCACCCATCCCGACACCCGAACAGTAGCAAGCCTTTCCAATACGTGGGAGGCGAATCCACCCGGCCGCCAGCCGTAAAGGTCCACGCATCTTTCCCGTCCTCGATTTCAAAAGCACGGACGCAATGGCCATCGACGTCCGGAACAAAAACTCGTCCCGCCGCGACGACGGGTTGACCAGGCGTGCTGGACACCTGAACTCGCCAGGCGGGTGTCAAGTTCGAGGAGATCGTCGTGTCGGTGACCCCGCCTCGCGTGGCGTCATGCCGGTACGTTGGCCAGTCCGTTTTCGAGTGCGCGGTATCGACCCGTGCCGCGGTTTCGTAGGCGGGCCCCTTTTCCAAACGAGCGAGGCGCTGCACGGAGATATCCTGATCAGGACGATCCAGATTATCGTCCCCGTAAAACGCATTCGTGCGGGGCACCATGGCTCCGATGCTGCACTGGCATGCCCAGGGGCCGCAGTAGAGCATCCCGTTACAAGGCACGACCGGCATCCCACACGTGCCGCGAGTCCAGTGATTGGGAAATTCCTTGCCGCTGGAGAGTTCCAGGAAATCGGCGCCGCCCGTCTGGCTGTTGATGTAGAAGCGTTTAGTAATGAAGTTTCGGTAGCAGCGGTCGTGCCCCATGGGCCCCGTCATCCGCTGGCGAATCCTCTTGAGAGGCTTTCCCGTCTCGGTGGAATAGGCGTTGACCACCGAGGGGCCGGTCCAGACGGCGTCGTCCACGACAAACAAGTCCGGGCCCCGCTGATAATTCCGCCCCGCTTCGCCTTCCCACCTGACCGTGCCGTCTTCCAGCGAGTAGGCGAGCAGCTTCTTGCCGCACGCGATATACAGTCCACTCTCGTCAAGAACCAGCGTTGGCGGCGCGACGCCAATCGGCGCTTCGGAAACCGTCCCCAGGGGTTTGCGCGCTTGTAGCGGATACTCCGCTTCCCAGTGCGATTCTCCAGAGGCACGATCAAGGCAAACGATTGCCGAACGCGTCGCGAACGCGGCCCGGTCGCCATGAACCACGAGTGATGCCGGCACGTAGCCGCGGGTGTCCTGTTCCGTCTTTGTCCACAGCGTGTCGCCGGACTCGACATCGACCGCTCGGATCCGGACCCGGGGAGACCGTCGGTTTCGCGTCTGGGGCGCGTACGCCGACCGGAAGCCCGTCCCGCCAAAAGGCGCGTCCGGCTGGAGCCCCCCCAAGTTGACGCCACGCCACTGTTCGGGTTTGACCTGATTGTAAACGGCCGCGTTTACGCGGTCGCCGAGCACAAGATACAAAACACCCCGGTCATACACCATCTCCCGCGTTTGGCTCGACCCCTCGTACGTCTTGATCCGCTCGCCGGTCTTCGCATCGTATACGGTCAGCGGGGCGGTCAAGCCCGGCGTGAAGTATACCCGATCTCCCACCGCCACCAAACGACGCTGCAATTCAATCGCCGTTGATTTCACGTATCGTGTGATCGGCTCCCAGACCTCGATGTTGCGTCGCCAAAGTTCAATCCCATTGAACGCGTCACGGGCAATCAGTTTGAACCGCCCGGGAAGGAAGGGGTGCTCCGGCGTGGCCCGATCTTCGATCGAAAAAAGGCGGCCCTGGGACGAGACCGTCGCGTGAACCGTGGCAATGCCCATGTGCGACCGGCTCCAAGTTGGATAGTCCGTCCACTGGAGATGCCTGGGCGGGCCGACCGCCGTATCACTTGACACCGCATTGTTGTTCCCCCCATGCAAATGTTGCGGCCACTCGTCAAACGCCTCCGGGCACGGCTTGACGATTTTCTTTCCGTCTTTCTTTCCGCCCTCACCAGCCCAGTATGCCACGCCGTAAGGAGCCAGGACCCGCAACGCCTCCTGGCGTGAGACGTCCGCTGACTCGTCGATAACCAGCAGAT
This sequence comes from Planctomycetota bacterium, assembly GCA_051745935.1. Lineage (GTDB taxonomy): Bacteria > Planctomycetota > Planctomycetia > Pirellulales > Pirellulaceae > JBNJEM01. The sequence goes on from JBNJEM010000234.1 coordinate 2,989, forward strand.
TGACCAGATTATCGACATACGGCAGCCGCTTTCCGTCCCACGTCGCGATCGATACGGGACCGTACACCTCCTGAGCGCGAACGTAGCGCCGCGCAGCCGCCACGTTCTCCGGCGACGTGTCGAGCCCGTGCACCACGCACGACTCGCCTGGTCTCAGTGCAGCCGTCACCTGCCCGGATCCGCACCCGACGTGGACAATCAAACCAGAAGCGACGCCAGTTTCTTCTCGTATGTCCTCCGCCGTAGCCCCGCGGACATGCCCGCCCCGCGCGAAACCTGTCACAAAACAGAGGACGGCGACAAGCAGTCCGATCAACCGTCGTCCTCCCCTAGAGTGCGCCCGACCTATTTGCACTGTCGACTTCGCTTGGGTCATGTACCGAATTAGATCTGTCATGCCATCATCTCCATGCTTTTCACGTCGCGAATTGGGGAGCCGCCTTTTTTTCGACAATGGTAGCCGTTCACGGGTGCCGCCATACGGCCTGGACACAGGAGCCCGCATGGATGCCACGGGCTTGTCCCGTGGTGGTTCACGTTCGCCGCTACAAACTGGCCAGAAACACTACTCCTGGCCGTCGGTAGCGTGGAACGTATATTTCAGGCGGATGGATTTTTCCGGGTGGACAACTGCCCGACGCAAGCCGTCCTCCCGTTGGTCGGACTCGCGGCGGAGAAAGTCATCCGCGACCAGTATAACGGACCACGGGACAAGCCCGTGGCATTTGCACCCGGCAAAGCCCTTTTTCAAAATGTGCAACGGAAGTGCGAACGTCCGCAGGTATCGGTCTCTTGCCCGTGAACGGTTACCGACAATGTCGGTTAGGGCTCGCTCCACAACTTGCGCAATTCGACGTGCCCCCCGCATCGTCCGGCACACTGGTTCCGCTCGGCCCAGTGCCACCCTTTGAATGAATGCTGAAGCTATTCTTGCGTCACTCCTGAGGCCAGGCCCTTTATCCGCTACCCACCTTATCCGGAACTCGTTCAAGGTGAATCGTGTCTTAGATACTTAGCCAGGGCCGCCGCGAGGTCTTGCCCGAAGGCACGGGCCGACGCTGGAGTTACCGGGCGGCCGCCGGCGTTGGCGTAGGGGATCTCGAACGTGGTGGCCAATCGGATCCCCGGCCGTTCCGAGGCCCAGCGCGAGAAACTCATCCCCTGCTTGAAGTTGTCCGCCGTGTTCCAAGCCGTCCCAAACGGCAGGTTATTCGAGACGTGATATTCCAGTTTTCCTTGACAAACGGCCTCCACCCCCCTGCCAAATCTCTCCTGCTCGGCGGCAATTCGCTCGTTCGCGCTGCCCACCATGTAGATCACTTCATTGTGCTTGCCGCGGATCCAGGGGCAATGCAGATCAATGGCCACCTTTAGACTTTCAGGCGGCCACCCCTCCACGAGCCTCCGGATCGCGCGCGTCTCCGGATAGATCCCATCCTGGTCGTAATCTCGATTGTGGTCGCGTGGTTCGCGGTTTTTCCCTTGATCACCATCCTCCACGCCATCGTAGTCGACCAAGGGGACAATCACCACTTCAACATCATCCGGCCGATTAACCCGCCCGCCCCCTGACAACCACGCATCCATTAAGCCTTCCAGGACGTAGCTTGCCATTGTTTCGCAGGCATGATGTCGAGCGGTCACCAGAACGCGTCGGCGAGGCGTGTCGGACCGGGCTTTCAAACGTAGCAGAGGTACATCGCGGCCTTTGGGGCTTTCGCAGAGGGTGTTGATCGACAATCGACCCGCCTCCGTTGGACCGGCATGGGCCTTGAGAAACCGATCCAAATGACGTCTTTGGTATGGCATGGCGAAAGCAAACCGAACTTCGCCGCCAGGTTCCGGAAAACAATACGTGAAGGCGCTTCCCTCCACGCTCTCTTGGCCCAACCACTGCCACGACTTCCCACAGTCGCGACTGATAGCCGGCCCTCGCACGCCGATCGGACTTCGACCCGAAAACGCAAAAGTGAGCTCCCGCCCCGCCGCCTCCCGAACGCGAAAATTCCAATAAAACCACCAGCCATCTGTATCACGCAAATCTTGCCGCACGTGCACCGTGTCGCCCGTCACTTCATCCACGATGATGTTTCCACCGGGGTAGTCCGCGTCAACGGTTAACGCATCGGGATCCGCTCTCTGTTCCGCTTGTCCCTGTTCCCCGATCGCCAAGATCCCCGTGACGAGCACTAAAAGCGGAGCCAGACGCGTACGGATTGTGTTGTTGATCATTCGTTAATCCTAGTTCTACATAACCCGGACAAGCCGAAACCATACCGGGTTGAGCCGCGTAGGTGTCAGCGTCGCCGATGCCACCGATCAGGCCGTTGAGTACTGTCCGCGTCGCAGCCCGGACGAGTCGAAGCCATGCGGTCCAACTTCAAAGCTTACTCTCAAGTGTCAACCATGGACACGACAAGCATCCTGTGATTGGGGAACATATACCGGTCGCGAACGACTTTGTCCGCCGCGAGTCCGACCAACGGGAGGACGGCTTGCGTCGGGCAGCTTTCCACCCGGACAAATCCGACCGCCTGAAGTATAACCACCGGCACCGGGCCGGTGGGGCTAAAACTTTCGTAGCCGTTCACGGGTGCCGCTACACGGCCTGGACACGCAAGGCCCGCATGGATGCCACGGGCTTGTCCCGTGGTGGTTCACGTTCCCCGCTAGAAACTGGTCAGAAACAACACTCCTGGTCGTCGGTAGCGTGGAACGTAACGGACCACGGGACAAGCCCGTGGCATTTGCACCCGGCAAAACTTTTTTTCAAGATGTGCAACGGAAGTGCGAACGTCCGTGGATATTGGTCTCTTGGCCGTGAACGGTTACAAACTTTCCACTGTAACGCCTTGCGTTCATTGGTCGAACCAAAGCGGCGCTGTCGAATTAGTCCACTCTACCGTGTTTCGCCGGATTCACGGCCGTCAGACCGGAAAGCCTGACGCATGCGAATCGGCGAACGCGGTACGGCATTGCAACAAGGCAGAAGTGACCGCTCGGCGCGTGCTCTCCCTGGCCGGCCTTTACTCTTCGGCGCTGATACAAACCACTTCGCCCTCGATGTTGGAGAGGTACAGTCGCCCACCGGCGGCGATCAGGCCATCGAAAACCGGCATGGCATCGAGCTGGATACCGGAGAGCCGTTCCCCTGAAGAGGCGGAACGACATTCCAACAGGCCGCCTTCTCCACCTTCGAGGGCCGCCACGGAGAGCTTCTTACCATGACTCGGATCGGGAGCCCCCGCCAGCAGAAGGCGATCTCCGGCCAGCAACATGCCACGAACGGTGACCCCCACCTCCTGGGTCCAGTTGTAATCGACGTCGCCCTTCTCCTTGTTGTTTGGTCCATTTTCCGTTGCCTCCGGATGCTTGCATGAAAACAACCGGTAGGTGGTCCCGCCCATGCCGAGGTGGCCGCCCCCTTTGTAATAGCGGCTCCGTCCGTAGCCATAAACCGTATCTTGGTTCGCAACGAGGAGCCGGCCGGACGGGACCTGGCCGCCACGAGTCGGCCATCCGCCCCAACCATCCCCCATGGTCTTGGCGATGATCCAATACGTTCTGTGCCACCACGTATCATCCAGATATCCGGCGGGGCTGAACATGTGGGGAAAGGTATCCTGCTCGTCGCCGCTGGTATCGAAGCAACGGTGTCTCATGAAGATCCGTCCCGCCTGATAGGAAAGGATGTCCGGCAGAGCGCCTTCCATGCTAAAGCCGCTGATGGACTCCTGGGGTTCCAGCCCCGTTTCCGGATCCCGATCGTTCACTTGCGTCACGGACAACAGTTCGCCGGTCACGGCGTCCAGCCGGTAGACATGGATCCCGCCATCGATGTAGGAGCTTCGGCCGGCGGCGAACCAGGCCGTTCCGTCCTGGACCAAGATGCTGCCGTGCACGGGCCAGACCGACTCCAGAGCCCCGTAGGAAAACAGTCGCATGTCGGCGGGCGCGGCGCGAAATTGCCACGCCAGAGTCCCCTCTTCGGCACTCACGCAGTACACGTACCCGTCGGAGGATCCGAACAGAAGGTATCCCTCATGCCAGGTGGGAGGCGAATCGACTCTTCCTCCCGCCGTGAAGGACCAGGCTTCCGAGCCGGTTGTTGCGTCGAGCGCGTGGATTGTGTGCTGGTCCACGGATGCAACATACACCTTGCCGCCCGCCGCGGTCAGCGAGCTGAGTTTCCCACCGATGTCCTTGGTCCAGGAAACATCCAACCGGTGTCCTGGAAGACTCGCGCCGCGCGCGTCTCGCGCCGGATTCGCTCGAAACGTTGGCCAATCGTCGGGAGTCGCCGGCGCCTGCGTCACCTTTCCGTACGCGGGACCTTTTTCAAGACGTTTATCCTCTTTCGACGGCATCGACACGTTGCTGCGTTCCCGTTTCGCGGCCAGCGCGTTGAAGCCGCTCAACTTGGCCCGAATGTAGCACGCGCATGGATGAGGCGGCGCGTAGATCAGCCCGTTGCAGGGAAGAATCCCGTAGGCGCATTCACCTCTAACCCAGTGATGGGGAATCAATTCGCCGGTTTCCATGTCGACGAATTCAACCCCCACCCGGCCCAGGAGCGCGTACCGGGAGGTCGCTTTGTTGCGGTAACAGCGATGATGGTACATGCCCACGTTGATGAATTCCTTGTCCTCCGGACGCCTGAATTCAACCTCTCCGGTTCGGACGTTGCGCATCGTGGTCATTCCCGGTTCGTTTCGCTGAACCATGTTTCCGGTCCAGATCAGGTCATTGGCGATGAGCACGTCGACGTTGGCGTTGTACAGCTCCTTGCAATCACTCTCCCATAACTGCTGACCATCCTCGGCCGAATAAGCAATCATCCTGCCAGGTTGCGTTCTCCCACCCATGCTCGATATGACCCATGTCACGCGATCTTCCGAATCCGGCGCGTCCTTCGCATACTTGACTGACGCGTTGCGGTCGGCGGAGATGACCACGCCATCGTGGACGACGAGCGTCGGGGCCGAATAGGCTGGCCGGATGGTGGTAATTTCACGCGCCGTCCGCCAGATTTTCTCGCCGCTTTCCCGGTCCAGGCGGAAGACGGCTTTCTCGTTTTGGAAAAAGACACTTCCCTCGGCAACCGCCAGCGTGGATGGCATGATGTCGGCGGTCTCCGCATCATCCTTTTTCCATATCACGTCACCCGTCTCGGCATCCAAGACCATGAGATGTTTTTTCGGCAGCGTCCGGGCGCGGTTGGGAATGAAGTGCCACCCACCGCTCACCTCTTTCGGCTCGCTAGTTCCCTCGCCGCTGGGATCCTCAGCAACGAGGAAAAGGTTCCCGTCGGTGCAGAGAATCTCACAGGTCCCCTCCGTTTCGCGGTACACTCGCATGGTCTCGCCCGTGTCCGCATCGAGGGCGACGACCGGCCTGCCGTAGCCGGGGGTCAAGTAGACGCGGCCATCCACGGCCACCAATCTTCTGCTGATGTCAACCGGGCCACTTCGAAATCCACGAAGGTGGTTTTCCCATTCCGGAATTTTCCGTTTCCACAGGACCACGCCGCTGAAGGCGTCCCGCGCCACCAGCCGCCATCTGGGAGGCAATTGAGCGGAGCCGGTCGGCCCCTCGTCGATGATGTAGAAGAGACGCCCGCCCGACGACACGGCCGCCGACATGCTCGCCAAATGCTCGTGACTCCTGTCCCACTTCGGACCGCCAACCCACTGCAAGTGGTGAGGGGGACCGACTTCCAGGTCCTCGGCCACCGCGTTATTGGTCGGATCATGCAGGTAATGCGTCCACTCGTCCATGTCAGCGGGCCACGGCTTTACCCGTTTCTCGCCGTTATTCCAAACCACGCCGCGGGGGGCCAGCACGCGATCGATTTCCGCCCGCGACACGCGCTGTTCGGTGTCGGAAACAATCAACAAATTCACCGTGTTGCGCACGTACGGAAGGTTCTTCCCATCAAACCGCGACACGGAGACGGGCCCGTACAGACCCTGGGATCGGATATATGCGCGCGCCTTGCTGACAGTCTTCGCGTCCGTGTCCAACCCGTGGACCAGATAGGACGCATCCGGCCGCAACGCCGCGGTGAGCGTTCCATCGCCGCACCCCAGCTGCACCACCAACCCACCACCGACACCCGTCGCTTCTAAAATGCTTCGCGCTTTCCGTTCGGCCGCATCGGGCTCCGCGCAATGCGCAACAGTCGTACCGACCGATACGATGGCCACCGATAGCATCAAAATCAAACGCATTAAGCCGTTCATCGTCGCATTTCCTTATCAATGATTCTGTGTACTGAATCAAAACAGCCGCCAACCCTCTCGATGTTCGCTCCGTGCGCCTCTCCCACACGGGGCAGAGTAGACCCTAACGTTGCAAAAAGTATATGTAGGACGGGTCTCCAGGCCCGTCTTTTCAAGTACGAAATCGTACTTGATCTGGTGTCCGCGGATCTCACGAAATGTGAGATCTTCAAACAACCGCAAAAAGACATTTATGCGCTGTAAAAGACGGGCCTGGAGACCCGTCCTACGCCGTCTTTATGCAACAATAGAGTCTATCTATACGAAATCTGAATGCTCAAGGCAAGCAGAGGAACACCAGCTTGACCGGCAAGACAAATAGTGAGACCATACAGGGCGCGTTGGATCCGTACGTTTTTCAACCGCCCCGGAAATGGAAACCTCCACCAAGGCAAGTATCCCTTGTCACAGCCTCGCGATCCTTACCCTCATGTTCTTCGCCGCATGAGCGTTTATCGCTGGTTATTAGCGGTTCACCGTTTCAACGCCGGTACACGATTGCGTTCATGGTTACCATTGCTGTGAGCGTGTATCACACTTGGCTGGCTCTTGGCGGCTGGCAAGCGGAACAACTGACCGAGGGGTCTCGATGATGCGGAGCCACCTGTTATATACTTCAGGGGGTGGGATTTGTCCAGGTGGAAAGCTGCTCGACGCAAGTCGTCCTCCCGTTGGTGGGACTCACGGCGCACAAAGTCATCCGCGACCGGTATAACAGAATGACGAGTTTACGCATTGACGAGGAATCAAAGATGTTCACCAAACCGCTGATCCCAGTCACCTTGGCAACGCTGTTCCTTTTTCCATGTTTTGCCGGGCAACTGAACGCCCAGCAACGAGATTATCCGCTCGGCGGCGCTTCGAAGCCCAGACCGCAAATGAAGATGAACCGGAGCGGCCAATATAAGCGAGTGCATCAGTTGGCGCTGCGTTACGTGCTGAGGGAGCGATTCGACGATGCCCAGCAGGTGCTCGATGACTTCATTGACGAACATCCGCGCGACGAGGAGTCCCGATTCTTGATGGGGATTTTGCGGGCTCAAGAGGGCCAGACGGATGCGGCGATCGAACAATTCCATCGGGCCGTTGAACTCGGCTTGCCCGCGCAGCGTCTGATTGCTGGACCCCGGTCGGTGCTAGAGCCCGTCTTGAGCACGGAGTACATGCGAGGTCTCTTCAATCGCCATGCCACCGACTTGGTTCACGGCCCCATGGTCGGCGATGTCACGGACCACTCCGCGTCGATCTGGGTCCGGGTGGCGGGTGAATCGGAGATCCGTGTTATTGCGTCTCGCCGGGCGGACCTTTCGGACCCCATCGCCCGCGCAGCCGGCTCGGCGGCCGCCGAGGATGATTTTACGTGCGTGATACCGATCAATGGGCTGAAACCGAACAGCAAATACCACTACGGGGTGAAAATCGACGACGGACC
>JBNJEM010000235.1:0-10681 GCA_051745935.1 Planctomycetota bacterium
CCCCTCAGAGTTTGTGTGTCTTCGTTTCGCCCTCTGGCAAACACCCCAGCCTGACACTGGAGCAACGATTCAATTCACCGGCGGCGATAACCGAAATCAATGCCCGTTTCGCGGCCGTATCCGCAGAGGAACGCCCGCTGCGCGCACTTGGCCCCGCAGTGGCACGTACCAATGTCGCCCTCTCGTACAATCTCTTCTCCTGCGCATCCGGCCCTGAGACCGCTCCGTTGAGAGGGGGATGTCGTCGGTGGTTGGATAGAAAACTGAGCCGCGTTGACGGTACGCTGGCATGGCAGGGGGAAAAGTCAGCAAGGAGAATCTCGTGTCAGTGGGAGTCAGGATCGAATGGAATTGATCGAAAACCCGGTAATGCGGAAAAGCGGTGACGTAACCTTCTCGGCGGTAATGAAATCTTGCACACGCGCTTCTTTGGCGGCGACCACATGAAGCGCGTCAGCGGCGGCCAGGCCGAAGGTTTTGGCCTCACTCTCCGCAGCCTGCACAATGACGGATGTCGTTTCGACACACTCGATTGCCGCAGCGAAGAATGTTTCGTAGAACTGTTCCTCGGCGGTGCGTCCGAAATAGTGCGGCTTGGGCAGCAGTTCCAGACGAAGGATGTCGCTGACCACAAATTCCCGATCAGGATCGTCAATGACCGCCTGGGCCGCGGACGCGGTGGGGCCGATTCCGCGAAAGGCGTTGATGAGTACATCGGCGTCGACGAACGTCCGTGTATTGACCACGGTTACTCCTCAGTGAAGTGCTTGCCGCGGCGCTCCCGAACTTCGGCTGCTACTTCATCGGCGGTCAGCAACTTCCCCCCCTCAGCAATGAACTGTTGACGGAGTTCCTGAAGTTGCTGCCCGAGTGGGGAGCGCGGAGTCCAGTTCTCCTGCTCTCGGAATTCGCGGAGCACCTCTTCCAGGCTTATCTCCGCTCCGCCGTCACGGAGCTTCCGCTGAGCGAACCTGAAAAACGCGTCGAGTTCGGGGATTTCTGTTGCCATCGATTGGTTCCTCCTGTGGCAATTGTACCACGTCGAGGCAACCTCTGCCAAAGCCGGTTCTGGCCGGCGCAGTGCCGCAGCGGGACGGAGAGGAAGCCCCGGAAAATATGGCCAGTTCTCTTTGGGCGCCGGGGCACAAACCAAGGCCAAACGGCCGTCACTGACGGGATACCGATCCGAGACAGTCGGCTTGCCGAAAGGGGCCAAACGAAAACACACAAACTCTGAGGGGCGATGGCTGCAGAGGGGGCATCGCACCCCCTGAACAAAGACCCTGTGTGTCTTCGTTTCGTGGTTGCCGTGAGTGTGCCGATCCCAGCGCGATTTTGCTGTGCGGGATCTATGTCGACTTGAATCCGATCAAGGCGGGCGAGGCGGACAGCCCGGAGACGGCGCCGTATACGTCGGTCTTTCAGCGGATCCAAGCGCAATTGCAGCGGAAGAACGCGCGGGATCGAGCGGATGGGTGGATGGCCGAACTGACGTTGCAACCGGAGAACACGGCGACGCACCCGCTGGCGGACACCTCGCGCACCGGCCGTCGGGCCTCGGACATGGGGATTTTGCCGATGTCCCTGAACTCCTACCAGCGGCTGCTCGATTGGACCGCCCGGCTGATCCAATCCGGCGAGCGATCCACGATCCCCAAGGATCTTGCCGCGATCTTGGATCACATGAACATCGAGCAAGAGGCCTGGTTGGACACGGTGCGGGGGTACGACGAGCTGTTTTGTCACGTCGTGGGCTCGTGTTCCTCGATGGGCGAGGCCGCGAAGCGGATGGAGGCCTCCCAGTTGAAGGGCGCCGCCGCGAGCCGCCGCGTGTTCAAATAGCCAACGTTCGGCGGTTCGCTTTTCGGTTTCAGAGCGACGTAACCGTTCACGGATCCATTCAACGCATCGCCCGGGCCCAATCGGCTGACAATGGGTCGTCTCTTTTTTTGACCGAGACGCCGGTCTCGGTTCGCGGTGCGCGCCGCGCGACGCTCACATTGCGTGACTTGCTTCATTCGGCCCGCACGATCCCGTCCGTTTCGTTCCCTCCGGTCCGGTACTCTTCCTTCTCCCCCCCTGCATCACCCATTCGACTGGCCATGCAGTGCTCCAAATGCTCGCCGAAGCTCGCGCACCCCCGCTGGAAATCAGGATGTCTGCTTCCGCGGCTCCCTTAACGATATAGTAAACTCAATGCAAGACACATTTGACGTCTTTGCTGCCGTCACCGAACTCATGGAAATCCATAACCCAGAGCAGTATATCTATGGCCTGATAACGGCATACGACAGCTGAACCAGCGGAGACCGAGTGCTTTGTCATTGCCATTCCGAAGGATGATATCCATGTCATACAGACGTTTCTGTTTTGCGACTATCATGGTCTTGACCGTTGTCGGTACCTGTCTTGCCGTAGGATGCTTTCTCGTCATGAAAGTGACCAGTTGTCGTGAAAGAGCGACCGAGCTCGCAATTTCGCGTTTTGCCGAACTTCTGGCTCCATCACGCACAAGCCTCTCAGATCGCAACGGCTGGTCGCCTTCCCGATTTTTCGATGATCCGAAGGTCGTCGAGTTGTGCTACGCGATGGAACGCAGCGATCTGCCCGCCGTGGAAAAGCTTTTTGACGAGGGTGTGGACATCAATACAAGAGGCAAGAATGGGATGACGCCCCTGATGTGGGAGGCGTTTCCTTTGCTGAATCTCGAGCTTTTTGAGGTTCTGTGGAAGTATCGCGACAGAGGCGTAGGTGGGATGACGTTCTCTTCCAGCGTGTCTTCCGAGGACTATGCTGCATGGAAGGAGGAATCCCTGGATTTGCTCGACGAATTCGAAGGAGACCTGAAGAAATGGCTTGAACTCGGCGCGGATCCCACGATCCCTTTATCGGACTCCATTAGATTCCCTTGGTCGCCAGTTACCGTCTATTCCGGATCTTCGGTGTGTTATCAGGCAGCTATGTTTCCTACAGGCAACGCTTACACTAAAGAGTTCACGGTGCTTCCTCTTCTCCTCGATTACATGGAGGATATCAATCAGCCCATTCCCATCTGGTATGTGGAAACAAAGCAATATGAGCAGCCAGGCGTTACGGTCGTGTTCTTCGTCGTGTATCCTTCCCCGTACAACGGTTTGGTCGCAGCTCCGGCAATTCCAGAGAACCTGGCGTTGCTTATCGAGGCGGGCGCGGACATCGAGTACAAGGGGCCGGATGAGTGGACGCCCTTGATTGCCGCCGCAAAGGGGCACAACTACAACATGGTCTACATGCTTCTGTGCGCCGGAGCGAATCGGCAGCATGAATCGTCGGATGGTGACACATTGCTCTCCTGCTTGGCTGAATCCGCAGAATTCTATTCGGGCTTATATCCTGAACTGGTGAAGAAACGGCTTGTCTCGCTTGCCGAAGCGGAAGCCAGAAGCGAGAACCGCGATCCCGAGCCCGATGAGTGGAAGAGCGTTTCCTTGGAAAGAAGCCGTCTTTCGGAAGTCGTGTACTTCCTGAAAGCAATCGACTGGCTATCCGAACACGAACCTTCCGGGCGCGGCCAATTGGACGAGATGAAATCCGAAGTGAAGGCACCCTATCAAGAAGAACTGGGGATTGATCTCGATCGAGTGGATTATGATCCCTTTGCCGAAAACTGGGGAAACAAATACCAGGATAAGTTCTTGCCCGAGACTGCGTCCGGTGTGTTGGTCCATCCCTTTTCCGGTAAAGAGGTTGAAGACTAATATCAGGCGGATTCTATTTTGAAGTCCGGGGCGGTAGACACGGCATCTACCCAGGGCCAGCGCACACTTTGGGTAAGTTGAGCTGGATCGGCAAGCGATTTTTGAGAGAACCTTCGTGTAAGTTCGGTTGGAACGACGGGCGTCGGAGCACGGGCTGATTTGACACGAAAGGATTCTCGATGATCAAAATCGGTGAGCAAGATGCGGTCTTGATCGGAACCGATAATTCCAGCGAGGAGGCGAGTGACTCGTTGACCAGCTAAAAGGAACGATCTCCAGCAGTTCTGTCTAGAGCCGCTCTAGAGCCGCTTACGCGCAAAGAACTGACCGCGCTCAATGTCAGCGACGATCCGGAGGCCTCCAACGTAGAAGACCTAACCGTGGACAACGAGGACACGGGTTTCGCGGCCGGCGTCTACCACGATCATATTTCCGGGAAGAATATCCTCGCGTTCCAGGGGACCGATGCCACCTCTTGGGACGATTGGTATAACAATATTCAGCAAGGGCTAGGCAATGCACCCGAGCAGTACAAAACAGCGACTAGAATCGCGAACGAACTTGAACACTGGCGAAAAGGGAGCGTGGATACGCTGATCACCTCGACCGCCCCGTCCGCGTGGGTTATCACGGGCCATTCACTCGGTGGCGGATTGGCCAGCGCCGCCTCCATGGTCAGCGACGTTCGGGCCGCGACGTTCAATGCCGCCGGGTTGCACCCGAATTCGCTTGAACCCTATCTCTGGCTGAGCGATGAAGCGATGCACAGCCAGGGGGAGGATTTGATCACGGCCTACGTCGTGGATTGGGACATCCTCAACAACCTGCAGGACGCGGGGGATATCACGATCGACATCTTGGTCAACGTACCGACCGCCGTGGGCGATCGGGTGACGCTGGATAGTGACTTGGACATTGAAATGGCAAACGGTGTGTTCAAGGTTCTTGTGGGGGGCGTGATCAGCGTGTTGGGAGGATCGGGCGTTGGCACGACGATTTCGGGAGTGATGGACATCCTGACGACGATGGTGACGGCTCATGGCATTTATGCCGATTGTCTTTACGCACATATCTATAACCAGGGAGCGTAATCATGCCAGATCTGAGAATCGCGGTCTTATTCGCCTTGCTAGCAATGCCGTTCTTCGCATCCTGCGGCAAGGAGGCCAAGGAACTTCGGAAAGTCGCAGGTCAGTTGGGCGAGATTCGAGAGAAGTTGGCCAATCCACCGCGTCCGAAAGGTCCGCCGCACGAGCGCGTGGGTTGGAAGGCCGAGGATTTTTTCACAGACGAGAAGGTCCTCGCCCTGTGCGAAGCGATCGAGGCCAAGGACCTCGCCAAGATCGACGAACTGATCGCCGAGGGCGCGGACGTGAACGCCAAGGGACGCGGGAACATGACGCCGCTGCTCTGGGCCTTCCCCATGGGCGAGGAAGTATTCCAGCGCATTCTGGAACACGGCGCCGATCCGAATGTCCAGTTGACCGAAGATCCCGAAGTAAGCAGGCAGCTTGAACGGGCGGGGATCTACCCTACACATAGCGTGACCTATCTGGCGGCTTACGCCAGCGGTTTGCTGCTCGTCAATTTCCACGATATTAACATGGACAACTATCTCCGACTCGTGTTGGAGCATGGAGGGGACGTGAACTTAGAAACGGCATCCGGCAGAACCCCACTCTTTGGGGCGGCCACCGGCGTTGGAAACTCCGCCGAAAGGGTCCAATTGCTGCTGGAGGCCGGCGCGGACATCAACCATCAAGACGATCTAGAAACCACTGCGGCGATGAGGGCTACCGGTTGGCATTACAATAATTTGATCGTGCTCCTGGAGGCCGGCGCGGACTGTCGGATCGTGGCCGGGGGCGGCGGCCAGGACGTGGTCCTGCTGGTGGCGAAGCGCTCGCGCCACTTGAAACCCGGGTTGTTTCCAGATCTGAGGCGAGTGTGCGACTTCTTGGAGCAGCAAGGATACGACCTCGACGCCGCGAGAAGCACGCTTGCCGCGAGGGCTGCTGACCCGCGTCACCCATGTTACGGTCTCCCGGCCGACCAGCGGCCTTGGCTGCAACCATCGCCACCCGCTGGATCCGCGGAACGGGAACAATGATCTCCCATCGGTTCGACATCGACTGCGATAGCGACAACACCGACGTCATCGAACGCAGCGACTGGGAAGAAGAGATTGAAACTTGTCGAGTACAGCGGCGACTTCGTCCAGGTCATCCTTGAACGCGGTTTTAGTGATCTGTCAGGCATGGACGGATTCGTATTTGAACTCAAAGTGACCGCTGATCCCGATTTCGGACTGAAATACTGGCTCAATCCCGAGAAGGATGAGATTGTCAACGGCACGAACTGAGGCGATCCCGTTCTTCTTAATGAAGGCGTCGGGGCCATTTGTTCCTCAAGCTTGGCAACGCCCCGAGCGAGCATCTTGTAGTGTGGACATTCAGTCGTTTCTTGAAGTTTCATGGTGCGGGACGATACCGGAATTCGCTGCCACGAGCAAAAATAATCTCCACTGTTCGGCGATAATTACTTGTTAGCTTCACATTGACTCACACTTTATGTTACCGAAATTGGGTCGTTGCCTCATTGAAATGTTACCAGCCTTTGACTAGTATTCCCGCTTCCGTCCCGCAAGGGGCTGGGCGTTGTCTTATTCATCTGCTCTAACATTCGAGAGGGACCGATGAACAAGAGAATCAGCCACGATACCGCCAATGAACTGATCGGAGCCATGCGGGTTCGCTATCGTGAAGCGAGCAAACTGGATACCATCGCAAACACGCGATCCGCCTACTGGGCACTGAAGTCCCTCGGGAACCACGCTCCTTGACTTGCGGACGTCGGGTGTATGATGAAGCTGCGGCAATATGACGCCCTTTCTCTGGGCCTTTCCCATGGGTGAAAAGGTCTTCCGACGGCTACTTGAGCATGGGGCCGATCCGAATGTGAAGTTGACAGAAAGGATTTACCCATTTTATACCGGTGATTCGGTGACGTTTCTCGCAGCCGGTCCCAGCCCGTCTCATGCCTGTATTTTTCACGACGTCTCGATGGACAACTACTTGAAGCTGGTCTTGGAACACGGAGGCGATGCGAACTTGCAGAATGGTCACGGGTGGACGCCGCTTTTCGCGGCGGTGACGGCCTTCGAAAACTCCGAAAGACGCATTCGATTGTTATTGGAGGTAGGGGCCGATATCGATCATCAGGACCTGTACGGCGACACGCCGGCGATGTTCGCCGAACGCCATCGCCGCTATGATTCGTTGCTGGTGCTCCTCGAGGCCAATGCCAATCCGCGGTTGGTCAACAAGAGCGGCATCGACGTGGTGTTCATGGTCGGCCGACGGCTCAATTGGAGCAAGGGCCGAGCGGAAAACGATACTCCTGTGGTCAACTGGTTGAAGCAACGGGGCTACGATCTGGAAGCGGCCCGGAAAGCATGCGAGAGCTTTTTGCCATTGCGAGACGTACCCATCGACCAGCGACCCTGGCTACGCCCCAATCGCGATGAGCCCAAGGGAGAACCAGGCGAGCGGTCGTGAGTGGAGGCGTGGGGCCAAGCGGAGAGACTGTTTTTGCGTGTTTGGGACGTAACCCGTAGGCGCGGGCGCCCGGGCCGATGGTATACCTTGCTGACAAAGGGAGCTCCCAATGAGTGTGGGCGAATCGCAACCGAGGAAAAGGGGCGGCTGCCTGACGGTGTTTCTGGTAGTCGTGCTCGTTGCCAATCTTTGGGGCGGGTTTAGCACTTTGTTTGCAGGATCGACGGCACTGGACGGTTTCCCACCGGGTTTGGCCCGAATGGCCGGACTTCTGTCGCTGGCCAACTGTGTATTCGTCGTTGGCATCTGGAAGTGGAAGATGTGGGGCGTTTATGGTTTCGTCGCCTCGGTTTTGGTAGCCGCCGCGATCAATATGGTGGGCTTTGGGGTACTGGAAGCACTTCCAGCAGGCGAACCTCATGCTTTTGTGCTCCTTATTAAGGCGTTTCAGATCGCCTTGTCCCTGTCAGGATTGGTTGGGCTGGTGATCCTTCTGGTGCTGATACGGCCGGTGTGGGATCAGATGGAGTGAACTACTCAGTGGTGTTGGCCTTGGATGTCGACTCGCTTTGCCGCCGAAACACCGATGTCGGGAACGGACCTGACCCCTACTCTCTTCGAAGAACAGCTGGCGGGCCTGTTCACGATCGACATCGAGTTTCGCAGCGAGATGAGAAACCACTTGCACGTGGTGCTTCGACCCTGTCCTGGGGCCGCCAAGCGATTGTCCGCCGTGGAGGTGGCTCGGCGGTGGCTGACCATCAGGAAGCTGGCCAAGTGCATGACCGACGAGCTGCCGGTGCCCGATGAACGGCGGGTCCAGGCATTGGCCAAGGACAAGAAGCGAATCAAAACGCCGCGGAAGCAGCCCGGCAGTATCTCGTGGTTTATGGCGATATTGTCCGAGAATATTGCCCGCCGCGCGAATCGCGAGGATGCTTGCCGCGGTCGCTTCTGGTGCCTGAAAGTTCGGGGTAAGAGCCGCACGGAAAACCTCTGGGATCCGGTGCCGTCTCCTGAAAATGCAAAGGGTGGGTGACTCCTCTCGCAGTTTTTCGTCCGCTTCCAGGGAACGACACAGCTACCCGCCAGCAGACTTCCCGGCCACATACCGTGTCCTTCTATTGGATTTCGGGCATGGGGACGTCCTCGCCACGAAGTTGGCGGGCCTGGTCTTCCGGAAGGTAAACCCCGTAGAAGATGGCGTTCAGATCGATCCATGCTGCTAAGCGGCGCAGTTCCTCGGGGGAAAGCTTCACGTCCTCATGCCCGTCCTCGAGCATTGTCATGAGCCGGCTGCCCCGGGCACCATAAAGTCCCCCGGGCGGCGTAATCTGCACCTGGTTGCGGCCACCAAAACGGGGAACCAGGGCCTCTGCCGCATTCTTAGGATTCGTGCCACCGGCCCAGAAATCATGGTCGCCACAGAGACTCCAATAGGATTGGCTGAAACCCTTATGGGGAACGCCCGTCAGATCAATATCTCCTTCCGTCTTGCCCCCCCCATGACAACTCACGCAGTGCTGGTCGAGCAGGGGTTGTACAGTATTCATATAAGAAAAGGGCTTGCCGCCGAGCTCCCCCGGATCAATTTCGGACGGCGGGCGTTGGAAAGCAAGCGTGCCTTTGCGCAATGGCGCTGACATTCGGTTCTCGTGGCAGCCGACGCAACTTAACCGCTCGCCCGGTTGGAGATAGGTGATCGTCCGCATGGTTTGATAGGCAAAGCCGTCTTCGTCGAGGGCCTGAAAAAGGATTGGCTTCTCGGCGGGAACAAGGAACCGGGCCGAGCCGTCCGCCTCGACAGGCACGGTCCCCAAGATCGCACGCGCGTTTTCTTCTCGGGCTATTCCAATGGGAGGCGAATTAGCCACGGGGGTGGTTTTGGGAAAAATCTGCACGATCCGAAGCTTCTTGATGGTTCCCGGAGGGCAGTCGCCCAGCCCTTCGTAGACGTCAGCCAGCATCATCTCGCCCACCGGTGAAGCGTTGTCGGGCAACGAGCTTTGAAGCACCGGCGGGGTTTCCCGCGGAGTGATCGGACGAGGGTTGGTACAGCCGATCCGAGGATCACGATAGATCAACTCGCGATTGCCAAATTTGTCCAACAAGTAAATTCCCAAGGCGTTGGCATCATTTGCCCCCGGTTCCCATACAAGTGGTTCCGGACTGTATGCCGTCAGAAAATACTTTTCCGACAGCGGCCAGGGCGCCGCGTAGTACTCCTGGATATCCCGCGTTTCGGCCTCGGGGAAAGCAACCTCCGGCGTGATTCGTTCGATGGCAGCTTGACCATTGTTGCTAACTGACGGGTCGACGAGAGCGAGACAGCCGCCCGTAATCGAATGGTGGGCGGAGGCGGTAAACACGAGTTTCGTGCTGTCGGGAATCGGCTGGATCTGGAAGGTGCAGTGGGGGCGAGACGTGGCGTTGCCCCAAACCGCCACCGGATTGGTACCGTCGGGCCGCGTAGACCACAGGTTCTGGTGAGTGACTGCATCTCGATCGATGTAATCCCATCGGGAATAGAGGATATGGCCGGTGTGGGACACTGCTGGAAACCACTCGTTGGTGTCGTGGAAAGAGAGGGTACGCAGCCGGGAGCCATCGGCCTCCATGCGATGCAGCGTGTACACATCCCAGCGTGGACTGAACTGAGCTCCGAAGCACCTCGCATAGCCACGCCGCCGAGTGGACATAAACACGATACCCCCGTCGGGGAGCCACGCGGGCATGAGGTCGTCGAACGCTCCGTCCGTCAACTGCGTCAAATCGCTGCCGTCAATGCCGACCGAATAGATGTGATAGTAGCCAGCGTCACTAGGGTCGTCGTTGCCAATTCTGGCCGGATCGTATTCAGCCTCGGCGCCGTCAACGAAAGAGAAGACGATCTGTTGGCCATCGTAAGAGAGCCGCGGCTCGAGCACGTTGCCGCCTTCGAGATGCCCATCGAGAATATCACGACAAGCCAGAGAGTACCCCGGACGTTCGAGCACAAAGAGCCCCCCACCAGGCCGCGCTCGCCAACCATAGTACTGCATCACCAAGTGGCTATAGGAGGTCGGCACGCGTTTGACGAACAAGAGCTCTTGGAATTCATCCAGCAGTGGATTCGCCAGGACGACGTGACGCTTCAGCGCTCGCGTTCGCTGGTAGTGTGCCCGCCACTGATCGAGGGACGTGCTTTCCGCTGCAATAGATTCAGCGATTCGTTCAACCTGGCGCGCTTCGCGTTTCAAGAACGTCTTCCCGTGCGTTGAACGCAAATCGTCAAGCAGCATCGCCGTGCCTTGGAGGTGGCGCCGCGTCGCCCCTGCAAACGCATCCTGGGTGTCCGCCGACAGATCGTCCTCCCGGCGATACTCAGCCTGAAGCATGACCCAAAGG
>JBNJEM010000236.1:0-10679 GCA_051745935.1 Planctomycetota bacterium
ATTCGCCCGTGGCAAGACGTTTGACGATTATGAGCAGGATGAACTGCTCCGGAGTGGCGTTGAGCGGAAGTTCGAAATTATAGGGGAAGCGCTCAACAGGATTAGAAGGGACAATGCGACCCTACTCAACATGATACGGGAGCATAGAAACATCGTGTCGTTCAGGGATATCCTCGCACACGGCTACGACAGCATTGACGACAGGATCGTGTGGGGCATCATTGAAGAAGACCTGGGCAAGCTTCTCGAAGATGTAGAGAGATTGATTGAAGAGGGGGATCGAACCAATGGGTGCGCCTGACCGAGGATCGCGACTGGATCAAAACCCGTATCAGCCGTCCGGCACGGACTCCACCGCCGCACTTTCCAATGCCGGCATGCGAGTCGAGGGCAAGCACTTGGTGGTACGCTCCGGCGCTGCCCTACCCCCGTTCCGCGTAGAGACGAATGAGGCGATAACACAACAAGAAATTCAACAACGACGCCTTGGCTGGTGCCCACCGATCGTCGGACCATCGTAAATGCGGTGTGCTGTCTCGCCCGCTGGGTGGAGCGGCTGAGGGAATTGCTTGGGGCAGTGGGGTCGCACTTGCGCGGGGGGTTGTTCGCGTTATCGGCGGCGCTGCATCTTGGATGCGCCAAGGGGGCGGCTCGCTGCTGGCGGGGGTGGTGATTGGCCTGGTCATCCGCATCACCGGCCGATCCGTGTCCAGTCGGTTCGGGGGAGCGATCATTGGGGCGGTCGCCGGCGTATTCCTCGGTCTGTTCGCCGGACACATGCTCGGCGGGTACCACTGGCGCACCACCGCGGATGCGACCGGCAGGCCTGTGGTCACGGGCGCGCCGATTGCCCCGATGGGCGCAGGGCCTGTCGGTCTGGCCGTCGGTGCTGTGCTCGGGGCGCTCGCGGAGCGGGCCGTCCGCGGTCGGCTTAGGCCAAGCGAGTGATCTGGCCGTCGGCTCGTGGTTGTTTCGCCGGGTCGAGCGGAGTAGGATGTGCGAATGAGGATGACCGAAGAGATCCGTGAAAAGGTCCGGGCCGACGTTTTCGAGTACTCGCAACATGCGGTGGATCAGAGCATCCTGTGACACATCAGTGTGCGAGAGCTGCGCGAAGCCGTTGAGGCCGGCGAAGTCATCGAGCACTATCCCAACGACAAGTATGGCCCGAGTTGCTTGATCCTGGGGTTCACCACGAGCGGGCGGCCGCTCCACGTTTCATGCAGTTACCCGTCACGACCCTTGATCAAGATCATAACCGTGTATGAACCAGACCCGGAACAATGGAGGGAATTCAGGCAGCGGAGAAGCTGAAATGGTAGTGAACTGGTCGGAAGAAGAATTCATCGAGCGGCGGGTCACGTACATGCTGGAAACCGCCGGGAGCTTCATCGTCGTCGAAAACGTGCCGGCCCGGGTGTCTATGCGCACGGGGGAACGTTTCTTCGCACCGGAGACCGTTGAGCGGTTGCAGAAAATCTTGTGGCAGAGCAAGCAACCGGCGCGTGTGGTAGAAACCCCGGTCTTCGAATTCTCCCAGTCCCTGGCCTAACCAGTCGCTCGACCCGACCGGGAACAGGCCGGCGAGTTGAGCGTGCCCTCAAAACAACGTTGTTGGCGCCGGCCTGTTCCCGGCGGGTTGGCTTTGTCGTTATCCGAGGTATATTTCAGGCGGTTGGATTTGTCCGGATGGAAAGCTGCTCGACGCAATCCGTCCTCCCGTTGGTCGGACTCGCGGCCGACAAAGTCATCCGAGACCGGTATATATTGAAGCCATGGAACGTGCAGTACGACCTGGGTTTACGACCGAACGAAAGCTGACGCTCGATGCCGTGGATGATTCCGGCGTCGTGGACGACGCCACGCCGGCCGAGCGATTGCTCATGGTCTGGCCGCTCACCAAGGATTGCTGGGCCTTCGTGCCTGGGGCGAAAGATCATGTTGAACAAGAATTTCAAAGATATTTTGTCCGCGTTCAGCGAGGCCGGGGTTGAGTACCTGCTGGTCGGGGCTTATGCGATGGCTGCACACGGTTGTCCCCGGGCAACGGGCGATATGGATATCTGGGTACGGGCAAGCTGCAAATGCCACGGGCTTGTCCCGTGGTCCGTTACGTTCCACGCTACCGACGGGCAGGCGTGGTGTGTCTGGCCGGTTTGTAGCGGCGAGCGTGAACCACCACGGGACAAGCCCGTGGCATCCATGGGGGCCTTGCGTGTCCAGGTCATGTAGCGGCACCCGTGAACGGCTACACTTTGTGCTTCCTTGCAAAATGCTCGCTGCTGGCTTTCGCGTGTACGATTGTTACTATACCGGTCGCGGATGACTTTCTCCGCCGCGAGTCCGACCAACGGAAGGACGGCTTGCGTCGGGCAGCTTTCCACCCGGACGAATCCAACCGCCTGAAATATAATAGTACGGAATCAAACGCCCGTCATTACAACCCAAGGAGACCGTGATGTTCGACAAGAAAACCGCGTGTATATGTGCCGTCACGCCGTGGTTGTTGCTGCTCTGCGGCACGCTCCACGCCGCGATG
Source organism: Planctomycetota bacterium (assembly GCA_051745935.1). Classification (GTDB taxonomy): domain Bacteria; phylum Planctomycetota; class Planctomycetia; order Pirellulales; family Pirellulaceae; genus JBNJEM01. Next base: position 2,540 of record JBNJEM010000236.1, read on the forward strand.
CCGGACGCGAAGCTGGCGACCGAGATACTGAACGAGGCGGGCGTGAAGGGAGGACTGATCGTACACGTTGGTTGCGGGGATGGAACCGTGACGGCGGCTCTTCATCGCAATGACGGGTGCCTGGTGCATGGATTGACCGTGGACGACGGGAAAATGGAAAGGGCGCGAGCGTTTCTTCGACAAAAGGGCGTGTACGGGCCGGTCGCCGTGGACTCGTTCGACGGCGCCCGCCTTCCGTACGCCGACGGCGCTGTCAACTTGGTCGTTTCCGAGGACCTGAAACAGGTACCCATGGCGGAAGTCCAACGCGTACTCTCTCCTCACGGCGTGGCGTATCTGAAGCAGGATGGAGATTGGCGAAAGATCGTCATGCCGTGGCCGGAGACGATCGACGACTGGAGTCATTACCTCCACGATCCCGGCAACAATGCCGTGGCCCACGACCGGGAGGTCGGCGTGCCTCGATCTCTACAATGGGTGGGCAGCCCACGATGGGCGCGTCACCACGACCGCATGGCCAGTATGAGTGCTTTGGTGTCTTCAAACGGGCGCATGTTTTACATCCTTGACGAGGGGGCCACGGCCAGTGTCATACTTCCCTCGCGCTGGAAACTGATTGCCCGCGACGCGTTCAGCGGCATGGTGCTGTGGAAAAGGGATATTCCTGATTGGCAAACGCGTCAGTGGCCGCTCAAGAGCGGCCCGGCGCAGCTTCCACGGCGGTTGGTGGCGGGCGACGACATGGTGTTCGCCACCCTCGGCATCAATGAACCGGTGACCGCGGTGGACGCGCAGAGCGGGAAGACGCTGCGAACGTACGAGCAGACGCGGGGGACCGAAGAGATTCTCTACGCCGACGGCGTTTTATACGTGGTCGTTAACCCCACGATGAATGTGGAGAAATACACCAACCGGCGGGCGGTCGACAAACCGTGGTGGACCGGCGAACCCGTTAAAGTGATGGCCGTTGAGGCCGAATCGGGACGCACCCTGTGGCGGCATTCGAGTCCCGTGGTGCCCCTGACGCTGGCCGTGGCCGGGGAATCCGTGTTCTTTTACGACGGCGAGCACGTGGTCGCGGTGAACGCCCAAAGCGGCAGTCGCCGCTGGCAGTCCGAACCGCTTCCGATGGTCAAGCGGTTGATGTCGTTTTTCGCGCCCACGTTGGTGGCCCGAGCCGGCGTCGTCCTGTTCGCGGGCGGCGAGGAATCCGGGTTGGTGAAGTCGAGTGGAGGCGCGACGAAATCGGACACGATCACGGCGCTCGATGCCGAGAGCGGGGAGACGCTGTGGGACGCATCCCATCCCCCTTCCGGCTACAGTTCGCCCGAAGATGTGCTGGTGCTGGACGGAACCGTGTGGTACGGCGGGGTTTCCAATGGCAGAATGCCCGGTGCGTTCACGGGGCGGGACATCCGGACCGGGAAGGTTCGGGCGTCGTATGAGTCGGCGGGAATCGATACGTATTGGTTTCACCACCGCTGTTACCGCGGCAAGGCCACTGACCGGTTCCTGATGATGTCGCGCACGGGGATCGAGTTCATCGACCCGGATACCGGCAAATGGAACATCAATCACTGGGTGCGTGGCGGTTGCCTCTATGGAGTCATGCCGGCCAACGGCATGCTCTATGCGCCGCCGCACGCTTGCGCCTGCTATCCGGAATCCAAACTGTACGGTTTTAACGCGTTGAAAACCGGTTCGGAAGCCCCCGAACCGACTGGTTCCCGATTGAAACGAGGGCCGGCTTATGAACGCGTGCGGGATCGCGAGTCCGCGCCGTCCGCCCCCGCTGATTGGCCGACTTACCGGCGCGATGGAGAACGCCGTGGCTCCACGCCCGCGTCCATGCCCGCGGCGCTGACAAAATCGTGGAGTACCCAGTTCTCTCCGCCGCTCAGCGCGGTCACCGTGGCCGGCGACACGGCTTTCGTCTGCGAAATCGACCACCATACCGTCCAGGCGGTGGACGTGGAATCGGGCCGCGAGCTGTGGACCTACACGGCGGGAGGCCGAGTGGACTCGCCGCCGACGATTTACCGAGAGGCCGCGATTTTCGGGTGTGCCGACGGTTGGATCTACTGCCTGGATGTTGAAAACGGCGAGTTGGCCTGGCGGTTTCGAGCCGCCCCCGCCGACGTCCGCATCGTCTCGTATGAACAGGTCGAATCCCGTTGGCCGGTACATGGCAGCGTCCTGGTCGAAGATGGGGTTGTATACGCCGTGGCGGGACGCTCGTTGTTTCTCGATGGCGGTTTGCGCTTGTGCCGGTTGGATGCGCGAAGCGGCCAGCTTCTATCCGAAGACGTTTTGGATGACACGGATCCGGAATCTGGAAAGGATATCCAGACACACGTCCAACGCCTAACCATGCCCGTGGCATTGCCTGACGTACTTTCCAGTGACGGTAAACGGCTCTACATGCGGTCTCAAGTCTTTGATATGCAAGGGAAACGAAAGCGCATTGCCCCGCGGGGCGCTCGCGAGGTCGGGGCGCACGCGGCCGTCCAGGAAGGATCGGAAGCTCATTTGTTCGCCGCTGCCGGATTCCTTGACGACACGTGGTTCCACCGCTCCTATTGGCTGTACGGCCGCGGATTCGAAGGGGGATGGAACAGCTATTACCTGGCTGGGCGTCAGGCCCCGGCCGGGAAGATCCTGGTCTTGGATGATACCCATGTGTACGGCTTCGGCCGGAAAATGAAGTACTACCGTTGGACCGTACCGTTGGAATTCCAGCTCTTCGCCTCGCCACGTGACCCCAACGCGAAAGTAGAACGGGAAAAAGAAAAGCAGCAGGGATCCATCGTGCGAGTGGACAACTCACGAAGTTTGAATCCGGCCAAACAGCCGGTCACCGTTTCGGCCTGGGTGCGCGCGGAGGGAGACAGCGGCGTGATCATTGCTCGAGGCGGGGGCATACACGGATACTCGCTTTATCTCCAGGATCGGAAACCCCACTTTTCAATGTGTGCCAACAGCAAACGAGCCACGGCGGCCGCCACCGAAAAGGTCGGTAACGACTGGGTTCATTTGGCGGGCGTGCTGGGTGAGGACGCTGAGTTGCGGATTTACATCGACGGTAAGCAAGTTGGCTCGGACGCGGCTCCTTCGTTGATTCCCGAAGACCCGGCTGACAGCATGCAGATTGGAGCCGATGAAAACAGCGCGGTGGGCGGCTACTCGACGGCGCTGCCGTTTCGCGGTGCCATTGATGAGGTTCGCGTTTATCACGCCGAATTGTCCCCCGCCGCCGTCCAAACACTGGCCGCCGACGCGGATAGCGTGAACGTCCCGCGGGATTCGTTGGTTCTGGAGTATTCCTTCGATGAAGGAGAGGGAAAAGACGCATCGGGTAACAAGAACCACGGGAGCGTCGTGGGAGCGGAAACGGTGCCCGGGAAAGTCGGCCAGGCTCTACGCTTCGTGGGACGCGTTCCCGACGCCGTGCCGGTTGGAAGCCGTACCTTCGCCTGGACGCGGGATGCGCCGATTCTCGTGCGAGGCATGGCAAAGGCACGTGACGTCATCTTCATGGCCGGCCCCGAAGACGTCTTGGATGAACCCGAGGCGCTGAAAACATTTGACGCGGAAGAGACGCAAGAGGCAATCCAAAAACAGGCCGATGCGTTGGCGGGGCGACGTGGCGCCATTCTCCGAGCGGTTCATCCGGATGACGGTGAAACGCTCGCGGAAACGCGCATTGAGGCCCCACCGGTCTGGGACGGCATGGCCGTGGCCCGGAATAAACTGTTCCTGGCGGATACCGACGGGAACCTGCGATGTTACGCGCCAAAAGAGACGAAAGAGACCGGTAACCGTTCACAGATCGGGAGTGAAACAACCCGCTAATCAACGCCGGTAACCCCAAACAAACAGCCTTCAGAGAGTTCATAGTTCACCGGTATTGATCCGTATTCTGCCGAACGTCATCATTCGAAATTCCTTGCTCGATATTCGATATTCGTTCCTCGCTTTGGACTGATCAGACAGATCATACTTGGCCGTGAACGGTTACCCGAAAAGACGAAAAGGGACTGAGGGCCAGCCAAGAAATGGCAATCGCGTGTTCGACACAAACGAATTGGCCGGGCCAAACTTATGCGAGGTCCTTTTCGCTCGCGCGGTTTAGGCCCATTCGACATCAAAGCACCATGGGGCCGCGCTTCGCCGGTTGCCAAGGCGTGGCCCGCGTGTTGTTGAAACGGATTCGATGAGTCACTTGACCATCGGCTCCGCTCGGTTCGCCAATTGGATGGCGAGGCCCCAGGGGTCGCGCAGCATGGCCAATTCGTCGCCGGTCTCCAGTGTTTCCGGGCCGGAGACGAGCGTGGCGCCAGCGGCCACCAGACGCTTCGCCGTGGCCGGCACGTCGTGGCACGCCAGGGCAATGTGCAGAAGCAATGGATCCATCGCTGAATAGTCGGGCGTGCTCACCTTGGGGTTGTTGTAGATTTCCAACATGACCTGGTCGGTTTCATCAGCCAGAAAGCGGACCGGCACCGGTTGGTCCGCCGCTCGCTTCACGGCGAATCCCAGATGCTCACAATACCAGTCGGCCGTCTTTCCCGGGTGTTCCACCGGATATGCAAAATGCTCGATCTTCATCGGGACACTCCTTCTTTCCTGGCAGCCCTTTAGACCCCGAACCACTTTGGCAGGGCCAGCGAGACCGCGGGAACATAGGTAATGATGAGCAATGCCACAATCATCATGAAGAACAGGGGGATGAAGCTCTTAATGACTTCATGAATCTTCCCGTTGCCCACGCCCACGCCCAGAAAGAGGACCGTGCCGACCGGCGGCGTGCAAAGGCCGATGCAAAGGTTGGCGATCATGATGATCCCGAAATGGACCGGGTCGACGCCAACGAGCGTGACAATCGGAAGAAAAATTGGTGTAAAAATGAGAACGGCTGGAGTCATATCCATGAACGTTCCAACGGCCAGCAACAGGACGTTGATCATCAGCAGGACGCCGATCTTGTTGCTCGCGACGCTACTGATACCCTGACTGACGTGTTCGGGCAGATTCTCGAACGCCATGAACCATGACATGCCCATGGAAGCGCCGATAAGCAGCATAACGACTGACGTGGTCGTTCCGGTTTTCAGCAAGACCTGAGGGAGTTCGCGCGGCTTGACTTCGCGATAAACGATGACCGACAGAATAAAAGCATAGACGACGGCAATGCTGGCCGCTTCGGTGGGCGTGAACATGCCGGAGATGATCCCCCCGAGAACGATAAAGATCAGCAGGAGGCCGGGCAACGCGCGCCAGAATCGGATCACGGTTTCCCATAACCCGATCCGCTTGCCGGCCCCATACCGCTTCCGATGACAGATGACGGCGGCGGCAATCATCAGGCAGCCACCCATGAGAACACCTGGCACGATGCCCGCCAGGAAAAGTGCCGCCACCGAGACCGATCCGGTGACCAGTGCGTAGACGATCATCACGTTGCTGGGGGGAATCAGCAGGCCGGTGGTGGCGGCGCACGAGGAGAGCGCGATGTTGAAATTCTTGTCGTATCCCTTGCGATTCATTTCCGGAATCATGACGCCACCCACCGACGAAACCGCCGCCGCCGCGGACCCAGAGATGGCGCCAAAAAACATGCAGGCCAAAGTGTTTACAAAAGCCAGACCTCCGGGAAAACGGCCCACCACCGCTTCGGCAAAATCGATAAGACGTCTGGCAATCCCACCGCGCCCCAGCAGTTGGCCCATGAGAATGAAAAATGGAATGCACAGTAAAGCGAAACTATCAATCCCGGTTCCCAGGCGGGGCGCCACGATGTCGACCGCCGAGATCTCCCCCGCCGCGCCAATGGCCCACAGCGTGGCCAGTCCGATCGCAATGGCAATCGGTACATTCATGCACAGGAGCACGACAAAAGCGACGACCAGAACGATGATCGGTGCATCCACCTGGGCTATTCCTTGTCCAACGTCGTGGCGTCTCGCCGCGGACCCCGCGCCAGCCGCAACGTGTCACGCACGAAAAACTCAACGCAGTAACTCAGGAAAAACACGCCACTGAGGGGGATACACAAGTTCAGATAGCCGGCCGGTATCCCCAATGTTGGTGTTTCCTGTTCATTGATCAATGCAACGCGCGCATAGTTGAGGCCACCCATGATCATGACCCGCACGGCGAAATACCCGACCAGTAGCGTAATGACCAACTCCAACACGGTACGGGAGAATGGACCGAGTTTCTGTGAGAAATATTCCATCCCCACATGGGCGTGCTGCCCGTACGCATGCGCCGCCCCGATCAGACCACACCACATAAGCATATAAGTGGAGGATTCTTCCGTCCAAACGGCCGGGTCTCGCAGAACCAGGCGAGTGAAGACTTGCCAGATAACCGTCAGCACCATGATCAGTACGAGAAAAATCAGAAACCAACTCAGTACGTGATCCCGCCATCGCGAGAGTGTTCTCAGGAACTCTGACACAGGCATATACCCTACTTCGACTCCGAGGAAGACGGCTCCACCGCTTGAATATCCTTGATCAACGGTCCGAGCTTACTATCCTTTAGATACTTCTCATGCATGGGTTGTACCGCTTGGCGAAACGGAGCCAAATCCGGCTCGATGATTTCCACCCCCGCCTCCTCCAGCGTTTTGAAGTTGTCCGCCACCTCCCGCGCCCACAGTTCCCGTTGGTAATCCACCGATTCCTCGAAAGTCTCCAGTAGCAGTTGACGATCCTCGGCGGACAGTCGTTCCCAGGTCTGCTTGCTGGCCACGACAACGTCCATCGGAGACGTGTGCCGGTCAAGGGAGTAATACTGGCAGATCTCGTAATGATTGGCGGAAACCACCGATGGCGGATTATTCTCCGCCCCATCAACCAGCCCTTGCTGAAGCGCCGTGTACAATTCTCCCCAACTGATGGGCGTCGGGGACGCCCCAAGTACCTCCACCAACTCGATGGCCATCGGGCTCTTGATCACTCGAATCTTCAGGTTCTTCAGATCCGCCGGCGTTCGAATCGGACGGTCGACCGTGTAGAAACTGCGTTCGCCCGCCGCATAGTAGCCGATCCCGACCATATTCTTGGCCCCGCAGGCATCAAGGATCTCTTGACCGACCGGCGTCTGCAACGATTGCCACTTATGTTGCTCGTCCCGGAACAAATAGGGAACCCCAAACACTTTCATCTCGGGCACGAAACTCTCGAGTACCGCCGAGGATACCTTCGCCAAATCCAATGTTCCCATTTGAAGTTGTTCAATCAACTCCTTTTCCTGGCCCAGCTGCCCACTCGAGTAAATCTTAATCGTGAGTTGCCCGCCACTCCTTTCTTCGAGCAGTTCCGACCAACGTGTCATGCCCTTGTGAACCGGGTGCTTGGCGTCCAGAACGTGCCCCACCTTCAGCACCGTCTCCCCCGAACCGCCCCCCGACCGTCCGGTCCGGTCGCAGCCGGTGAGCAACGTGGCGATTAAGATCGCCACGACGCTTGTCATGCCGATGCCGAATAGCCGTGATATCGGGCGTCGCGGCACGTCACCGATCACATTCCCACCGTTCATGCCGGAGATGCTTCGGCGCATTGCCAAAAAGCCATAACCAAACCGTTCACGCTTCCTTCCGCCACGTGACTCTGGGGAGCGGAAACCAGCGTCCGTTCCCCACTGTAGAAATATCCGCATGTGATGGTCCTTCCCCTTCCCGCTCCCGTGCGAGCGGCCCCAGGCCTTGCTGACATCGGAATACCCGTACGCGTGCCCAATACTTGGGGGATTTTGACCGTAAAACGCCGCGGATGCAAGTGGTTGAGAGGCCCAAAAGGAGGCAGTTACCCTTTCCTTGCTCCACGGCAACTCGAACCCCGAAGATTACCGCCTCGATGGCCCGGATGGTGAGGGGGGGCGAGTCGCGACGGACGGAGCCCGTCGTTTCCCGAACCGTCCTCGTTCCTTCGAGAACATCGAGCTGTCAGTCGTGATGCCGGTGAAACGAAGAGCAACCGCGACAGCCTGTCGTGATTGTCGGACGAGTTGCCGTAGCAGCGCACGCCTGGGGCGGGCTGATGAAAAACCCGAAAATCGGACAAAATAGAACAAGTGGGTTGTCCCGAGTTTGTCGCGCGTGCTTGATTGAAGAGTGGAAGATTTCGCGACC
>JBNJEM010000237.1:0-10654 GCA_051745935.1 Planctomycetota bacterium
CCCGTTTGTTTTTTGGCTTCCGGGCATATCCGTGGTCCGCGAGGTCTTTGACCGGTTATCGCCGGGACCCTACGAACATTACGACGGAAGTGGAGGAGAACTCGTGGCGGCACAGGTACTTGACGGTAAGGGAATGGCCAAAACGATCAGATCCGAATTGGCGGAGGAGGTGGCCACGTTCACGTCCGAGACCGGGGTCGTGCCCTGTCTTGCGGCGATACTCGTGGGCGGGGATGACGCCAGCCAGATCTATGTGCGAAACAAGCGTCGGAGTTGTGAACGCGCGGGGATGGCGAGCCGGTTGCACCAGCTGCCCGCCGAAACCGGCGAAGCGGAGCTGCTGGACTTGATCGACCAGTTGAATCACGTTCCCGAGGTTCATGGGCTGTTGGTTCAACTGCCGTTACCATCTTCCATTGACACGGCACGGGTTTTGGACGCGATCACGCCCTTGAAGGACGTGGATGCCTTCCATCCCGAGAATGTGGGCCGTATCGTGCAAGGCCGCCCTCGTTTTCTGCCGTGCACGCCGCATGGCATCCAGGTGATTCTGCACCGGTCAAACATTGAAACGCGTGGCAAACACGTGGTCATTGTGGGCCGTAGCGAGATTGTCGGGAAGCCGCTGGCCATCATGTTGATGCAGCGCGACTCGCCGTTGGGGGCATCAGCCGCCAACGCCACCGTGACGGTTTGCCACAGCCGCACCGCGAACCTCGCAAAGATCACCCGGGAAGCGGACATTTTGGTCGCGGCCATCGGCGCCGCGCGTTTCATCGGAACCGGCATGGTCCGTCCGGGAGCGACGGTCATCGACGTGGGCATCAACCGAACGGAAAGCGGGCTGGTGGGCGATGTGGATTTCGAGGCGGTCAGCGAGGTGGCGTCGCACATCACGCCGGTCCCCGGCGGGGTTGGTCCCATGACGATCGCCATGCTCCTGAAAAACACACTGGAAGCGGCTCGGAGCGCCCGACCCAGCGCCTGAGCCCATAGCCGTCACGCGGCGTGAAGCGTGACGGGGCGCGACAGATCCACAGCATGCTGACGCATGGATCCGGCGTGCTCAGCTCTCGCCAGGCTCTTGAGCCGTGTCGGTGGTTGAGTTGGATTCAGCGGACGGCTCCGATTTCCGCCGCTTTCGTTTCACGTTCTTCACGAGTACCAGCGTTTCCAGTACGCCCGATTGAAGCGCCTCGCCTGTTTGATTGACCAGGCGGCGGTGCCACGTGACGCGACCGGCGCGCCGACCTTCCGGCTGCTTGTCGGTTACTTCCGTTTCCGCGTAAACGGTGTCCCCGATGTAGATCGGCTTGTGGAATTCCCAGTTTTGAATTCTGATAAACGCCGCCGTTTTCATGCACGGGGACTGGCTGGATAGACCAGCGAGCAACGACAATCCTAGCAGACCATGAGCGATTGGCTTGCCGAAGGGGGCATGCCGCGCGTATTCATGATCCACGTGCAAAGGGTCATAATCGCCCGTTACGCCCGCGAAATTGACCACGTCCGTCTCGGTGATCGTGCGGCCCAAGCTGCGCCACTGGTCGCCAACCGCCACGTCTTCAAAGAACAATTGCTCACTCATACTATGCGCCACTGATTGATTGATTGAACCGAACTCGTGTGCGACGTCCGCGCGGAAACCACCGTCGCGGAAATGACATATACCCCGTTTACTCGCGGGTTCTTATTTGAAGCGGATACCCGGCCAACTATGGTCGCTCTGATTGGCGCTGTCGCACCGCTTCGTAGCAAAGTACGGCCGCGGTAGCCGAAACATTCAAGCTGTCGACGATGCCCAACATGGGGAGCGCGACCGCCGTGATCTCTTTTCCCGTCCAGATATCGGTCAGTCCTTCCGCTTCGCTGCCCACCACCAAGGCTGATTTACCCCGATAGTCAACGCTGGCGTAGTGCGTGGCCGCCTCAATCCGGCTGGCGAAAACCGCAAACTGCTCCTTTCGCAGCCATTGGACGGCGGCGGGTGACCGGGCAGCGCAAACCGGGAGGTGGAAGATGGCGCCCAAGCTCGCTCGTATCGCATTGGGATTGTAAAGGTCGGTTCCCGCCTCGGTGATGATGACGGCGTCGATCCCGGCGGCATCGGCCGTGCGAAGGATCGCTCCGACGTTTCCCGGTTTCTCCACGCCCTCAAGGACGCAAATGAGCGAGTTGCGGGGCAATCGCAGCTTTTCAAGGCTCAAACGCGGCTCGGCCGCTACCAATACGATGCCGTCGGTTCGATCCCCGAAGGCGATTTTGCGAAAGACGTTATCCGTTACCACGGCGGCTTCGATTTCATGTGGAGCCAGCATGGCCGTAATGGTTTGGATGCTTGTATCATGCACGTGTTCATCGCTCACGAACACCTCCAAGGGACGCACCCCGGCGCACAGAGCCCGATGGACTTCGCGGCAACCATCCACAATGATTCGGCCTTGCCGCTGGCGTCCCCGCCGGTCTCGCAAGCGAACGGCTTTTTTGATCCGGTCATTCCGGGCGCTGCGAATGTAAGCTGCCATTGGGGCCCCCAAAACGTGTCCCAACACGTGGCGCGACGGCCTCGAAGGATCCTCGTGCATTCAACCTTTCAGGCGGTCGGATTCGTCCCGACGGAACGTTGCCCGACGCAGGCCGTCCTCCCGTTGGTCGGACTCGCGGCGGACAAACTCTCATCCGCGACCAGTAAAATTGGGCCGCTGGCCCCATTTCGGCACGGACGCTACGTGTACGGCCCCATGGCGATACTTCCCCGCCAGGCCCCTAAAAAGCCCAGAAATGCCCCAGGCTTGTCCTGGGGATGGTTGCGTTCGTTGTTAAAGCCAAGTATTCCTAAGGGCCTGGACGCCACCGGGCCACCACCCCACTGTCCAATCGCTGACCGGTCCGGGTCTCGAGAACCAGGTGCTTGGCGAGCACGTTCGCGGGAGACGTTTCAAAGGCGGCATTGGCCAACCGCCGCGTCAGTTCGGCCGGTCCGATACCGGGCGTGTGGCAAGTCAGCAGCATGAACGCTGGACGGGAACGCATGAGTAATCGGATCGCGTGGAGAAGGTCACCGACGTGCTGATCGAATTTCCACGATTCCGACTTCGGACCATGTCCGTACGTCGGCGGATCGAGAATGACGGCATCGTACTCCGCCCCTCTCCTTACCTCCCGTTTCGCGAATTTTCGGGCATCTTCGGTGATCCAGCGAATCGGCGCGGTTTCCAATCCCGTCAGGCGGGCGTTGTGTCGAGCCCAGTTGACGGCCGCGCGGGCGGCATCCACATGGACGACCTGAGCCCCGGCCGCCGCCGCCGCCAGGGTGCTTCCCCCCGAATAGGCAAACAGGTTCAGGATCTTCAAGCGGCGTTTGGCACTGCTTATCTGCTTGGCCATCCAATCCCAATTCTCCGCCTGTTCGGGGTACACGCCGATAGCGCCGGAATCCGTGCATTTGAGTTCAAATACGATCGTTCCATGCTTGATCCGCCACGCGGGGACCATGTCCGGGTGGTGTGACCACGTTCCTTGCCCGGGCCCCGTGCGCGCGAAACGGGCGTCCGCGTCTCGCCACGCTTCGGGCCGCTGGCGAGCGTTTCCGGTGGCGCCCGGCGCGGGACGGTCCAGGATATACCGGCCAAATCGCTCCAACTTTCGCCCCGCTCCTACATCCAAGAGTTCGTATTGATCGGTGGAAAACATGCCAGCGTACTTCAACCGGGCCGACCAGAACGCGCGATGTCCACAGACATCGATTTGCCCCATCGACACGCACTTCATTCACTTGGAGGAGCCGTTGATTCTCTCGCCGTGATGGTATATTTCAGGCGGTCGAATGCGTCCGGGTGGAACGCTGCCCGACGCAAGCCGTCCTCCCGTTGGTCGGACTGGCGGCGCACGAAGTCATCCGCGACCGGTATAACATACGTGGGCGTGCTCGGGAAGTTCGGCTGGGGGGGCAGTGCGGTCATGCCGCGTCAGCCTCCCAACCCGCCCGCGCTCCGGATCGACGCAATAGCTTCTCACACGCTTCACACACCGACTCCACCTGGATCCGGCGCATGGCGGAGTCATCCAAGCGGCGCCGGCGGCGGTTGCGAATTGGAGCCGCATCACTTTGGATTATCGCATGTCGCGAACCGTACGGCCCCGACCGCTCGGCCCGCGTGGGACCATACAACCCCAAGCAAGGCGTCCCCATGGCCGCCGCCAGATGAAGCGGTCCCGTGTCCGCGCCGAGCACCAAACTCGCGTGTCGTTGAAGGAGCGCGAGTTCGCGCAGTGAAGTGCTTGGCCCCAGAATCGCATGCCCTCCGGACTTGGCGACGACTTGTTTCGCGATGTCCGCTTCCTGGCGATCCGCCCAGGTCACGACACTGGTCAAACCGTGCTGCTCCCCCAAATGGCGAGCGACACGGCCAAAGCGGTCCGCCGGCCAGCGCTTGCCAGGCCAACTGGCCCCGCAACCGATGACCGCGTAGCCCTCGGACAGATGGGCTTGCCTCGCGTAGCGTACAATTCGTGGCTCCAGGCTACTCCACGCCGGCACCTCAAAACGAACCGTTGGCTCTTGAATGCCCAAAGGAGCCAGCAGCTTTAACGTGGCGTCGACCAGGTGCGCCGGTTCCGCCTCCACCCGTTCATTGTTCAGCCAGGTAGCCAATTCACGGCCTCGAGGGGCGGCGAACCCAATCCGACGCGGCGCGCCACTGAGCCAGCCCAAGAGACTGCTCTTGGTCAAGCTTTGTGGATCCAATACGTAGTCAAATCGTTTCGCCCTCAGGTCTCCCCGCAGCTTGCCAACGCGCGCATATGATTTGAACCATCCTTTCGGAACCACAATGAACTCGTCCACCGCGCGGTGCTCGGTAATGAGTTTCGCGGCCAACGGTTCCACGATCCAAACCACGAACGCCTCGGGGTAATGGTCGCGCACGGCGCAGGCCAGAGGCAATGTCAAAATGCAATCCCCCAGGGCACTCAGCCGGGTGATCAAGATCCGCGGTTTCTTATCGTCATGATTCATCGGATTGCCTTTCGGAGTCCGCCTTGTCTTCCGACGACTCGGGGGTCTCGGCCTGCTCCCCATGCCCAGCTTGTTGCACCGAATCCGCGGATTCAATGAAACTCAGGTCGCGGCCGTACGATTCCAGCCGGTCAAGGGCCTCGTCGTCCGAAGCAGGCGCCAAAAACGGTATGCCCAATTCCTGCCCGGCAAAATGGGGTTTTTCGTGAATCGTCCCGCTCTGAAACGGTCCCGCGCCAAAGATCCATGTGTCCTTGGCGACGCTGCGAGCTTGCGCCAAACCGGATTGCCAAACCGCCTTGCGAGTTTCCCGATGGTACGCGAATACGGCTATTTTGGACGCCCCCATCTCATCCTCTTTCTTCGCAATCGATATTTCGGGAATGGCTGGTATGGGGGGCGCGTTGGGCACCAGCGACGCCGCGGAGCTCAATCCGTTACTCGCCGGAATCCCGTAGGTGACGTTGTGAGCATCCGTCCCTAATGCCCCAATGCGCACTTCCGCAATATAGTCGGCTTTGTCGCGATCCTCCTGCAAGTTGCAGTTCGCCGCCAGCATCTGCTGGCGGAGCGAACTGATGACGTAGTTGGCGTTGAGAAAACCACCGCCTTTGACCGATTTGATGTATTGCGTGTCCAGATAAATGCTGCGCCCCGCCAGCGGCCGGAAATCTATGCCCGCAACCGCTCGATCGACAGCGTCCGACATGAGCAATTGCTCCGTTGCCGAGCGGCTCTTGGTTTGGCCACAGCCACAGAGCAACCCGGTCAACAGCAAGGCCAGATACTGAATGATGGTGATCCGAAACATGTCTTTCAAACGATTCTTGCTTCGTGTGATGGCTTGATACTCGCCGTGGATGTGGCGGCGATCGGCAACGCCCCTCGCAACCCCTCAACAGAGACTAGGAACCTCTAACCAATCCACGCAGGTGTGCGGTAGTCCAGGGGGTTTGGAAGCGAGCGCTCAGTTTTGTTACAGCCTGTAAACAGCTTCACCAATTCTCTCGGCGTACAGGTGTCGCTCACCGCGCGACCATCGCCTTGTCTCGGGAATTCATCACAAATGCTACACAACAACGAAATACTTGCCGCGTGGGGTTTGGAGCCCGAATCACTCGGCCGGACCTCCCCGAGCCATCGGGACATCAAAGTGCGCCCGGTGCCTCCTTTCAAGGTTTGCGGCGGGGAAGCATATCAAAAATCGCCGCTTGGAAGAACCGGAATTTGGCCGCTCCTCGCGGCTAAATACTGCCAAACTCAATACGGCCGATTTAGTGAGAATGGGCGGCCTGGGAAGCTGCGCGGCTCTCGCGCGAGTTCAACCGCCCTGATCGTGCCCATTTCGCCCGCGCAATCATGGGCTCCGGAGGCCGAAAGCCCTCTCGGGCACTGCTAGCATGTCCCCGCATGCAATTCAAAACCCCTCTAAGAGATGTGGATTTGAGGGGCGTGGTAGGATTCCCCGGCAACCAAGGTCCGGCTGGAAAGACTGGCGTCCAGTGCTGCCAAACGGCTAAAGCGGTACGAAAAACCGAAAGTGGAGCCCCCGCTTCAGAGTGGTTCAGGCTGTATGATTTTGAAACACTTGTAGCGAAATCATACGCGCAAAAAAAAGCAGACGCGATAGGAATCGCAAGCCGATTGGACTCCTATCGCGTCTGCGGGGGTGCACGGAAAGCGGTTCCGACAACCTCTCGGTTGCCCCTTCTCGTGTGTTCCGTTTCCTCTCCAGCTCTTTTTACCCGGAAAACCGCGGGCGACGCGTTGAAGCCCGCCCAAAAACCGCCGTGCTCGGTTGCCTCTTCAGTCAAAGCAGAACAAAAAAGCCTCTTCTCTGTTCCGACCTCGTGGGACACGGAAACACATGCCACCTTGCACTAGGTGCAACTGGCGTGCCAAAACCAAATCGGGAAGTGAGCTCGTTCGATCGTAGCCGGGGAGCTTCGCCGCACGGAGGAGCGGATTCCCGAAGAATTGTCCAACATCGCGACTCGGGGACTCGCTCTTTTGCTATTGCCGCACCCGTTGTTCCCGCCGGCTTTGAACAACGGCTGACACGGACCGGAGCGACCTCGAGCGGCCGATGCCCCCCGTGTGGGGCTGGGACAGGGAAAAACTTTAGGTCCTTGTAGCCCGTTTTGTTGCGCCTTGCGTCCTTGCCTGCGTCGAATCAAGGACCTCAGGGACTGAAAGGACCACAAAGGGAACACGGCGGACGGGGCTCACGCGTGACAAAAGCCGAGCGGCGTTTTCCGTTTCTTCATCCGTGGGTCCGTACTGCCATCCGCGGGCCTATCATGGCATCTGGAGCACCGCTCATGATCGTCACGGCGTGGGTGGGGGGAGGTCCAGCGTTTGAAACGAGGACGCGCAACAAATGCTGTGCGTCTATTCCCGCTATTCTACCCCATTTTCGGGATTTTGGCGGGCCTCGCGTGAGGCCCTGGAAATCAGGGTGAGTCCAATAAGTGCGAGAGCGGGGACTCGAACCCCGACCCCGTGAGGGACTGGATCCTAAATCCAGCGCGTCTGCCAATTCCGCCACTCTCGCATGTGGTTCTAACCGTCTGTCCTATAACGAGTTACGGGGTTTGTCGGTAGTTGTCTCGATGCTGTTTTTCTGGGTACGGGTCGCATCGGCGTACCCAAGTGCGTTAGCGATCCGGTGTGCTTGGTCCGAAGCGGTGTGACGCAGATAATACTTCTGAGTCGTCGCGAAATTCTTATGACGCATGATAACCTGAAGATCCGGCGCTTGTACCCCCGCATCGGCCAATCTTTGCCCGAAACTGCGCCGCAGGTCGTGGGCACTCGCCGGCTTGGTTTCCGAGACGAGTACTCCGGCTTCCCGGCCCAGGGCGGTAATCACCCGCCCCGCTTGCTTTGGGTTATGATATGGCCCCTGAAGGTGCAGCTTGCGCACGGAGAACACGAGACCCGTACGCTCTCCGGCCGGCACCTCATCCAGCAAGGCCGCGAACTCGGGCGTTGTGGGGATCGTCTGGTCCTTGCGGTTCTTCTGTTTGCCTGCGGGGATCTCCAGAACCACGCAACCGCTCTTGTGCCGCAGGGGACGAATCGTGCCCGGTTCGTCCCACGTCATGCCCAGGGCCTCGGCCAGACGCAAACCGGAAAGCCAAAGCCCCCGCAGCAGGAATTGCCAGCTCCGGGGATCTCGGGCCGCGCAAACCACATCCGCCGCGTCCAGCATGCGGCGGAACTCAGCCTCGGTGATCGGGCGGCCCTTGTGAACGGCCACGTCGGAGGTGCCGATCATCTCAAAGCGGACCTTCTCTGGAAGCCATCCCATGCCATGAGCCCAGTTCAAGGCGGCCCTCAGGGCGGTCATGTAGCTTTGGACGGTGTACTCGGAACGCGTAGTGGCGAGGCGCGCCTGGAGTCGCATTAGGGTCTGCGTGTCGGCCATGTCTCGCAGCCGGCGGGGCCGTACGATTTTCTCGCAGATGTCCAGTCGGACTTCCGCGCTCTCCCGACCCTGCTCACTGCGGAACTTCTTCAGTGTGCGGTACTGGTGGCGAAACTCGTCCCAAGACAGACTACCCTGTTTGATCGGTTTGGTTGGCGCGGGTCGATCCCCACGACGAAGATCCCGGAGCAGCTCACGGCGCAGTTTCTCGGCCTGCTTGCGGTCATGGGTGCCGGTGGATATGCGCACCTCTTTACCGGTGTCGGGGTCTTTGTACCGCAGCTGAAGAGTGCGGTTTTTAACGCCTACGATTCGGACGTGTGGCGTGTTAGACTTGCGTTTAGCCATGACGTTCCTTTTGTACACAAAGGATGGTTGTGGTGAGGGCCGCGGGCGTTCAACCACGCCAGCGGTCCGTTTATTTGACCATTGAAGTTGGGATGCGTCAACAAGACCGTATTTTGCGGTTGCAGGCCAGGGCATTAGCGGCAAGCACCCGCCAGCGGGCGGCTAGCCCTAGAATGCCACAGAATAGCCCTAGAATCGATGATCGCGGGAATCTGTCGAGCGAAAGGTCGGATGCGGCAGGCTTGGCGGTGGGGACGGTCGCGGGCAATGCGACGGGTGAGGTAGTCGGCCCCACGGTCGCGAGCAGAGGTAGTGTTACTATCTCTGTTCCTGCTGTTCTCTTCGCCGGGCTTGTTGCCATGCTTCGCCATCGGCTCCGCCCCCTTCGCCCGCTCGACAACGCTCGCCTTGGCCTGCTCTTCATCCACCTCTTTCGATGCCATCCCGTCAGACGCTCAAAACGGCCCCCAAAACGCGCGATGGCCTGCAATCTGTTTTTGTGCTCACGTGAACAGGTGTGCACGGCACGTGCCAAGTTCCTGAATGGAAGCCACGCCCACACGCGTGTGGAGGAACCCACCCACGGCTCCGCTCATCCACTACCGGCGGGTGTAAGATCTGGACGGCCGGACTGCGTTATGTTTGCGCGAAATGGCGGTGGAAAACGTTTCACGACCGGTCTTCAGAAGTACCTGCGACCTCACCAAGGTTTGCCCCGGGGGTGCCCTAATGGGCACCAACCATAGTTTGCGATAGAATTCCAGCGCTCTTTAGCTGCCCTGCTTCTTCTGTATTCTTCCGTAGGGAAATCGCACTTTTCGCTGCCTCCTCAACAGACGTCGTGTTCAACTCCTTCTGACATCCGGTTCTTGCACCCAACAGCGACGTTCGCGGTGTCACCACGGGCAAACGGAAATAGCAGAATTCCGCATTTGGTCTGCCACTACCCGAGTGATGGCGGTGCCACGGGAAGATATCCCTTGAACAAGAAACAGCGGATGCCCGCCTGCGGTAGGAGTCCCGCGGACCGCTTAGTTCGTTCTCGCCTTGTTACACCTCCTGGCTCGGCTGCCGATCAGGGCATCGCGTGCATCACGGACAACCACCAAAAGTAGGGCGACGCCAACAGGCGACGCCCCCTCCCTGTCGTTCTTTCGAACGGGCGTGTAGCTCTACATCGTGCGCACATCCTTATGCCGAAAGGGGGCGACAATTTGCGAAGCAGACGAGGGCGCTGGATGACAGATTTGATAAAATCCGATGTAGGGACAACGCCCCTGTAGCAAGATCGTTCAGGGGTGCTGGCGTCCGCGGATTCAGGAAGCGAAAACCGCCTCATGTCATAAGCTGCAAAAGCCCCACAGTTGGGGCTCTAGCTTGAAAATGGCCGGGAGGAAAGACGCCGACGAAGTGTTTCCCTTTCCGGGTGTCGATTGAGCAGCCCCTGTTGTTGTTCTGGTAATCCAACAATTCGCAACACCTCAGCTAAATGGCAGACGTGCGCGTTAACTTTTCCAACCTTACGACGGTGACTCACAAATTGCACCATGTCCGCTAGATTTCCGGTTCTCGGGCGAGGAAGCCTGGCGCACGTTAATCCTGAAAACAGTTACGACAATTCAATGATTCGATTCATTCACACCGCAGACATCCATCTCGACAGTCCCCTGAAAGGCCTTGAGAGGTATGAAGGGGCCCCTGTGGACGAGATCCGAGGCGCGACTCGTCAGGCCCTTGAGAATCTGGTCGAGTTGGCGATTGACCGGGAGGTCGACTTCGTGCTCATCGCCGGTGATCTCTACGACGGCGACTGGAAGGATCACAACACGGGGTTGTTTTTCGTGGGCCAGATGAACCGG
>JBNJEM010000238.1:0-10645 GCA_051745935.1 Planctomycetota bacterium
CACGAAGCATTTTAACCCGAAGCGTAAGCGAGGGAGAATGGCCCTAACGCTCGCCCTCGCTTACGCTTTACCATGGGACGCAAAAGTGGCGCTGTCCAATTAGGCACGTCTAAAAAAGCGGTGGGACGGGGGGCACTGAGAAGCCGCCCGTCCCGAACAGTCATTCTACCTCGACCACGATCAGTTGCCTGCCGGCGGATTCAGCAGGCAGGCTCCGCGACGAATCACGGGGCCGGCTGCTGTGCCGGGGGGTTACGGTGGGTTACAGGGACGCCAGCTTGGCAACCAAATCCACCGTACGGCAGCTGTAACCCCATTCGTTGTCGTACCAGCTCACCACCTTTGCCATTTTGCCGCCCAGCACCTGGGTAAAATCGGAGGCAAAGAGGGAGCTGTGGGAATCGCCGATCACATCGCTGGAAACGATCGGATCCTCGACGTAGCACAAAATGCCCTTCAAGGGACCCTCCGCCGCCGCTTTCATGGCGGCATTAATCGCGCCTTCGTCGGCCTCCTTCGCAAGATTGGCGGTCAGGTCGACAACACTTCCGGTGGGAACGGGAACGCGCATTGCGATGCCGGTTAGCTTACCCTTGAGTGCCGGAATCACCAAAGCCACCGCCTTCGCCGCGCCGGGGACAGCGACCAGACACTCTGACTTGACACTTGTGCACTTTTTCTCCCAGGAACTTGGCGCTCGGGTTGTCGCCTTCGTCCTCTCGGTGATTCTCGTACCGCTCTTCGCGTTTCTCTACTTGGAGATATTTCGGCCCACAAAAAACCGGATGCTGGGAGTCCTCGCGTCCTGCAGTGCCGCTGTTGCCGTGCTCTATCTTGCGCATCGCTATCTTCCCCTTGTGAAGGTGGCCTCACGTTCACCTCGAGTCGTATCGGCCGACAGCAAACCGACGGCTTTTCGCTCATTTCTGCTTTAGATGACTAACCCGCTACGGAATTGTCTTCCCCGGCAAGTCGTCGCAGCGAAGGCGCGAAGAACACGACATGATCAATGATTCCGCGCGCGTTCACTTCCAGCACTTGACGACGTCTGCCGCTTGTGCCAGTGATCGCCCTCAACAGTAGGGGCTTGAGGCCCACCGGGGCGCGGGTCAAAGTCGCTGGACTGGTACTGCCAACGGCTACGGGTGTACCACCGGCTGCACTCAATCAGCCCGGACGCGGTAGTCGTTTTGCGGGCCGAGTTCCAGGCGCACCGTGGCATTGCGAATATGTGCGTTGTCCACGATGAACCGTGCCAATGTCGCGACAACGGATTCTTCAATCACTCGCTGCAACGGTCTCGCGCCGAAATGCGGGTGAAATCCGACCTTCAGCAGGCGTTCGATCACGGCATCATCGAATCGCAGACGCAGTCCCAGCTTACGAAATCCTTCTCGCTGTTCCACATCATTCAGTTCCTTCCGAATAATCGCCAGACACGCTTCCTTGGGTAAAGGGCGAAAGGCAACCAGTTGGTCCAACCGGTTGAAGAACTCCGGGCGAAAAAATGCGCGCACCTCAGCCTCATAGTGGTGTCCCGATCGTGGACGCAGTCCGATGGAACGGCGGGACGCAGCGCCCAAGTTCGAAGTCATGATCACGATCGTGTTGCAGAATGTCGTGGTCCGGCCAAACCGATCCGTCAGCCGGCCCTCGTCCAGAACCCCCAGGAGCACGTCGTAAACCTCCGCCGCCGCCTTCTCGATCTCGTCGAGCAGCACCACGGCAAACGGCTGTTGACGCACTCGACTCACGAAGTCGCTGGGCGTTCCGTCACTCTTGCTGATCAGTCGTTCGGCCGCATATGGCGATGAATACTCGCTCATGTCAAGTCTGACCAGGCGGTCGGTCATCTCGCCGTGTCCAAAAAGATACCGCGACACGGTTTTCGCAAGCTGCGTTTTGCCCACCCCGGTCGGGCCGCAGAAGAGCAGCACTCCCAGGGGCCGGTGCGGATCATTCAGTCCGGTCTTGAAACGCGCGATCACGTCCGCGACCACCCGGCAGGCTTCTGGCTGGCCGATGACCTGCTCGCGAAACCGAGCCTCCAATGCCTGAACATCCAAGGCGTGATCATCGCGCAGAAACGATTCCGGCAAGCCGGTCTCCCGCTTGAACTGCGCGAGTGCCGTCGCCACGGAGAGCTGTTCCATACGTTCGGTCCGTGCCCGATCAAAAAGATTCTTCAGGAACCCGGCCGCCCCGCCCGGCAAGGGATGGTACGGCATGAATCTGTGAAACAGCTGAAACAGACGATCGGCGAGAAACTCCTCGACCTCGACTTTTCCCTCGCGCGCCCGCTGATCGACAGCCAGCCGCAGCGCCTCGCGCATGTCCGGTTCGGTGAGATCCTCCAGCCGCAGCACCTGAAACAATTCGGCGAACCCCGGCAGGAGGCGGCGACTCGCCTCCACCTCCTCGGCGGTCGCTTCCGCCATCATCCTCAGCTGGCCGTCCCGCACATAGGAAGCCAAGAACGCTGCCACGCTGCTGCCGGCACCGGCGCCGCCAATGTGCGTCAGCTCCATCAGACTCTCCAGGCAGAGCACACCGTCGATCGAACTGAGCTCCGAAATGATCTGCTCGCATCGCTCCTCCCATTGACCAAGGTACTTCATGCCGGCCACGAGCCGGCCCGCGCTGGTCTGCCAGAATCGGTAGCGGGCGGGACGCTCACCGTCAGACGTCTTGGACCGCTCACGTTCGACCGCGCGGACGGCGTGCACCAGTACGCTCGTCTTGCCAGAACCGCGGTCGCCGACGAGCAAGACATTTGCCTGTTCGCCACCGAGCCGACGGGCCAGATCCCGAACCTCCTGCTCGCGTTTCCACACATGTCCAAACCGCTTACGGAAGTCAGGTTTTCCAATGGCCTGCGCGACGTGCAAGAGGGTCGGGCAAAGCGGCTCGTCGTCCGTTCGAAAGGACACATGTGGCGCACGTATGCTGACCATTTCCAACTGAATTGATCGCGGCGGCAGAAACTGGGAAAGCTCCTGTGGCGAATTCCCGGCTAGTTTCTGCCGCACGGCTTCGGCCACCAGCTTTGGAAGCTCCTGGTCGTCGAAGTAATGGAAGATCAACCCCAGTGTCGGCATCGAACAAAGCAACAGCCCGCTTTCTTGACGCCCCAGCACACAGGGAATCTGGATTTCAATCTGTTCGGGACACGGATAGACACGATGCGCCGTGCGATACTCGGGCCGGATGTCCACACGCAGGTGCGTCAGCCTCGGATCCTGAAAATCCGGGACATTCCAAGGGCATTCTTTCAGAAACCACGTCAGGTAAGATTGCACCTGCTTGATCGCCGTGGACAGCTTTTCGGAAAAACCAACCATGTCCGGTTGGCCCAAGTACAACTCCACGGGCGCGGCGGTGTAGCCGCTTTGAGCGTCTCGCCAGACAAGAAGAGGTAGTCGGTATGTGGCCATTGTTCAGCGATCCTCGAGTTCCGGGGGCAGGGGGAGGAGGCGGCTCAGGCGAAACCACCCCTCATCACTCGCCCGATCGAATCGAAAGTCGATTCTCAACCGCCGAAATGAATCGGCAAGGGTCACGGCCGGCTGCCAGGTGAACGGGCCACATCGGCTTGCCGCATCGTTGGACGCAGCTCCGTCACGGCACTGTTCATCCCGGAGACGCAGCTCGTCCACGACCTCTCTGACGCTGTCGCTTTCCCCCAGCGGAAACGCGACCACCTGATAGACGATCAGGTCGCCGTCCTCGGAAACGTGCAGATGCGTACCGCCGTGCAACGGCGCCAATCGCGCAGCTCGGTATCCTTCAAGTAAGATGACTCTGACATCGGCTCGCTCACGTGCCGCACCTGATCCCACGGGCTGTCTAGTCGCGGGGGCATCATTAGAAACATCGCTGCCCGACTCAACATTCCCCGCGGCAGTGCCATCAACAGATTCGTCCACGAATGGGCACCCGGTCATCCAATCAATATCTTGAAGGCCAAAATCCTGACGCGAGAAATCCCCCAGCAGGTCGCACGCGAATGCCGAACGCTCTTCCAATGTGGAATTGACGCTGCGCACAAGGAGCAAAGCACGTTCGCGTTTCCAACCGCTATCTTCTGGTGCAACCGCGTGGAGCAGCGCTAATCGGTCCATCAATTCCGCGGCACGGCGCTCGACCTCTGTCTTCGGTCGCGTTTGCCCCAACTCCTCGGAAAGATCCTTGAGAAACTCGCAAACATCCTCAGCCGAGTAAAGTTCCTTGAGCAGTTGCCGCCCTTCCCTACAACCGCCTAGCCCCTTGCCTGTGCGTTTCAGACGCGGACGAGAATCCATCACAGGTACTGTCTCGCGCCTGTTGGACGCGGAGACCAACTCGCGCAGTTCGGCCAGCAGCCGCTTGGCATCTTCGATCCATTCCCTCACACGCAGGTAGGTGGCAAGTTCCGGGGAAATGTCGCTCGCAAGTATCTCGCCCGGCGGCCGCCGCGCTTGGCAGGATTCCGAGATGCGGTGAAGGGCCGTCTGCGACTGCGTCACAAGCGTGCTGTAGTTATCCAGAGTGGGACGCACGGTTGCTGGCCAGGGGTTGGACTGTTCCAACGGCGCCACGTGCACCGACAATTCACGGCCACGACCGAACACTTCCAACACCGTGGGGGTCTCCGGGAGGACTCCCGCCAGCAGGCGAGCCAACGGCGACACCAATTCTTGCTCAACCGACCTTCGCAGCGCTCGCGCACCTAGGACCGCGTCGTAGCCGCGATCAACGATCCGCTCGAGGGCCCCGGACGAGATGTCCACGACGCACTTGCGCCGCCGCAGCCCTTGGCGACCAATCGCCTCGGCAATAAGCAGGCGGGCAATTCGCTCCATCTCCTCGCGCGAAAGGCGTCGAAAGGGAACAATCCGGTCCAAACGGTTGAAGAACTCCGGTCGGAAGAAGTCCTGCACGGCCTTGCAATACCTGTTCTGAGACGAACCTTCATCTCTCGTGGCGAAACCCAGGTCGCGCGAGGCCTCGCGCGTACCAAGATTTGACGTGAGGAGCACAACGGCATTGCTGAAGTCCGCTGGCCGTCCCTGCGCATCCGTCAGCCGAGCCTCGCCCAAGATCTGCAACAACAGGTCAAACACGTCCGGGTGCGCCTTCTCGATTTCGTCGAACAGCAGCACGCAAAAAGGCTGATGACGTATCGCACTGGTCAGCAGGCCGTCTGGTTGATCGAACGAGCCGACCAACCGCGCTGCCGCATCCGGCGAGACAAACTCGTTCATGTCAAACCGCAGCAAACGGGACTCATCCGAAAACAGATATCGGGCCAGAGCTTTTGCGCACTCGGTCTTTCCCACCCCCGTCGGTCCAAGAAAGAAGAGGGAGCCCAAAGGCCGGCCAGGATCGTTCAAACGCGCCTTGGCGATGGAAACCACGTCAGCCATGGCGGCGACGGCATCTTGCTGTCCAATGATACGACTCTGCAAAGCATTGACGACCTCCTCGCGTCGCAGCTGGCCCCGCGTATCCGCGAAAGCCAGCTTCAACCCGCTCTTGACGAGAAACTCCTGAATGACGTCGTCTCGCTTGACCTCGCGGCCCTTGTATTTGACGGCCAACTGGCGGAGCCACACAGCAGCCTTTCCAGGGAAAGCGGCATACGGTTGATACCGGCGAGCCAGATCAAGGACCGTCGGCAGCACCTCCAAGTCGAATCGTGTGCCCAACCGCGTTTCCAACGAGCGGATTACTCCCAACTGTATCTTCAGCGCCGTTTCCTCGCTCGGCTCCTCAACCTGCACGATGTGGAACATATCGAGAAAACCGCGATCACGTTCACGCAACACCCTTAACTGCTCAAGTCTGATTTCCGCCAAGACTCGGATTTCGCGACGTTCCAGAAAAGGTTTCAGAACGGCAGCGGCGGAAAGGTCAGACTGTCGGGTCATTCCCGCCTGGAACAGCCCCAGCAGATCGTCCAGGTAGAGTACGTATCGCCTCTTTCGAACATGCTTCAGGATTGCCAGCCAGCGGTTTTCCCACTGGCCGACGTACGACATGCCCGTGACGATCCGTTGTGGAGCAATGTGCCACATATGACGAGGTATGTTCTTGTTGCCGGGCTCTCGTCGCTTGCTCCCGCTCATCTGCCGGTACACCACTTCATGAATCAAGGCGGTCTTTCCAACCAGCGAGCTGCCCACCAGCAAGACGGGACGATTGTCGGCGGCTTCCAGAAGATCGCGCAAGCGTTGGACCAGCCCGTCCCGGCGAACCGCGCGGACGAGCTCGTCGGGATAGAGCTCGTTCAACAATCGCCCCACTCGCTCGAGTTCCTCCGCGCCGTCGACCTCTGTCTCTCCGCCCAAAAAGGCCAGCTGTCGCAGTTCCCGCTGTATCCCAGATCCCTCAGTATTGATCTCCAATTCCACGACCGACAGCCAGGGCTTCTTTCTGAGTCGCAGTTGGGTCAACTGACGGTCGATTCGCGTCTTGTCCTGCTGGTTTTCGAGATCGCGAAAGTGTCGTTTCAATACAGATCGAGCCCGCTCCGGCAGATCCGCGTTCGATTGGATTTCAAACCACAGGTCATGCAGATAGGGCGAAAAGGCGATCAAGCGGCCACGGTGTTCGAACGTCGCGAACGCCGATCGCATCCGCTCCGCGCGGCTCTTCAGCTCCAGTTGCAGGTCCAACCAATGCAATGATACATGCGGGGCAAACGTGTAATGAGCCAGCTCCCCGTGGTTCCCTGAACGCGCCAATGACCTCAGATCGTGTCTCAGTTGTTGCTCGAGTCGGCGGGTGGCCTTGCTGAGTTCCCGGTCCTGTGTCTCGGGAACGCCAAAGAACAGCGGCCGGACGTGATAGAGCGGCTTTCCGACCGTGCTGTCGGTGCGGCTTTCGATCAGTACGGGAACCTCGAACTTCATGACCTGATCCATTCCTCCACGCGATCGCTCAGCACGCGGCTGATCAACTCGTCGAGCGTCTCTCCGGGCGAGTCACTGTCCCAGAAAACTCTGCGACCCGATTCCCGATTATCCACGAACTTGCGCGAGCGGTTCCAGATGCGACGGATCGGCTGGCTGCCGATCCCCTTGCGACGGTCGATACGAAAGGGTGGTTGATAATCCGGCATCCTCGCTTGACTAACATGTACCAAGCAGTCCACCTCCGTGCGTTCATTGCGCCACGCATGAAGCCCGTATTCGGATTGAAATAACAACCAGCTACACGGACCCTCGATCGAAACCGCAATGCCGATGGACTTCTCGCTCGGAACACTCAGTGCATCACCCGGCTGCTCGACCTGTCTGGCCAGCAATTTCGTCTCATTCGCTTGTCGGCGCTCTTCAATGTTCTTGGAATCGCGATCGCCCAGCACAATCTGATCGGGCTTCGAGGCAGGACGTTCGGAGAACGGCTCGATCTCGTGGGTCTGAATCTGGAATCCGCGCGTGACCGCCATGTCGTAATACGCCTGGGCCAGCAGTTGCCTCCATTCCGAGAGCTTACCGTAAACGACCAACATCACGTAGTCTGGCTGCTCAAACTGCTGGGCATACAGTTCCAAAGACAGTCGGTCAAGCCGCGAAGACTGGTCTTCGATGCACGTTCTGACTTGTCGCAGGTTCACAGCGTGATCGAGGTACCAGGCCTCGAGTACCTGATCCTCAAGTTCAGCCGCATCATTCACAGACCGCCCCGCCCGGGATGCAAGCGACTCCAGGCGGGCGATCTCACCATCCAATTCCGCGGTCGGGCAATATGAGTTCTTGCGCGCTCTGACGCGGCGCTGCTGCGTCTTTTGCAGCCGGTACAGGTCATTTCGCAACTCTCGCATTCCGTCGCAGCAGTCCACACGCTGCGCTCGTCGTCGCAGTTCAACGCATTGTTCCGCACCAGCAGCGAATTCGGTCGCGCGGCTGTGCGTCACAGTCGCTTTCCGTGCTCCAGTGTCGGACGATACGGTTCGAAGACTTACACGCAGGCCTTCCGCGGCTTGCGAGACTTCAGCGCGGAGCGGACGATCCGCCTGTGACGTGTTCAGCGCGTTGGCGATCGGTGCAAGGACATGACGCTCGATCGCGCGCTTCAACGGCCTGGCCCCATAGCGTGGATCGTAGGCATGCTCCACGAGCCAAGAGGCTAATGAATCGTCGAAATCCAACGAGAGACGACGATGACGCACACCGTCTCGGTGTTGCAGCAATTGCAGTTCTCGGCGAGCGATATCCTGCAGCACGGATTTGCTCAAGGGAAAAAAAGTCACGATGCGATCAATGCGGTTGAACATCTCAGGCCGGAGGAAGTCCCGCACGCGTGCCTCAAAATGATCCTGAACATTTCCGTCCGCGAAGGCGGTACTCCCAAATCCCGGCGTCCGTTTTCCAAACGATTCAGCGCCGAGGTTCGAGGTCATGATGACGACCGAGTTGCGAAAATCGGCCAAGCGACCTGCACCGTCGGTGAGACGTCCCTCGCCCAGAACCTGGAGCAGGAGATCGAAGAATCGCGGATCGGCCTTCTCGAATTCATCCAACAGGACCACACCGAACGGTTGCTCCCGCACGCGGGATGTCAACAGCCCCTCATCGCGGCCGAACGTGCCAACCAAGCGGTCAACGGCGATTGGATCAGCATACTCCGTCATGTCGAGTCGGGTGAGACGTTGCCGATCCTGGTATAAGAACTCGGCCAACGTCTTGGCCATTTCCGTTTTGCCCACACCGGTGGGACCGATAAACAATAACGAGGCCAGAGGGCGGTCCGGCCGTGCCACGTCGGCTTTCACCGTGGCCAACAGATCCACGACCATGTCCACCGAGGGTTCCTGTCCGACAATGCGCTCCTGAAACCAGCGGCGCGTTGCCTCGAGGTCCAGGGGCATGCTGTCGTCCAGCACATGCAGCGGCAGCCCGGTCTCCGCTGAAAAGGCTCGCGTTACGTCAGCCGCCTCCAGTGCCTGGCCAGCCGCCGAATCTTCCAACAGGTGTTTCAGAAATCGCAGTGGCCTGCCAGGATAAGCCGAGTAGGTGGCATAACGCTGGTGCAACCGATCCAGCGTCGCGACGGCGGTCTCGTCGACCAGGGCATTTTCCTCTTGGCAGTACGCGTCGGCTGCTTGACATAGGATCGACATGCTTATGTCCGGAGCCGGTTCCTGTACATCCATTCTCACGAAAGCGTCAAGCGCGCTCGGATACCTGCGTTCCATCACGCGGAATTCCTCGGGCGTGCACTCGGCAATCGCCAGAAGTTCACCGCGCGCGATGGCCGGGCGCAGAAATTCGCCGATGCCCACGTCGCTGCGGAGGGACTGGCCCGTTTCGAGTAACTCCGTGAGTCGTCCGAAATGGACAATCGCGTTCAGCCTGGCCGCCTCCCTGCAAAGGTTCTGACACCGCTCCTGCCACATGCCCAAACCGGTCATGCCCGCCACGATACGCGCGCCGCTGGTCATCCATATAGGGCGTCGCTGTGATTCTTTGGAACGCGTTTGTGCAGCCAGCTTGTGAACGGCAGCGGTCTTTCCCACACCGGACGGGCCCACCAGCAGCACGCTTTGTGGCGTATCGCGATAAAGCCAGTCGACCAGCCGTTCGACCACGTCGTCCAGTTCGAATATGGCCGGTGTCTTCGAACCGGTCAATTCGGTGGCCACTTCCTTCAGCACGGAATCCTGGCCGGCGGCGTCACGTTGGTCTATCCGTTGCCTCGCCGTGTGGATCTCCAAAACACGGGACGTCCGCTCCACGGCCACGGATTCGACGCGTTGTAGCCAGACAAGCTCACGCAGGTTGCCATTCGCGTTGCCCCGCATGAGCGCAAAACGAATATGTTCAGGAACCAGTTTGTCCAGCTCCTCCGGCCGCTGGGACACAACATGGATGTCTAGAATCGGAACATAGGCTACAGCGGCCTGGTTTTCATGTTCCCAGCAGACGGCATGAAAGCAGATGGACAAAGGATTGGTCCAAAACCGGGCGGGAGGGGGCGGCAACTCAATGGTGAAGGTTCGGACTTCGAAGTCGCCGCCAATGCGATGCCGGTGCAACTCCAGCAACGTCAGTTTGGGAAACACCGAGCCAGCAATTCGCGCGACCTCTCGCGGCACTTTTTGCGCATTCGGACCGTATGCGGTCACCTCGGGCAGCGATAGCAAAGTCCCGAGGCAATGATCGTTATCAAGCCGACAGATCACCGTCGGCAGTTGAAAATCAATGCGCGGCATAAGGCAACACCATCTCCCAGCAAGACACCGGCGCCAACTCCGTTGCTGACGCGACAAATCATCGATTCGAGCTGCAGCCGCCGATTGAAAACGCGCGCAGCTGGTTCAGTTGGCGGGGTTGACTCAAGTCCTTTTGACCGACACCAGCTGTTGGACATGGACTGTGCGCGAACATCCTGCGGCGAGTCGGTCCGTAGCTTGACTATGCTGCTTCTCCGAGATTTCCCATCATTCGTTCCCGGCCTCCAGCAATCGTAGCCGCTTCACGCTACGTTCTGCAAGGCGGTTGTCGAATGATTCCAGTTCGGCGACGATTAGCTGGAACTTATTCAGTCGATTCTGATGGAAGGTAACCGTTCACGGGCAAAAGACTGATATCCCCGGACGTTCGCACGTCCGTTGCACATGTTTTCACATATTGAGGAAAGGCTTTTCGAGGTGCAAATG